>JAUWMR010000083.1 GCA_030613055.1 Desulfobacteraceae bacterium
GAGATGGTGATGCCGGGAGACAATGTGACGATGGAGATTAATTTGATTACGCCGATAGCGATGGAGAAGGAATTGAGGTTTGCAATTCGTGAAGGCGGAAGAACTGTTGGTGCCGGCGTTATCAGTGAAATTATAGAATAAAAGGAGAAGTTTAGGTTATGCGTGATATCGTTACACTGGCATGTGAACAGTGTAAGGGCAGGAATTATACAACAACAAAAAATAAACGAAAAACGCCGGATAAGCTATCATTGAAAAAGTACTGCCCCTCTTGCAGGACCCATACTGTTCACAAGGAAATAAAGTAGGTCTTGAAGCAAAATGCAGGCCAGTAGCTCTAACGGTTAGAGCACCGGACTCCAAATCCGGGTGTTGGGGGTTCGAATCCCTCCTGGCCTGCCATTTTTTGATTTGTCATATTTGACGGTCTCGTAAAAAGTTATTTAAACGCCTGGATACCCGCCCCTCCCTTCGCTGGGGCAAGCTCTTCGCGGGTATGACGGCTGTTATATTTGCTTGATATTAAATACTTTATCGTCATTGCAAGCTCCCGCCCCTATGGGGCGGGAATAAACTACAGCGGGAATCCAGATAAACAAGCAAATTTGATTTTTTAAGAAGCCGTCAATATTTAAATAATAATTCTTTGGGCCTGATGAAAAAACAGAAACATAAATCGAAAAAAAGCAAAAGCGCCAAAAAGAAAAGTCCTGCCATCAGAAGACAGAAGGTTGCAGATTCTGAAGCAAAGCCGCCAGAAAAAGTGGAGGTCAGGCAGAAGTCTGTTAGGAATATCTCAAAAGATGTTGGTGATAAAAAAAAGGGAAATGAACGGTCTGTCGCAAAAGTTATCAACATAACGAGACAATTCTTAAAAGAATCAAAGATGGAGCTGAAGAAGGTCAAATGGCCAACCAGAAAGGAGTTATTGGCCTCTACCGGTGTAGTTATAGTTCTGACACTTATAATCGCGTTTTTTCTCGGTTTAGTGGATTTTGGACTCATAAAAATCATTAAGAATATTGTAAGATAGGCTGACGATTGCTTATATTCAATCGTCAATCGAAAATCATAAGGGTGTTGTTGTGGAACTGAAATGGTACATTGTTCATACCTATTCCGGATTCGAGAGCAATGTGAAAATGAATCTGGAAGAGAGAATAAAGATACTTGGACAGGAAAAATATTTCGGCAGGATACTTGTTCCGACCGAACAGGTAATTGAGCTGAGAAAAGGTCAGAAAAGGACATCATCACGGAAATTTTATCCCGGATATATCCTGGTCCAAATGGTTTTGGATGAAAAGACATGGCATACAGTCAGAAATACTGCGAAAGTGACGGGGTTTGTTGGCGGAGACGTAAAACCGGCCCCAATTCCTGATGAAGAGGCAGAGAGAATAATCCGACAGATGGAAGAAGGCCTGAGTCGACCTAAGCCAAAATATCAATTTGAAGAGGGTGATGAAGTAAGGGTAATTGATGGTCCCTTTAGTAACTTCCAGGGTATTGTAGATGAAATGAAGCCGGATAAAGAAAAACTCAGGGTACTCATCACTGTATTTGGACGTCCAACACCTGTGGAACTTGATTTTATACAGGTTAATAAAGTTTAAAAGAGGTGTTCAGCGGTCAGCATTCAGGCTGTGTGGCATATAAAAAACAACGAGCTACCTAAATCACATTATTTGGATGGTCGCCAGGGTTTTATTTGCCAGTATGATTTTGCTGAAAGCTGACGGCTGAGTGCTGATCGCTTGTAAATTTGGAAGAGGTTTATCATGGCAAAAAAAATTATTGGATCTGTTAAGCTGCAGGTGAAGGGGGGACAGGCAAACCCTTCTCCACCCATCGGTCCTGCATTAGGGCAGCATGGAGTCAATATTGCTGAGTTTTGCAAGGTGTTTAATGCCAGGACTCAGGAACAGACTGGTACGATTATCCCTGTTATCATAACAATTTATGCCGACAGGTCTTTCTCTTTTATTACAAAAACGCCCCCCGCATCGGTGCTTTTAAAGCAAGCTGCAAAAATTGCCAAGGGTTCAGGCGAACCAAATCGGGAAATAGTAGGAGAGGTAACCCGGAAACAGGTAGAGGAGATTGCAAAACTCAAGTTTGAGGATTTAAATGCTTATGATATAGATGGCGCAGTTAAGATCATCATGGGTACCGCCAGGAGTATGGGTGTCACGGTGATTGAGGCTTAACCTGATTAGCTTTAGGGGAAAAATTTTATGGCCAAAAGAGGAAAAAAATTCAGTGATAGTTCTAACAAGATCGATAGACATAAAAAATATAACTTCGAAGAGGCAGTCCATTTGGCGCTTGACTGTGCTTATGCAAAATTTGATGAAAGCGTGGGTTTAGCTGTTAGGTTGGGCGTGGATCCCAGACACGCAGATCAGATGGTAAGAGGTACGGTTGTCTTGCCCAATGGTGTGGGCAGGGAGGTTCGCGTGGCTGTTTTTGCAAAGGGCGAGAAAGAGAAGGAGGCTCAGGAGGCAGGTGCAGATTATGTAGGATCAGATGATCTGGTGGGGAAAGTTCAGAAGGGTTTTCTTGAATTCGACAAGGCGATTGCTACACCTGACATGATGAGTTCTGTCGGAAAACTTGGGCGTATTTTAGGCCCGAGGGGCATGATGCCGAATGCTAAATTAGGCACGGTTACTTTTGACATAGCAAAGGCTGTTAAAGAAATCAAAGCGGGTAAGATAGATTTTAGAGTTGAAAAAGCAGGTATTGTGCATGCACCAATGGGCAAGGTTTCATTTGGCCTGGAAAGGCTTCTCGAAAATATTGTTGCCTTTATAGATACGATCATGAGATTAAAGCCTCCTGCCAGTAAGGGGACTTATATTAGAAGCATAGGCATCTCCACTAGTATGGGGCCGGGAATCAAGGTCGACCCTGCATACGTTAAGGATATCTTAAATCAGTAAGTCGTAATTTATGCCGAACCGGAAATCCCAAGAAATTTAAACACGTTATTGTAGGACCAGAGTCTTCTCCCTGATGGATCATTTTGGGAGGAATGAATTGAGGAGATTGTCCCTGCAATTTACCATTGATTTTTGATAACACTTTAGCTTTTTGAAAAAACCGATCATTGAGTACAGGGGCGTGGGGATCTCTTTTTTAAAAGCCGCATATGCTTACACCATTACATGGCACGGCAGTTAGGCCTTATAATTCAAGCAGAGGACAGCCCCATACGGAAATCTTAATGATTAAGACCGCCATCCCTGCCTGTCGGAGCGTAGCGTAGATCCCGCTATCGGGGCTAGGAACCAATGGTCAAAGCCCAGCCTCCGGCCCATAGGGCCTACGCCCCGGTGGGGGGGCGTGTTGCTGGCATTGGGTGAATTTGTGATGCGGCATTTATAAAAGAGATCCCCGCGCCCCTTTGATTCTTGTTATAAAACGCTAAATTATTACGATTTTATTAACAAGCTAAAGAGTTGCTTTAATAGAAATATATTTTGTCAAAGACAGCAGGCGCCTTGGCGGTCATCCATGGTAACTCCTGAGGGATGGCGGTTATGGGCTTAAAAGAGTTAAGCCTGCCGAGACTGGATTCAACGAGAATTCGTGCTTCGTACCTCTGCCTTTGGCATCTTTATTGTCGAAAGGAGAGGAGGTGAATATGGATAGACAAGAAAAGGAAGATTTCATAGCTGAACTTCGGAGCCGCCTTAAAAAGGCTCAGGGCACTTTTTTAGTTGATTACAAGGGCCTTGATGTGGAGGCGATAAATCATCTGAGAAAAGAGCTCAGATCAGTAGGTTCAGAATTTCAAGTAGTAAAGAATAGACTTCTAAAGCTGGCGAGCCGGGATACTGAGACTGGATTGATTGAAGATCATATGCAGGGGCCATCGGCCATCGCTGTCACTTATGATGATGTTGTAAGTCCTGCAAAAGTTCTAATCGATCTTGCCGGGAACTTTAAACAACTTAAGATAAAAGGTGGCCAGATATCTGGAAAGGCGATTGATGCGGAGGCCATCAAACGCTTGGCGGAATTGCCAGGAAGGGAAGTGCTTTTGGCCCAGTCCTTGTCCGCCATGCAGGCTATTCCGGCGTCCCTGGCAAGGGTTTTGAATGGTATTATAGTCAAGTTGTTGAATGTGTTCAAAGCAATTGAAGATCAAAAGGAAGCTTAATGCCTTAACGAAAAACTACGGAGGTTGAAAGAAAGATATGGCAGCGACTATCAGTAAGGAAAATGTTATTGAGTTTATTTCGAATATGACCGTTCTTGAGCTCTCTGAGTTTGTAAAGGAACTGGAAGATAAATTTGGAGTGAGTGCCGCGGCTCCTGTTGCCGTAGCATCAGCGGCTCCAGCCGCACAGGTCCAGGAAGAAGTTGCTGAAAAGACAGAGTTTGATGTGATTATTTCTGTTGTGGGAGATAGAAAAATACAGGTTATTAAAGCGGTTCGAGCTATTACGGGGTTGGGTCTTAAAGAGGCCAAGGCTGTTGTCGATGGAGCGCCAGGACCTGTAAAGGAAGGTGTACCTAAAGAAGAGGCAGAGAGCATTAAAAACCAGCTTGAAGAAGCCGGCGCAACCGTTGAGGTCAAATAATAGCTCGATAAGCCGGATGAGGGTGGTGCACCTCGCTCTGTGAGTATGAGTAAGGGTGTTGCTATTTAAATGTAAATTCTTTAATTAGCTATTTGCCGATTATTGCTTTTATTTTTCAATCGTCAATTGTCCATTATCAATCGAAGGATATACCATGTCAGAACAAGATGGTGTCAGCCGACGCATAAGAAGAAGTTTTGGAAAGATCAAGAAAATTATTGAGATCCCAAGTCTAATTGGTATGCAGAAACGCTCTTATTACCGGTTTTTGCAGCAAGATGTCGCTCCCAATGAGCGCCAGGATATCGGGCTTCAAGGGGCATATAAGAGCGTTTTCCCTATCCATGATTTTGCAGGCACATCCTCTTTGGAATTCGTCAGGTATACATTTGAAGATATCAAATATGATGAGGAAGATTGTCTGAACAAAAGCATGACATATGAGGCCCCGGTAAAACTGACTGTCCGACTTGTTGTGTTTGATACAGATATTGCCAATGGAACAAAGAGCATTAGAGATATCAAGGAGCAAGAAATCTATTTCGGAACTATCCCCATGATGACTGATCGTGGGACTTTTATTATCAATGGAACTGAAAGGGTTGTAGTCAGCCAGCTCCATCGATCCCCGGGTGCCTTTTTTGACCACGATAAAGGAAAGACTCATTCCAGTGGAAAGCTTCTCTATTCAGCACGGATTATTCCATTGAGAGGATCCTGGCTTGATTTTGAGTTTGATCCAAAAGATTTCTTGTATGTTCGTATCGACAGGAGACGGAAATTCCCGGCTACTATACTCTTGAAAGGGCTTGGATATTCCAGCAGGGAAATCTTGCGTCATTTCTATGATACGGAAATCATCGGCATATCAAAAAATGAGTGCTGGCGGGAGGTCAAGCTGCAGAGTTTATATCAAAAGAAGATTACCAGGGATATTATTGATGCCAGCACAAAAAAGGTTCTCGCCAATAAAGGTGATAAATACACCAAACGCCTGCATAAGGTCCTTCAGTCTGCCGGGATCACCCGCATACCCATTAACCTTGAGGATATAGAAGATAGAGTGATTGCGGATGACTCGGTAGATCCAAAAACGGGTGAAATCCTGGCTAAGGGGAATCAAGCGCTCTCCGGGGAAACACTCGAAAATCTCCAGGAAAAAGGAGTAACGGAGATAGAATGCCTCGTCCTGGATGCGCAGGGTGTGATCACCACTATCAGGGACACAATGCTTTTAGATAAGATAGATACACCTGACGAAGGGGTTCTTGATATCTATAGAAAGATGCGTCCCAGCAGTCCCCCAACCCAGGAAGTAGCCAATACTTTTTTCAACAACCTCTTTTTTAACTCAAACACTTATGACCTTTCAAAGGTAGGGCGGCTGAAGCTAAATTACCGGCTCGGTTTTGATGTACCCCTCGAGCAGAGAACCTTACGAAGAGAGGATATTTTGGCTGTAGTTAAAGAGCTGATTGACCTAAAAAAAGCCGAGGCAATGGTGGATGATATCGATAACCTCGGAAATCGGCGCGTGAGGGCGGTCGGTGAGCTTCTCGAAAACCAGTACAGGATCGGGCTTGTGAGAATGGAGAGGGCTATCAAGGAGAGAATGAGTCTTCAGGAGGTAGAAACCTTGATGCCTCACGATTTAATCAATTCAAAACCGGTCTCTGCGGTTGTAAGGGAATTCTTCGGAACGAGCCAGCTTTCTCAGTTCATGGACCAGACCAACCCAATGTCGGAAATTACACATAAACGCAGATTAAGCGCTTTGGGTCCGGGAGGTTTAACGAGGGAAAGGGCTGGGTTTGAGGTCCGGGATGTTCATCCGACGCATTACGGCAGGATTTGTCCAATTGAAACGCCGGAAGGTCCGAATATCGGCTTAATTGTTTCTATAAGCACTTATGCGAGGGTGAATGAGTTTGGGTTTATCGAAACCCCTTACAGATATGTGGACAAAGGGAAAGCGACCGACAAAATCGAATACTTATCTGCACTTGATGAAAAGAAATATCCAATTGCACAGGCAAATGCTCCTTTGGACAAGAACGGAAGGTTCATTAGAAAGGAAGCAGCGGTACGGATAGCGGGAGAAGCCGGAAAAGCCCCAGTCGATGAAGTAAAGTTCATGGATGTATCTCCGGATCAGCTTGTAAGCGTTTCCGCCTCTTTGATCCCGTTTTTGGAACATGACGATGCTAATAGGGCTTTGATGGGATCAAATATGCAGCGTCAGGCTGTTCCCCTACTAAAGTCCGAGGCCCCTTTGATAGGAACCGGAATAGAAAGCGTGATCGCACGGGATTCTGGTGTTTCCGTCATTGCCAGGAGGGATGGCGTCGTTGAGGATGTGGACGCCTCGCGTATAGTCATCCAATCCAGCGGAGAGGCAGATAGTGACGTCCCAGAAGTGGAGATTTACAAACTCATCAAGTTTAAAAAATCCAATCAGAATAGCTGTTATACCCAAAAACCTATTGTTACAAAAGGGGTCTTTGTCAAGAAAGGTCAAACTATCGCTGATGGCCCGTCTACCGAACTTGGGGAGCTTGCGTTAGGCCGGAACGTCATGGTCGCTTTTATGTCGTGGGGAGGATATAACTACGAAGATTCAATTCTCATCAGCGAAAGGATTGTGAAAGAGGATATCTATACGTCTATCCATATTGAAGAATTTGAGGTAGTATCCCGGGATACGAAGTTGGGAAAGGAAGAGATCACAAGGGATATTCCAAACGTGGGAGAGGATGCCCTGAAGAATTTAGATGAAAGCGGTATTATAAGAATTGGTGCGGAAGCCATGTCGGGTGAAATCCTTGTCGGAAAGATAACCCCCAAGGGAGAGACCCAGCTTTCCCCGGAAGAAAAGCTTTTGAGGGCCATATTCGGGGATAAGGCCGGAGATGTTAAGGACACATCCTTAAGAGTCCCGCCAGGAGTGAAGGGCATTGTAATTGATGCCAAGGTGTTCTCACGGAGAGGAGTTGAGAAAGACGAGCGGAGCCTTGGAATTGAGGCCAAAGAAACATCAAGACTGAAGAAGGACTTAGAGGACGAGACAGGCGCGATTGCAAGAAGTGCAAGGGAAAAGTTGAAGACCCTCCTTTGTGGGAAAAGGCTGAAAACCGATTTGCGTGATAAAGAGACGGGGGATGTTCTTTTACATGCAAATAAGACTATTAAGGCGGATGATATTGATGGTATTGCAGTTGATGCCTGGGCTGGCTCAGATCTAAAGACAAATATGGAGGTTATTGATGTACTGGAATCTATTATTGCGAATTATTCTGCCAAAGTAGATGGAATTACTAAACAGTTTGAGAATAAGGCTGAGAGGCTAAGCCAAGGCGATGAATTGGCCCCGGGTGTTATCAAGATGGTTAAAATCTATGTTGCGGTTAAGCGCAGGTTGTCTGTAGGCGACAAAATGGCCGGCCGACATGGAAACAAGGGCGTTCTATCAAGAGTTCTGCCTGTTGAGGACATGCCCTATTTTGCTGATGGCACGCCGGTTGACTTCGTGTTGAATCCTCTGGGTGTGCCTTCGAGAATGAATGTTGGTCAGGTCTTGGAAACGCATTTAGGATGGGCATCCCGTGAGTTAGGCAAACAGATTACTGATGTGATAGCCAGGATGAAGACTACTGAAGTATTAAGGGGAAAACTCAAAAAGATATACTCAAAAAGGGAATATGATGTTTTTTTTAAAAAAGCATCTGACGATGAACTGATAAAGAAGGCCAGTTTGCTGAAAGACGGAGTGCCTATGGCCTCACCGGTTTTTGATGGCGCAGAAGAGAACGAAATCGAAAAAAACCTTGCCGAGGCAGGGTTGCCTGTAACAGGCCAAGCAACACTTTATGATGGCAGGACTGGGGAGCCATTTGATCAGAAGATCACCGTAGGCATCATGTACGTGATGAAACTCCATCATCTGGTTGATGATAAACTGCACGCACGTTCCATCGGGCCATATTCACTTGTAACTCAACAGCCTTTAGGTGGAAAGGCGCAATTCGGTGGTCAAAGGTTAGGAGAAATGGAGGTGTGGGCCATGGAGGCGTATGGTGCGGCATACACCCTCCAGGAGTTTCTAACTGTCAAGTCAGATGACGTAGCCGGAAGGACACGGATGTATGAAAGAATCGTCAAGGGGAATAATGTTCTTGAGGCCGGACTTCCCGAGTCCTTTAAGGTTCTTATGAAAGAATTGCAAAGCCTTGGGTTGGAAATCCAGCTTTCTGAGGATAGCCAAGCATAGACCTGGTTAATTGGTTGAGTGGTCGAGTAGTGAACCCGTAAAAACAAACGACAGGATAGATCGAAATGCGGATAGTGATATTTTGATTGTATTCGAGATTGTGATTATTTGTCTCCGTTCTTTGTTTAACTAACTACTCAACTATTTAACCCCTTAACCACTCAACCAAGAAAAAGGAGAGAGGCATTGGAAGAACTATATAGTTTTTTTACAAAGCCGAAAGACCCGTCGAGTTTTAACGCCGTCAGGATTTCTTTGGCCTCGCGGGAAAAGATTAAGGAATGGTCGCATGGTGAGGTCAAGAAACCGGAGACTATCAATTACAGGACTTTTAAGCCAGAACGGGACGGGCTTTTTTGCTCGAAGATTTTTGGACCTATAAAGGACTATGAATGTAATTGTGGTAAATACAAACGAATGAAACACAGGGGCATAGTTTGTGAGAAATGCGGAGTAGAGGTGATTCAATCCAAGGTTCGTCGTGAACGGATGGGTCATATCGAGCTCGCCGCCCCTGTGGCACATATCTGGTTCCTGAAGTGCCTGCCCTCCAAGGTGGGTAATCTTGTGGATTTGACTTTAAAGGATCTTGAACGAGTTCTTTATTTTGAAGCTTATATTGTTATTGATCCCAAGGATACTCCACTCACGAAAGGAACTTTGTTGACTGATGAACAGTTGCGACAGGCAAGAGATGACTATGGGGATCGATTTGAAGCGGGTATCGGTGCCGAAGCGATTCAAGCCATGTTGAGGGCTTTGAATTTAGATGAGCTTTCAGAGTCTCTCAGGGTAGAAATGTCAGCGACCAAATCGGATGCAAAACAAAAAAAACTGGCCAAGCGGCTAAAAATTATCGATGCATTCAAAAATTCAAAGAATAGACCGGAATGGATAATTATGGATGTTATCCCGGTATTGCCTCCTGATCTCAGGCCCCTTGTACCCCTTGATGGAGGCCGCTTTGCCACCTCTGATTTAAATGATCTTTACAGGAGGGTAATAAATCGGAATAACAGACTTAAAAGGCTCCTTGAGCTGAACGCCCCCGACATAATTATAAGGAATGAAAAAAGGATGCTTCAGGAGTCAGTAGATGTGCTGTTTGATAATGGCAGGAGAGGAAAAGCTGTAACCGGGGCCAACAAGAGACCTTTCAAGTCCTTAAGTGACATGCTGAAAGGTAAGCAAGGAAGATTTAGGCAGAACCTGCTTGGAAAAAGGGTGGATTATTCGGGTCGCTCGGTTATTGTTGTTGGACCCGACCTTCGTTTGCACCAGTGCGGGCTTCCCAAGAAGATGGCGCTGGAGCTATTCAAACCCTTCATTTACAACAAGCTGGACGAAAAAGGTCTGGTCACCACCATCAAGAGCGCGAAGAAGATGGTGGAAAGGGAAACGCCGGATGTCTGGGACGCTTTAGACGAAGTGGTGAAAGAGTACTGCATCCTGCTAAACAGGGCCCCCACACTGCACCGATTAGGTATCCAGGCTTTCGAGCCTATCCTTATTGAGGGCAAAGCAATCCAGCTCCACCCTCTTGTATGCACTGCCTTTAATGCTGATTTCGATGGGGATCAGATGGCAGTTCATGTGCCACTGTCTATCGAGGCCCAGATAGAGGCAAGGGTTTTAATGATGTCCACCAACAATATACTGTCACCTGCCAATGGAAGTCCCATCATAGTGCCCAACCAGGATATTGTTTTAGGGATCTACTACATGACTCGTGAAAGGCCGTTCGCCAGAGGCGAGGGAAAGGTCTTTGCGAGCCCTCTGGAAGTCAGAATTGCATATGATGCCGGTGAGTTGGATTTACATGCATCAATCAAGGTCAAGATAGAGGGAGCGCTTCAGGTTACGACAACTGGCAGGGTTGTCCTTTATGAGATACTGCCTGAATCACTTCCATTTGTACTGTTGAACAAGGCCATGTCGAAAAAAGAACTGCGTGTCTTGATTGATGAATCTTACCGTCGGGCAGGGATTAAGTCCACGGTTATTTTAGCAGACAGGTTGAAAGATATTGGTTACAAATATGCCACCCTGTCGGGGATTTCAATTGCTATGAAGGATATGGTAATTCCGTCAAAAAAAGAAGAAATAATAGCGAAGGCGGAAAAGGATGTAATGAAAATTGATGATCAGTATATTAACGGGTTAATCACAGGCGGGGAAAAATACAATAAAGTTGTGGATATTTGGTCCCAGTCTACAGAGGATGTCGCGGCGGAGATGATGAAAGAAATGGCCGTTGAAGAGATCAAGGGGCCTGGAAACAAAAAGGTACAGGTTGACAGTCTTAATTCCATCTATATGATGTCCGATTCGGGTGCAAGGGGAAGCAAAGATCAAATGAGGCAGTTAGCCGGTATGAGAGGTCTGATGGCCAAGCCGACAGGGGAGATTATCGAAACCCCAATTACATCCAATTTCCGGGAAGGTCTGAATGTTTTGCAATATTTTATCTCAACACATGGGGCCAGGAAAGGTTTAGCTGATACTGCCCTGAAGACAGCAAATTCAGGTTATTTAACACGGAGACTTGTAGATGTGGCACAGGATGCAATTATCACTGAGGAAGACTGTGGTACAATGGATGGCATATGGGTGGATGCCCTTGTCGAAGGCGGCGAGATCCTCCAGCGTGTTGGCGAGAGGATTTTAGGAAGAGTGGCAATTGAAGGCATCTACGATCCAGTGACCGAAGAACTTCTTGTAAAGGCAAACACCGAAATAGACGAGGAGAAGGTGGAGAAGGTAGAAAAGGCCGGAATAGAAAAGGTTCGAATCAGGTCTGTTTTAACATGTGAGACAAAACGGGGTGTCTGCAAGAAATGTTACGGCAGGGATCTTGCTCATGGACGCGAAATCAATATTGGTGAAGCAATTGGGATTATTGCTGCCCAGTCTATCGGAGAACCTGGCACCCAGCTTACAATGAGAACATTTCATATTGGCGGTACTGCAAGTAGGCGAGTAGAACAATCGATAATCCAGCCCAGGAATCCTGGCAAGGTCAAGTTCCTCAACCTGAAAACTGTTGAAAATGAAGATGGTAGCCTCGTAGTCATGAACAGGGATGGTGAAATTTCAATTTTGGGGAAAGGTAGAAGGGAAATCGAGCGATATCCCATTATTTATGGAGCTGTTTTAAAGGTTCATGAAGGAATGAAAGTCAAGCCTGCACAGGTCCTTGCAGAATGGGATCCCTTCACTATACCGATCATGACGGATGTTCCTGGTATAGTTAAATTTGGTGATATTATTGAAGGCCGTACCATGCAGGAGAAGCGGGATCAGGTCACGGGAAAGATCAGTAGTGTGATCGTTGAGGCAGGTGACGTCGATATCAGGCCCCGGATTTCTGTCAAGGACAGCAGCGGAAAAACGGCCAGCCTGCCAAGGAGCACAAAGGCAAAAGCGCGATATCATTTGCCAGTGGGTGCTATCATTATGGTCAACGAGGGTGATAATGTGAGAGCCGGTGGGATTTTGGCGAAGATCCCCAGGGAAACCACCAAGACTAAAGATATTACAGGGGGACTTCCCCGTGTAGCAGAGTTGTTTGAGGTAAGAAAACCAAAAGAGACGGCTATCATTAGTGAGATAGACGGGATCGTTTCCTTTGGAAAACATTCTAAAGGAAAAAGGAAAATGACGATTACTCCAGATGTGGGTGATCCTGTAAATTATTTTGTTGCAAGAGGAAAGCACGTTAGTGTCTTTGAAGGGGATTTTGTACGCGCGGGTGAAGCTTTGATGGACGGTTCTGTTGATCCGCATGATATATTAAAGATCAGGGGCCTAAAGGAATTGGCAAAATATCTGGTAAATGAAGTTCAGGAGGTTTATCGCCTCCAGGGTGTGAAGATCAATGACAAGCATATTGAGGTTATAGTCCGGCAAATGTTGCGACAGGTCAACGTGATTGATGCTGGTGACTCGAATTTCCTTTTAGGTGAGCATGTGGAAAAATACCGTTTTGAGAGAGCAAATAGCAAGATAATTGAGCAAGGTGGAAAACCGGCTTCAGCAGAACCCTTACTGCTTGGAATTACAAAGGCCTCCCTTAGCACCGAGAGTTTCATATCGGCTGCATCCTTTCAGGAAACGACAAAGGTGTTGTCAGATGCAAGTGTGGCTGGGAAGGTAGATTACCTGAAAGGCCTTAAGGAGAATGTGATTATGGGTCGATTGATTCCTGCCGGCACAGGTGTTAAGGCATACAGGGACGTTGAAATGGGCGTTAGAGGTTAAATTATTTATAACACTTTAGTTTTTTAAAAGAACCGATCATTGGGTATACGGTCGCGGGAATCTCTTTTTTAAAAGCCGCATATGCTTACACCGTTACATGGCACGGCAGTTAGGCCTTATAATTCAAGCAGAGGACAGCCCCATACGGAAATTTTAATGATTAAGACGGCCATCCCTGCCTGTCGGAGCGTAGCGTAGATCCCGCTATCGGGGCTAGGAACCCATGGTCAAAGCCCAGCCTCCGGCCCATAGGGCCTACGCCCCGGTGGGGGGGCGTGTTGCTGGCATTGGGTGAATTTGTGATGCGGCTTTTAAAAAAGAGATCCCCGCGACCCTTCCAGGACTGTTTTTAAAGCTAAAGTATTACAAATTTTTTGTGTTTTAATTCAAAATCTCTTGACAAGTCGACTGATTGGAAATATAAAGAATAGTTTTTGATTTTTTGGATGTCTAAATGATTCACCCTGCTGAAGTGTAATTTTTTCAAAGAAACAAGGGGATCTTATGCCAACTATCAACCAGCTCGTAAGGAAAGGCCGTCGCAAATCCAAGAAGAAGGCCAAAACCCCTGCTCTTCAGGGTGCTCCTCAAAAGAGGGGTGTGTGTGTGCGTGTCTACACATCGACACCGAAGCCGCCCAATTCTGCTTTGCGAAAGGTAGCCAGGGTCAGGCTGACAAACGGTATTGAGGTAACTTCCTACATCCCGGGTATGGGGCATAATCTGCAAGAGCACTCTGTCGTCCTGATTCGGGGTGGACGTGTCAAGGATTTACCCGGGGTGAGATATCATATTATCAGAGGCACGATGGATACAACTGGCGTGGATGATCGCAGACAGGGCCGTTCAAAATATGGTGCCAAGAGGCCGAAAGGCATCTGAGAGACCACCCTGTTTTTGTAGATGAAAAACGACAACTGAAATCAAGGTTTTCCGGAGAATATTTATGCCCAGGAAAAGAGTTGTTGCCAAACGAAAAATTATTGCTGATCCGAACTATAAAAGCGTTCTTGTGGCAAAATTTATCAATAACTTGATGAAAAAGGGGAAAAAGAGTATCGCCCAGTCAATTTTATACGGATCGTTTAACATTATAGAAGAAAAAACAAAACAGGATCCTTTGGCTGTTTTTAACAAGGCCGTTGAAAATGTGAGGCCTCAGGTAGAGGTAAAATCCAGGAGGGTTGGAGGTTCCACTTACCAGGTGCCTACAGAAGTAAGGCCATCCAGAAGGCAGGCACTTAGTATCAGGTGGCTTATCAGCTTCGCCGGACAGCGAGGCGAAAAAACCATGGCTGCCAAGTTAGCAGGTGAGTTGATGGATGCTGCCAATTCAAGAGGAGCTGCTATTAAGAAAAAGGAAGATACCCACAGGATGGCTGAGGCCAACAAGGCCTTTGCCCACTACCGGTGGTAAGTGAAAACAGAAGTATGCAGTAGACAGTAGACAGTAAGCAGTAAAAAGTGCGAGAGGTGGTGTGTGGTGCTTACTTCTTAGTCTTTACTGCTTACTAATAAGGGGAGGTTTTAAGATGGCGAAGAAGAAATTTGAGAGGACGAAGCCGCACATAAACGTAGGAAC
>JAUWMR010000073.1 GCA_030613055.1 Desulfobacteraceae bacterium
CCGTCATCTAAGATCTGGAGCAGAACATTAAAAACTTCGGGTTGAGCCTTTTCGATTTCGTCAAACAGCAGCACGGAATAGGGCCTCCTTCGCACGGCCTCAGTTAAATAGCCGCCTTCTTCGTATCCCACGTAGCCGGGATGAGCGCCGATAAGCCTTGACACAGAATATATTTCCATATATTCCGACATATCGAGTCGTACCATTGCCTGTTCACTGGCGAAAATAAATTCTGCAAGGGCCTTGGCAAGGTCTGTCTTGCCTACACCTGTGGGACCCATAAATATTATCGATCCAATGGGACGGTTTTGATCCTTTAAACCCGAACGTGCCCGGCGGACAGCATTTGAAACAGGTTCAACAGCCTGCTTTTGCCCGATGACCCTTTTTCCGATACGATCCTCCATATGTACAAGTCTTTCCCTTTCACACTCAAGCATCTTGCTGACCGGAATTCCTGTCCACTTATATATCACCTCGGCAATATCTTCAGCATCAACTTCTTCCTTGAGCATTTTGCTGTCTTTCTGAAGCTCTGAAAGCTTTATTTTAGCTTCATTAAAACGCTTCTTAAGTTCAGCCGCCTTTCCGTATCTGATTTCAGCAACCTTTGCCAGATCGCCCTCCCTTTCAGCCTGCTGCTCCTCAATGCCAAGTTTTTCGATTTCCTCCTTTATCTTTCTTATGTCCTTAATCGCATCCTTTTCGTTTTGCCAGTGAGCCTTCATCTCATAGATTTCATCCTTCAAGGCTGCCAGATCCTCTTCAATCTTTATCAGACGATCCTTTGACGCCTGATCAGATTCCTTTTTCAACGCTTCCCGTTCGATTTCGAGCTGTGTAATTTTGCGCTGGATTTCATCTATCTCCACAGGCATACTGTCTATCTCGATTCTGAGTTTTGAAGCGCATTCATCAACCAGATCAATAGCTTTATCAGGAAGAAACCGGTCTGAAATATAACGGTTTGAAAGCGTTGCAGCGGCAACAATAGCGGAATCCTTTATTCTTACTCCATGATGCACTTCATATTTTTGCTTCAGGCCCCGAAGGATAGAAATAGTGTCTTCAACAGTAGGTTCCTGTACCATAACCGGTTGAAAACGTCTTTCAAGGGCGGCATCCTTTTCAATATACTTCCTGTATTCATTCAAGGTGGTCGCTCCAACGCACCGGAGGGTTCCTCTCGCAAGGGCCGGTTTTAACATGTTTGAAGCATCCATCGATCCCTCGCTCGCGCCTGCTCCAACCACGGTATGAAGCTCATCTATGAAAAGTATAACCTCTCCTTCTGCCCGTTCCACTTCCTTTAATACAGCTTTCAGGCGGTCTTCAAATTCTCCCCTGTACTTGGCGCCGGCTATAAGCGCCCCCATATCCAGAGCAGCTACCCGCCGATTTTTCAGCCTCTCGGCCACATCCCCTTCAACTATACGCTGAGCAAGACCTTCAACAATAGCCGTCTTGCCAACCCCCGGCTCTCCTATGAGAACAGGATTATTCTTGGTGCGTCTCGAAAGCACCTGAGCAATACGCCTGATTTCGTCATCACGGCCAATAACCGGGTCAAGCTTTCCCAAACGGGCAAGATCGGTCAGGTCTCGGCTGAACCTGTCAAGAGCCTGATATTTTTCTTCAGGATTAGGATCGGTTATCCTTTGCGATCCACGAATATCCACAAGAACCTTTAAAACAGATTCCCTTTTTATCCCGTAACCGCCTAAAATCTCTGCGGCCTTGCAATCCTTTTTATCTAAAATCGCCAGAAAGATATGCTCAATGCTTACATATTGATCCTTCATCTTAGCTGCTTCAACAAAAGCCGCCTCAAGCGCATCATTAGTTGTCTGAGAAATATGAGCATCCCCCATTCCGCTTCCGCTTACCTTTGGAAGTTTATCAATGGCAAGCGCCAGTTCCTGGGCAACGCTGTTTGGAGAAACGCCGAGCTTGCGGAGCATTGCCGTTGCTATCCCTTCCTCCTCTGCCAGCATAGCGCTCATCAAATGTTCAGGCTCAATTTCCTGGTTATTATGCTGCGAGGCGAGGGCATGGGCATTTTGAATAAGCTCCTGCGATTTTATGGTAAATTTATCAAAACGCATAATGCCTCCTGATTTGAAAATTTATAATTAATGATCTCTAAGCTCTTTTAATCTATGTACTATTTGATTCAAATTAACTTTTCCTATTGCCAGATGATACTGAAGTGTTATAGTAACCTCACGTTTCATCACGGTCTCTTTATTTCTTAGAAAGAAATCCTGATTTAATCAATTTTTAAATATGCCACAACTTTTGAACATTACCAAATATTTATTATTAAGGGGGAAAATGCAATGAAAAAGTCATTATTCTTAATCGCTATTTGTATTGCAATTGCACCAGTGTTCAGTTGTTCAAGATTATTTCTCAACGAAACTGTGAAGAAAGACTCTGAAATACTTTTTCAAGCATTTCAGGTAACCAACGAGATAGAGAATTTCTACAATAAATCTGCTGCGGTGGAAAGGATAGCAGGTGTGTATGCGGCAGATGGGGAATATGACAAGGCCTTTCTCGTAGCCAAAAGCATAGAGGATGCCAACATCAAGGCCTTTGCATTGGCCAGGATTAGCAGACAGGCATTGGAAAGCGGCCAAAAAGATAAGGCCGCAGAAATATTAGCCCAGGCTTATGAGGTAGCTAAAACGATTACGGATGCCCATGTGAAAGCCTATACGCTTGCTATAATAGCAGATGAGTATGCAAAAGCCGGACAAAAGAAAGAAGCTGGAGAAATATTAGCCCAGGCTTATGAGGTAGCCAAAACGATTACGGATGCCCATGTGAAAGCCTATGATTATACCATAATAGGAGATAGGTATGCGAAAGCCGGAAAAAAGGAGGAAGCCGGAAAAATATTATCCGAGGCTTTTGAGGTAGCTAAAAGCATAGAGAGTATCTACTTCAAAATCACTGCATTGGATATGATAGCAGGTGTGCTTGCGGAAGATGAACAATTTGATAAAGCCTCTGAGGTAACTAAAGCTATAGAGGATACTTTCACAAAAGCTGCTGCGCCGGACAGGGTAGCAGACGTGTATGTAGCGCTTGGACAATATGACCAGGCCGTTAACACAGCCAAAACCATAGAGAATCCCTACACTAGAGTCTTTACATTGGCCAAAATCAGCAGACAGGCATGGGAAGGCGGACAAAAGGATAAGGCCGCAGAAATATTATCCCAGGCTTATGAGATAGCCAAAACCATAGAGGATGCTTACACAAAAGCCGTTGCGTTGGAGAGGATAGCAGTCGGATATGCGGAGGCCGGAGAATATGCCCGGGCCTTTCAGATAGCCAAAAGCATAGAAAATACTTACACAAAAGCGGCTGCGCTGGAAAAGATAGCAGGCGGGTATGCGGAGGCCGGGCAATACGACCAGGCCCTCCAGGTAGGTGAAACCATAGAGGATGCCTACTATAAAGCGTGTGCGTTAAATGAAATAGCAGGCGGTTATACAAAAGCCGGACAAAAGGATAAGGCCGCAGAAATATTATCCCAGGCTTATGAGATAGCCAAAACCATAGAGGATGCTTACACAAAAACCGTTGCGTTGGCTATGATAGCAGGCAGGTATGCGGAGGCCGGGCAATACGACCAGGCCATTCAGGTAGCTGAAACCATAGAGGATGCCTACTATAAAAGCACTGCGTTATATAGGATAGCATATTGGTGCGTAGAGGCTGGGCAATATGACAAGGCCATTCAGGTAGCTGAAACCATAGAGGATGCCTACTATAAAGCCTCAGCCTTGACCAGTGTAGCAGGCAAGGAGAACTAAAAGTGAAGATGCTTATCTACATAACGGGCCAGAATTTCGGCTGTGGCGCTTGGAGGACGAACCGAAAAGTAATGATCAATAATGGAGTGGGCCATCTCATGCGCTAAAATTCCTTCATGCATATCATCAGCGTTAATGTATATGGTGTTTGATTCATATATGTACCAGGCCCGAATACGGCAGTCTCTCCCAGTAATAGTATAATAAGCTTCATGCAATCGCTTTTTGTTTGGGTAGATATTGATGATGACTTTCTTATTTCTTCCGCGCATATCCAGTATCTCCTGCACCCTTTCATATAAAGCTTCTACTTTTTTATTGATAGAGCCTATTGAGTCTTTGGATCCCGAAGCTGAAAATAGCTTCTTGAAACCCCATTCACCAGGCGAATAATCGATCTTGCGGTCGAATTTTTTTAGGTCTTTCAAAGTTTCGTATTGGATGATGGTGTGTTTGGTTTCAACACGTTGCCATAAGGTTTTGCTTGATACTTGCCCCTGTATCGCGCCGCTTGGGGCAAACGAGAATGGAATCCTATCTTCTTCTCCCCCTTGCGCCAGGCCGCCTGGAGTCAGGAAAAAGAAGTTTATCCATATGAATAAGAGCAGGAGCCTTTTTGAATGTTTTCTCAATAACATAACATGAGGTATTGGTAATCGTTTAGGCAATATCTTCAAAACGTTCAATCTTCATCGCTCTCTAACCGTGAACAGTTACAGATATTGGTATCAGATTTTAAAGTGTTTGTAGATAGATTGATGAAGATGATTCAATCCTCCGATTAATTCCGGGGCTTTCTGTTTTGAAGCTGATTCGAGAAGCTGCTCCACTTCGGTCTGGATTGCAAGGACCTTGCCATGGAGATTTGTCGTCATGTTGTTCAGGCTATCAGCCATATCAGTGAACTGATCCTTTTTTCTGAGCGTAACCTTTTTGGTAAGATCTCCTTGCCCTATCTCATTTAGGTCTTTTTCAAAACGAAACATGGGCCCTGCTATCTTGTGAGAAATAAACAAAACGACTACTATGGAGGCCAGGGTAATTAAAATCAGGGTAATGATATTGGTCAAAATCGCGGCAGGCAGAATAGCAAAGGATGTATTCCTTACGAGCAATCTTGAATGCTCAAATGAGGATGTTAAGGTTCCTTGAGAAAAAAGGAAAAGGAGCCCGGTGGATATAAAGGCACCCACTAAAATAATGAGACAGAACTTCAATATAAATCTTAATTGATAGTCCTTTTTGATATAGAATTGTTTTCTCTTGTAAGGTCGTTTTTCAGACATTGTCATCTCCTTGTAGGTCAATGCTGTTAACTTAAGAAAATTTTGCTCAAGTTTGTTTCTTGACCGTCATTCCAGTCCCGTGTGTCATTTCCGCGAAAGCGGGAATCCAGTAATACTGGTAACCCCGACCTGTCTGTGCGTCTTGCCTGGGGTAGAGAATTAAATCTTGGCCTCCGGCTCGGAGAGACTACGGCTCGGAGAGTGCAAGCTTAGTGGCTGAACTGTTACAATGTTCAATCCTTGTAAAGCAGTTCCTGATCGATCTCAATTTTTGCATTTCTCCTTAAATCAATGATCCATGCCGTTAATTTCTCACGCTTTTTCTGTTCCTTGAGCTCTTGGGCAATCTTTTTCTGTATTTCTTCGAGAAGGGGAAGCTCGCCCTCTGATTTTTTCAGCTCTTCATAACGGGCCTCGATCTCTTCCTGCGAGACATAAGTTCTTTGGCTGAATTCTTTCCCCTTCAATTCCACCAGGTCTCTTATGAGTGTCGATTCCCAGTAACGTTCTATCGCTCTAATGAATTTTTTCCTTCTGTCCAGCTCCATCTCCGTAGCTTCCTGGATAAGAATCTCTTTTCGTATGAGCTGTTCCAAAAATTCTCTCTTTGCTTCCTTTGTCAATTTAAAATCTTTATCCAGTTCCAGCTCTGCGGCCAGTTGATCGTCAAATTCTTTCAGTGTCAGCTCATAATCATTGATCTTTGCCACAATTTCCTTTTTCTCTGGCTGCTCCTGAGCACAGCAAAAAAAGAAAAAAGATAGAACAAACATAAGTGAGAAAAAAAGTTCTTTCTTCATGGCATCTCCAGCCTCCTCCTTTTATTCGTACAACGTCTTAACATTCCAATGTCAGACTCCAAAAAAAGTTTCGTAAAATCATTGACAAATATATGTTTTATATCTAAATATAAAAAACCATGAATTAACCTTAAGGTCAAGATTTAATTGGCAGTCTATATTAAATTAACATTTTTAAAAATAAGGGGGTAAAATCATGATAAAATTCACAAGGAGTGGAAAAACGGTAGCGGGTTTTATTGCCGGTTTATGTGCGGTTATTTTTTTTGCTGTCACAGTTACGGCCACGGAATCGTCTTCCCCGGCGGATGAGCCTCAAGAGCCCGTACCCGAATACCGAATGACACTGAAAAAGGCTATGGATAAGCTTTTTAGTGAATTGGAGTCCATCCGGAAGGAGGGGATTGGGCTTGAAGAGAAGCAGCAAAAGGCTATTGAATTTATTAAAGTTGTCAGATATGGCCCTGAACAAAAAGATTATTTCTGGATAAATGACATGCAGGGCAAGATGATCATGGATCCATATATTCCCGATTTAGTGGGCAAAGACCTCAGTAATTTCAAGGATCAAAACGGCAAAGAAATTTTCGCTGAATTCATCAAGGTATGTCGCGAAAAAGAGCAAGGGTTTGTTGATTATCTTTGGCCCATGTACGAAGGGAAAAAACCGGCTCCAAAGATATCCCTTGTAAGATTATTCAAGCCCTGGGGCTGGATTATAGGCACGGGTTTTTATTTAGATATTATCGAAGCCTATGAAATGCCTGAAAGAATAAGGTTTTATATTCCTTTAGGCGAACCCCACATCGAGGAACCAAAGGCCAGTGGTACATAGTTCGCTTCGCTCATGATTAGTCGAGTGGAAAAATAGTCGAGTGGTCAAGTCGTTAACTACTCAACCACTCGACTACTCGACTAACGTCGCAGGTTGTGGAAATCCCGAGACGTTTAATTAATCAGGAGGCAGATATGGTATCCTTTAGGATGAAGCGCACAATAGTTATAAGAGCCCTTCTTATTCTTGCTGCGATTGTCCTGTTCATTCCATCTATTCCGGCGGTGGGACTGGCTGAATCAAAGATTATAATAAAGCCGATGATCTCGGCAAGTTGGCGATTGGACAGCAATTTTTACAAGGCAGAAGATAATGAAAGAGATGTGTACACATATCTCCTTCAACCGGGAATTCAGCTTGGGTGGGAAACAGCCAAGAGCAAAGTGCTTTTAAGCTACACCCTGGAGGCGTATTTCTATGATGATAAAAGTGATGTGCCTCCTGGTGAAGTCCCGGCAGATGATGAGAATTATGTCGGTCATCTGGCAGTCTTTGATGCCAAGCATTCCCTAACTGATCGTCTGACCCTGGGCCTGCATGATTCCTTTTATATAACCCGGGAAGCGGCCGAATCCGACAAGTTCAGTAACAGTATCGATAGAAAAAAATACACTGTCAATCGCCTGACCCCTCTGGTCTTTTATGACTTTGAAAACAGGTTCTCAGTCGGGCTGCGTTACCGGTGGACGGATATAGACTACGCTGATGCAGATGGTGATGACTCTACTGAAGAAAGGTGGCTTTGTAACTTGCTATACAATCCTACACGCACAACAACTCTCGATCTTGACTATCAACGCTGGACACTCGATTACAAGCTGGGCGGTGCAGAGTATACGTCGGATCAAATCAAGCTGCTTCTTCAGAAACGTTACAAATATTTTGCCTTTAATGGAGGAATTGGTTATCATAATCGCAGCTTCGAAGACCCCGACTTGGGAGATCAGGATACCATTGCCTACATACTATCCGTCACCGGACAAAACCCTCCACCCCCGGAGCAAACGCGCCGTCTGGGACAGCAATATTTGAGAGCAAAGAGCCATATCTATTTTGCTGCTGAAAGGAACTTCAACAATTTGGGTTATTACTACGACATGTTCACCGCTGACCGTTTTACCATGAGCACTGGACATGTTTTTCAGGAAAAGATACTGGCCGGGGTTAACGGCTATTACCAGATAAGCGATTACATTGAAACAGATCGCGAGGATGACACTTACGACATCTCTGCCAGCATCGGTTACCTGATCAAAAAAGAGATGACGCTCTCATTTATCGCAGGCAGGGAGGAGCGAGACTCCAATTGGGCTGGCTATGATTATAAAAACAGATATTTCATGCTCAAATTCGATTTTAATTTTGATATAGGAAGTAGAGCAGGATACACAGAGGAAGCATCATACTATCGATGAGGCAATGAACCTGGTAACCCTTTGTGTTCCTGTGCGCTTTGCCCTATAACCTCGTGTGTCATGACATATGATAACGAATCTTTTTGTGAAAACGATAAAATCAGGATGTATTCTTCTCTTCATATTCCAGATAGCCGTCCTTGTATTCCCTGCCCTGTCATTTGCACAGGGCAGGGCCTACCTGATCGGGCCACGTGATATCCTCAACATCACAATCTATGCCGGCGGGGAAAAACAGCATGAGGCTGATCTGACCGTCTCGGACCATGGCACAATCAATGCTCCATTCATTGGCAGTATCAAGGCAGAGGGCCTGACTCCCAGCCAACTGGAAAAGAGAATCACCGAACCCTTAGCGAGAGACTACTTCGTTGATCCCAAGGTAAACATTGGTATCAAGGAATATCACAGCCTGCATTATTACATCTCCGGCGCTGTGAAGAAGCCGGGTCTGTACGAAATGACTACCAAAGCCAGCCTGATGGAGTTGATCGCCAAAGCCGAGGGGGTTTTGTCCGAACGTGGCAATCTGGCCTATATCATGAGAAGTTCCACTAATAAAACCATGGCAGGAAAGAAGACAGAGAATCTGCCTTCCTGTACGGAACCGATAAAGGTGGATCTGCAGAGACTTTTGGACAAAGGGGACATGAGCGTCAACCCGATGCTCAAGCCTGGCGATGTGGTTTATATTCCGCTTCAGAAGTCACTCGCTCTGGGCGAATCAATAATATTTGTGGAAGGGGAGGTGAAAAGGCCGGGTCTCTACGACTACCGGCCGGGGATGACTGCCATGAATGCCTGCATCATGGCCGGCGGTTTTGACACTTTTGCCGCCCCAAATCGAACGCGAATCATCCGTAAAAAGGAAGACGGCGTGGAGGTCATCAAGATAAACCTCGAGGATGTGACGAAGGGAAAAATCCAGGATATTGAACTAAAGCCCGGTGACCGGATACATGTCCCGGAAACATGGCTATAAGAAAGCATAGAGCAAAGAGAATAGAGTAGAGTAGAGAGAATAGAGTAGAGAGCTTGACTTTACGCCCTCTGCGCCATGCGTCCTGCGCTATGCGCTTTGCGTCTTGAAGTTGGAAAGAGAATGAACCACACAGAAAAAGAGCAGTCGGTACATCTTACCGAATATTACTATATCCTCACCAAGCACAAGTCGCTCATAATAGCTTCTTTTGTAATCACAGTCGCACTGACCCTTCTCTTTACCCTGCTGATGAAGCCGGTCTACATGGCTACCGCCACAATCGTTATTGAAAAGCAACAAAGCGCATCACCCCTGACCGGCGAGAGATTAGACTATGAGAGTTATGTTTCTCAGTCTTTAACTTTCAACACTCATTTCAAGCTGATCACATCACGTTCAGTGCTGGAACAGGTAATCAAAAATCTCAAACTGGATAATCTTGACAGGGAGGCAGAACTGGAGGTCAGCCCCCTGAAAAAGCTTCTGTCCCAGTTCAAGAGAAATATCCGTCTCCTTCTGGGGCAGGAAGAGAAATTATTAACCCCCCAGGAGAAGCTATCTCAACTTATCAAAAAACTACAGAAAAAGATCGATATTGAAGAGGTAAGAGATACCCGTCTCCTGAGGGTAAACGTGGAAGATCATGACTCTGCCATGGCCAGGGATATTGCCAATGTACTGGCCAAGGCCTATATCGACTTTGATATTAACAACCGGATGAGATCTTCCCAGAACACCCTGGGCTGGCTCACCGATCATCTGTACGAGATAAAAAAAGAGCTGGAAGATGCCGAAGAGGAGTTCCTGGCATACAAACAGAGGGAAACATTGATCTCCGTGGAAGAGAGCCAAAAGATTATTGCACAGAAAATAACGGAGTTTAATGATGCTTATATCCAGGCCAGGAACAGACGACTTGAGCTGGATGCCAAATTGGAACAACTGGAGGTAATCTCGAAATCCGGCAAAGACATCCCCAATCTCCGTTCCCTGATAGCAAATGAATTCATTAATAATCTTTATGGTCAACTGATGAACGCAGAGGTCGAGCTTTCTCATCTCATGAAAGTCTACAAATCCAAACACAATAAGGTTATTCAGGCTAAGGCGAGGATAGATAACATCCGTAAGAAACTATATCAGGAGATGAGAAAGGAATTGGATAATCTAAAGGCCGAGCGGACGGTCCTTTTGTCCAAAGAAAAGGTTCTTCAGAAGACCATGGCCGATTTTAAAAAGGAGGCCATGGAGATCAACAGAAAGGAACTCACCTTTAACATTCTGAAGAGAAACGTGGAAATGAACCGGAATCTGTATGATACCCTCCTGTCCAGGCTAAAGGAGGCCGATATCACAGGAAATATCGATGTTTCGAACATACGGATTGCAGCAAAAGCAGTGTCGCCGATGTTCCCGGTCAGGCCAAATAAAAAACTGAATCTTATGTTAAGTGTTATCTTCGGCCTGATGATCGGAATCGGCTGCAGCTTTTTGTGGGAATATCTGGACAGGTCCCTGCATACGGAAGAAGATGTCCAGAGATATCTCGAACTGCCGGTCCTCTCTGTGATTCCATTAGCCGATCAGGCTAAGGCCAAGACACAAACACAGAGCGCAGAGGACAGAGCACAAAGGACGTAGGATAAGACCAAGAAACAGATACGCCATGCGCTTTGCCCTATGCGCTCTGCGTCTTGCGAATGAGGTAAAGAAGTGAAAGCAAAAAAGAAAACCCGCAAGCCCAAAACCGAAACTTTTACAGAACTGTTCCTGGAGTACTACCCCATGAACTCGAGTTTTGCTGAAAGTTACCGGACCTTGCGGACCAGTATTCGCTTTTCATTTATGGAAAAGGAATTTCGATCGCTTTTGATCACCAGCGCGGGCCAGGAGGAGGGCAAGACCACCACTGTGGCCAACCTGTCATATACCATGGCACAGGCTGGAAAGTCAGTCCTGATGATTGATGCCGATTTACGGAAACCGGCACTCAGCCGTATGATCCCTACTCAAGGTTCCACAGGCCTCAGTGGATTGCTGTCCGACACCTTTGGCGCCGACGTGCGGTCCGGCTCACTTGCGGAGCTTGGGGTAAGTGATCTTTTTTGGCTGCTCTCATTCCAAAAAAAGACCGGCGTTTTGCATCTCACCGACGGAAAAGAGGAGATAAGTGTCTATTTTCTGCGCGGGGAACTGGTGGACGTCAACTGGGTAACGAGACCGGATGAAAAAAAGATGGCGACACTGTTGATAAGAAACAAGCTGCTTACCAAGGAACAGGCCGAACAGGCCTTTATCCGGAAAAAGAATACAGGCCAGAAACTCGGTTTCATACTGATCAATATGGGCCTTGTGAAAAAGGATGACCTGACAGGCTTCATTACCCTCCACATAATTGAGGGCCTGCGAACCGCCCTGCAGCTTACAGATGGAAGGTTTTCCTTTGAAAAACTTCCTGAATCGCGCTTTGAACGGCCTTCCTTTGATCCTGCCGATTTGCCTCGGCTGTACAGACAGGCGGTCATTGGGGAAGAGAAGCTTCCCTATTTACAAAAAAAGATTAATTCAACCATTGTCAAGACCAATGTAAAAAACCTCTTCCTCCTGCCAAGCGGCCCTCTAACTCCTAAGCCGGCCGAACTCCTGGGCTCTAATCGGATGTCTTTCTTGCTATCCTACCTGAATAGGCGGTTCGATATCCTGGTGATAGACACGCCTCCCATTCTGCCGGCAAGCGACGCCCTTCTCCTGGCACGTCAAACAGATGGGATGGTATTGATTGTCAAGGCAGGTCAGACCAACCGTGAAATGATCAAAAAGGCTGTTGATCAGATTAGGACCGCCCATGCCAACCTGATTGGAGTAGTCCTAAATCAGGTGGATGTCAAGAAAGAGGGTTATTATAAATATTACCACAACTATTACTCAAAATACTATGGAGAAAGCGCATAGAGCACAGAGCGTGGAGCATAGAGTAAGAAAGCCAAGAGAAAATAATGGTGAAATCTCGATCAAGATTCTTTATCTCTGCTCTGATTCTCTTGCTTTTGGTACTAGCCTCTTACCCGTTGTGCATGCGTCTCATTTCCCAGATCTACTATCAAAAGGCCGTAAATCACATCCGGGATGGCTGTTGTGAGACGGCTGTTAACCATCTTGAAACCGCCATCCGTTATCAGGCCAATGATCCGCTGATCTGGAAAAAACTGGGTAAAGCATACCATAATCTGGGAGTGTTAAGGCCTATCAAAGAGGCCTTTGGCTTTGCAACAAAGGCAAAACATGCCTATCTCAAGGCGGTCCGCTCCAACCCCCTCGATGCGGAAGCCACTTATGGCCTGGCAAGGGAAGAGGCTCGCCTGGAGCAGATATATCCCTATCTCCATCATCAAAATAACAATCCTTACCATGCCTTATCCTACTTTGAAGAGGCCATCCGCCTGAGGCCCAACAGTATCCTGTACCACTATGCCCTGGCCCGCTATCTGTACCAGCAGAAAAAAACGGAATCGCTCCTGCGGATCGTCAGCAACCTGGCCCGGATTTACCCGCCCGTCTATGGTTATCTTAAGAAGGAGGCATTCTGGTCTTCCCCTGTCCGAGAGGCGGTCAAGAAGGGGCTGCAGCAGGCCATTGATGAGAAAATTGCTACCCAAAATGCCTACACGGCCATGTCTTCTCTTATGGCAGAAGAAAAAGATTGGGCGAGCGCCATATCCTATTATCAAAAGGCATTAATCCTTCAGGCAATTGACAAAGATTCCGGAAAATATCTCCATTTAGGACGTCTTTATGTGAAAAACGGACAACTTGAAGAGGCTGAAGAAAGCTTTTTCAAGGCTCTATCCATGAGCCAGACTAAGGAGAGGCATCTGGAAGACCTTTACTGGGTTTATGAGAGAGAGGGCTATTTTGAAGAACTCTATCGATTTTATCATCGGGTCAGCAAAAGTTTTGCGCTTTCCGCGGGAATGGATATTTTACTTGCCCGGTCCCTTATCGATCTGAAACGTTATCATCAGGCCCAGCGAATTTTAAAGGAGCTGAACGAGGAAAGCCCTTCAGCAGAGGCCTACTACTGGTTGGCCCGAATAGCAGAGAAAGAAAAAGATTGGGACAGTATGGAGCTGGCCATTCAAAAGGCCACGGTGCTTGATCCAAAAAACAGCCGTTATCACCTAATATTCTCTAAGGTGCTCGAACGGCTGAAAAAGCTGGAAAGGGCCGAAAAGGAAGCAGGACTTGCCTTAGATTATTCGGTGGAACCATCGCACTGGCTTTTTAATCACAGGGCCTGGATACGGTGGGACAGAAAAGACTACCAGGGCGCTGTCAAGGACTGGAAATCTGCCATTGCCGTGAAACCGAAAAAAGCCTCCTTTTATGCCCGGGCAGCCCGGGCATATTGCAAGCTGGGAGAATGGTCCCATGCCTTGGACCATTATCAAAAGGCCATGGATCTCGATCCGAAAAATGAAAACTATCGAAAAAGATATAATGCCCTTCGAGCAGAGCATCCTGACCTTACAAATCCTGCCTATTCGTATTGACGTAACCGTTCACGGTTAACAGTTGATCAAAACGTATCAGCCATAGGCTGACAAGAAGCCAGAAATTCAGTCCTGCCGGCGGCAAGCAAGTGTGAGAACTAAAGTTTATATTTCATGTGAGGTTACGGTGTTTTCTGACTTCATCGCTCTCTAACCGTGAACCGTGAACCGACAACTGTGAACGGTTACGTATTGACTAATATTGACATCTTATTGATATCCATATATAATTTATTTTATGAATAAGAGACCGTCTCACTTGTTCAGATAAAATTACAATAATTATAATTGGTTAACTCGCATTGTCCCATGTAATTGAAGGGGCGGAGCTGTGCTTGCGCAGAGCGCAAAGAGCAGAGCGCAAAGAGCTTAGGGCAGAGGATAGAAAGCAAAAGGTATGGCAAAGAGAAAAGATAACCAGTCTGCGCATTCGCCACGCGCCACGCGCTATGCGCTATGCACTGTACGCTACGCAATATATGCCCTGCTCATCTTCACCCCTCTTGCCAGAGGATCTGTCCAGGGCTGGTCCGTAAGTGTAATCCACCTAATCACTTTGATAGCCCTGACTGCCTTTTTGCTGGAAAAAAGCCTGGCCTGGAATTGGAAATGGATCAACACCCCCTTGGACAAACCGATTCTTTGTCTTCTTCTGCTCTGTTTTCTATCTTCTATTTTCTCTTTACATCGCTATACCAGTATCTGGTCTCTCATTTTACTACTCAACTACCTGACCATTTACTATCTCGTTATCCATACAATTCGCACCAGGACGCAATTCCGGCAGCTTATCTATCTTGTCATCGGAGTGGCCACATTTCTCTCCATTTTTGGACTTTTCAAATGGATTGGGGCCAACCCTTTCCTTTGGTGGGAATACCCTGATCTGAAATATAGCGCTGATTTTCTGTCGGCTACCTACGGCAACCACAATCATCTCGCTGGTTACATGGAGATGGCTATCCCTTTGCTCCTGGGGCTTTTTCTTATTGGTTTCAGAGGGGGAAAGCTCCTTTTCTTGATCTTCCTGACCTTTCTTATGCTCACAGCCCTGATCCTTTCTCTTTCAAGGGGAGGTTGGATTGGCTCGCTCATAGGGCTGGTTTTTATGGCCCTTGCCCTGGTGACAGACCGTCATTTCAGAAACAAAAGATTAATCGCAGCTCTGACTGGCGGATTTTTAGCAGTAGCATTCATTGTTTTGGCCAGTACACCTGTAGTAGAAAGAATACGAACCATTGAGCAAAAAGAGGAAATTCCAAACCTTAACGCCCGGGTAACGGTCTGGAAAGGAGTTGCGCAGATGATTCAGGATCATCCTTTGTTCGGCGCCGGGCCGGGTACCTTTGCCACCGTCTTTACCCAATACCAGCCACCTGGATTTGCATGCCGCTATTTCACGGCCCATAACGATTACCTCCACATCACTTCTGAAATAGGACTTCCCTTTTTTGCCATTATAGTCTGGATGATTATCGCCCTTTATAAGAAAGGATTTCAGAAGCTAAAGAACCCCAGCCGTCTGGTCCGGGGGATTACCGTTGGCGCCATGTCCGGGATAACAGCAATCCTTATTCACGGCATTAGCGATTTCAACCTCCACATTCCAGCAAATGCCCTGCTATTTACCATCATGGCAGCTCTTGTAGCCACTCCTTTGCCTCAAGAGAATCAATGTCATTAACTTAAGGGCTATTCCTTTAAAATCCCCTTTTTCTAAAGGGGATTAGGGGGATTTTACTGTGTTCGCTTAACCAACAGTTTTGAATTACACCCGTATTAGATGATATTTTACAGGAAACAAAGGAATTAATTAAGATTTTCGTTACGAGTATCAAAACGGCTGAAAAGAATTAGAAGTTGACTTGGAATTTGTTTTTAAAGAGTAGCTGATAAGTTAACAAAGTTACTAACGTCCATTGCTTAGGATGTCCCCACAGAAGATAAAAGGAGGTTAAGCAGATGCCTGCTCGACAAAACTAATGAGCGTCCACGACAGTACGCGACAGCGCCCCCAGAACACTCCCAAAACCCTCAAAAACACGAAGTTAAACCTTGACAGTTGGAGGCCGATGTATTACAAAAATAAAGATATTTGTAATACTGGAGGATTGACATGCCTATAGTAACATCAACAATAAAGGGCCAGATTGTTATTCCCGCAACGATTCGGGCAAGGTTTAAGATCAAGAAGGGCACGCAAGTCAACGTCTATGACGATGGAAATAGAATCATCGTGGAGCCACTTGCAGACGATCTAATCAAAAAAGGGCGGGGTATGCTGAAGACAAAAGGAAAGATTTTGAGAACCCTTGTAGAGGACAGGAAGAAAGAAGCGGAACTGTGAAGAAATATGTGATGGACAGTTTTGCGATGATCGCCTTTTTTGAAGATGAACCTGGGGCTGACAAGATAGCGCTGATTTTGAAGTCACTAATGGATCGGAAGGCTAAGGCATACATGTCAGTGATCAACTGGGGTGAGATTTACTACAATACGCTGAGAGAGCAAGGAGTTGAAATTGCAGAGAAAGTGATTGGAGAACTCAAACAATATCCTATTGAATTAGTAGATGCTGACCAAAAGTTGACTTACGAAGCAGCCAAATTGAAAGGTAGGTACAAGATAGCTTATGCCGACTGTTTTGCTGCGGCCCTTTCACATAGACTAAATGCAGTAGTAGTTACTGGTGACCCTGAATTCAAGAAGCTCGGGGACAAATATTCGATTCAATGGCTTAAGAGCAAATCTTCTTAGTGTGGCAGGCACGCCAGGGAGAACTTTTAATTTCGCCGAAATGCGGATTTGACTGCTTTGCGCCATATCCCACGGTTTTTCTCCGGCCATAGGCCTGTCCTGCCCGTCCGCTTGGAGTGTAAATCCTGCCCGTCCCGCCTTGTTAAATGTTTTTGTTGTTCTATTTAACTGGGGTAGGTCAGGCAGATCGTACCGGGGTCCAATAAAAAAATATAAAATTAATGCGCTAATCAAGACGCGGCCCCAATTACAGTTAAGTAGCAATGTCCCCCATCCGTTCACCAAAATTGAGCAAAAGAGGGGGTTATGCAAAGGTCTCGACAAATGAAAATTAATAAAGATACAATAAATTTCTTTAAAAGCTTATACTGGGATTATCAAGTTTCGGAAGAGAATATTATTAGAATCATTGAATTGGGGGAATGCAACGGCTTAACGCGGAAAAACCTGCTAAGCAGGGCTTTAAAATCCCGCAGATGGTATGAAATTAAAAAAATCCTGTCACCCGAATTGCTGAAAGAGGCTTTATCTGAGGATGTTCTTAAAACCCTCTTTCCAAAATCCTTATCTCTTAAATATAATTATGTCAGAAAATTATTATATCAATAATCTATATCCTTTTCAGGATTTGGTTCTCAAACTTATTATGAAGGTTGATGATACAATTATCAAATAAAATCATTTCGCAATTACAGAATCATTTCTCTGAGATTGAAATAGCTTTGTTAAGTGAAGATTTTGCACGGGTTTTTGTCCATAATGAAGAATATCCTTTGAAAATTGAATTTGTGAATGATGTATTATTTCATACAGGGGAAATACAATCTGCTAATTTCTTTCACAGAATTGATTCGTGGGAAAATATATTGAGCAATAAAATATGTGCTCTGTCCCGTGACGAAGCAAAAGATGTTGCTGATTTGATTTTTCTTTCGATGAAATATACTTTTACATGGGAAACGATGATAAACTATGCCCGGCAGAAAGATACATGGGTGAATGAAATTGAAGTTTCACAATCGATTTATAAATTTGATACGCGAAGATTAATCAAAATCAAGTGGATAAAAGAGCCGGAATATGAAAAGATGCAAGATGTTTGCAAAATAATTGCAAAGGATATAATTGACGGTGGAAAAAATTCCCTAACCCAACCCCCATCTGGATTTTAAATGAAAATCAAGGCTGATAGAGGGACACATCTTAAATATTATCACAATAACAAAGGATTAGGGGAATATTTGCAATAAGGTCAGAAGGTAACAAGGTCCCCAATCACATAGTGGGGTCCAACGGAGTTAGGAACGTTCGGAACGAATGTCCCCCACCCTCTCGATGAACTCTACACGTCCCTCTTCCCTCAGCCAAAGGCTGGTTGCTTTCTGTCAGCTTCATCTCTCCGAGGCGTAGGCTCACTTCTACGAGCCGGAAGCCGGCAGAGCAACAAAATAATCTTTACCCCGTTAAATACTGCTTTGCGGTCAGCCGTAGGCGAATTTAACCAGGGCTGCAAATCCAGCCTGCCCGCCTATATTTGTGTCATATGACATCTTGTGTTAAAAGTTTTATGGGTTTTATTCCCGTAAGAACAAATAACATCTGGAGGGTAAATCCTGCCTGTCGAAGATGCCGCCGTGCGGTGCCCCGCCTGCCCTGTGGAATATTTACCCTGTGAAATGCGAAGCCTATTTCTCCGGGGCGAAGTCCATTCCTCCGGGGTTTACCCCGTTAAATTCCGAAGGACAGTTTA
>JAUWMR010000086.1 GCA_030613055.1 Desulfobacteraceae bacterium
TTTTCGATAAGGATGTACAATATTTATACTTAAAAAATAACATTGAGAATGGCAAAAAGTCAACCAGAAACAAAACCTTAAAGGGAAGCAAATAAACCACAATACAAATCTTCGGTTATGGTTTTCAAACAGTTGGCAAAATCATGGGAACAAAGGGTTGAACGACGATTTGAGCATTTAACCGGCTGTTGAGGCGGTCATGAACGAAAATTAACTCAAACTTTGGATAAAGGTTGACAGGGTTTTATGAAGCAGGAAAACGAGCTGGTTATTCAGCTCTACAAGAATAATTATCGCAGCCTTTATAATTTCTTTTTGAAAAAGCTTGGGTCTCATGAGGACGCTGCGGATGGAGCTCAGGAAGTATTCACAAGGCTGATTCGTCACAATGGCACAGCAGAGCTCGATTCCCCGGATGGCTACATCTGGCGGACCACGCAGAACCTGGTCAAGGAAATTAAGCGCAGGCGGGCTGTTCGTGCCCGTTGGATGTCCCCGGATGCCGAGGATTCCGATGAACAAGTTTCGCAAGCCCCTGGTCCTGAAGAGGCCATGGAAATTCAGCAAATACGTGAGCATGCCCTCCGGGTCCTTAACGAACTGCCAACCCGGTGCAGAGAGGTATTCATTATGCATCGCTTCAAAGGTCTGTCTCACAAAGAAATCGCCAGGCAATTGAATATCTCACCCAGGACCGTTGAAAATCACATGGTCAACGCCCTCCTTTTTCTCCGCAAACGTCTGCCCCGCTCTTAATCTTGTCAAATTTTCATTTTTTGTTGATTTTTCGAAATTCTTTTAGGGGTTTTTACTCTCTCACGCATTATATACATATAGAAGTTTCCATTTTTCGACAGGATAGACAGGATGATCAGGATATAAGGAATTAGAAGAATCATTTAAATCCTGTCAAAAAAAAGCTCTACTGTCGGAGCTAATCTAAATCGCCTGATAAGCCATTGGAGCTGAGTTCTCTATGAATATATCAAGAGATGATCGCCTGGAACAGGCCGCACGATGGCTGGTTCGATCTCAGGACAGGGATTTTACACCTGAAGATAAAAAATTGATGGCTGCCTGGCTGGAGGAGGATCCGGCCAACCACGAGGCATTTGAGGAGATGGGCGGCATTTGGGAGCACATAGGAGTATTAGAGCATGTCTTTGCACCTGAGAAAGAATATAAGCGCCAGGAAATTTTCGTCCGTCACCGCAAAGCTGAAAGATTCACAGGTCTGAAGGCTCTGCTTTCCAGGTTTTTTGAACCAAAAAATAGAGTGGTCATAGCTGTGGCGGCCCTGGCGGTGCTGGTCTTGTTTTGCCTGCCGGCTTTAAGAACTTACCTCTATAACCAAGCCGAAACAGTGCATGCTTACAAAACTATGATCGGGGAGCATAAAACTCTGACCTTAGGCGACGGTTCTGTCCTGAAGATGAATGTGAAAAGTGCCCTCTCCATTCGCATGAGCAACAAGCGGCGGCAGGTGGAGATGAGTGAGGGAGAGGTTTTCTTTGTGGCGGCGGCAGATACGAACCGGCCATTTGAGGTGCGTACCCCTAACGGCATGGTACGTGTTCTGGGCACGGCCTTCAACGTAAAGAGCCGGAGTGGACGGGTGGCCGTGGATGTTGAGCGCGGGCAGGTCCTGGTAAGGGACGATCCAAAGGGTCCCGGAGACATGAGGGCCGGAGGGGTAACATTGGTGGCAGGTCAGGGCGTGGATATCGACCCTTCAGGGCGCTTATCAAGGTTGCGGCCTTCAGATATGAAACAGGTTCTGGCCTGGCAAAACCGGCAAGCATTCTTTAAAAACACACCATTGGGAGAGGTCTTGCGGGAGCTGGAACTCTACCACGACGTGCGGGTGAAGCTGGCGTTCCCGGAATTGGAGTCAAAGGGTATCACAGGCAGATTTGACATAGGTAACCTGGATCAGACCCTTGAGGTTATTATGGCGGCCGCTTCGCTAAATGCCCAGAGGGAGGCTGACGGTACAATTGTCTTATACAGGAAATCAGTAGGCAGTGGGGAGTAGGCAGTGAGCAGTTTATTCCCCTTTCCCCTGGCGGGAGAGGGTCAGGGTGAGGGGGAATATCAACTAAGGAGGAAAGCGAGATGAAAGGTGGAAAAACAAAAACAGGGTTTTTGGCAGGCATTCTTTTGCTGCTTTTAATTGCCGTTCCAGCCATGGCGGAGCAGAAGGAAGCGAATCTGATGAACGTGTCCCAAACATTTAATATTGAGGCCGACGTCCTTGAAGATGCTCTGGACAACTATTCAGAGGTCACCGGCATCAAGACAGTCTATTTGAACGAGCTGGTGGAAGGGAAGAAAAGCCCGGGTGTGCAAGGGATCTACTCTTCCGAAGACGCTGTGAAGAAGATTCTAAAAGGCACCAGCCTGACCTACGAGGTCACGGCTGAAAATACGGTGGTTTTGAAGGAAGCGAAGATGGTTGTGGCTCAAAGAGAGGTGGCAGAGGAAAAAGAGGGGATAAAAGGACCGGTAGAGATAGAGCAAATGGTCGTTACAGCCTCTCGGACAGAGGCCAATCTTTCTGCTGTACCAGCTTCTGTAGAAGTGGTTACTGAGGAAGAAATCAAGGCCAGATCAGCTAACCGCATACGGGATATTCTCAAGCTTTCTACCGGCGTCAATTTACAGCAGAAAGAACCGTTTATCAGGGGTTTTAAAGGCGAGCATTCCATTGTTATGATTGACGGCAAACGGATTGCAGGAGAAGTCGACTACAGTTTTGAATTAGATAGAATTACCACAGAAAATATAGAGCGGATAGAAATAGTTAGGGGGCCAATGGGAGCTGTTTACGGAAGCGATGCCCTTGGCGGCGTTATCAATATCATAACAAAAAGACCCAGAAAGTTTTCCTTTAAATCTCAAGCGCAATATGGACAATTCGACAATGATGGCCAAAATGGAGATCTGTCTTTTAACCTTATGTCTGGAGGGGACGAGATGGGGCCTTGGGGTGTATCACTTTCCGGTCAAATATTTGATGCCAAGCCGTATATACAAGAAAATGGCGATACACCTCGACCAGACAGAAACCTGAAAACAGGCGCTTTGAAACTGACTTACGATTTCACCAAGGACACGGTCTTAACCTTTGACGCAAGTATAATGAATGAAGAAGAGGAAAGCATTATTACTTCAACAATGGGCCCATCTCAAATTCAAAATAAAATCTATGATGACAATGACAGATATGACTTGTCACTCGGGCTTTCTCACAGGCAACAGGGAATAGGTGCTTTTTTCAGGATTTATACATCTATTTACGACAAATATAGTGAAACTCGATACAATAAAGACGCCATGTTTATGGGAAAACAAGTCAAAAATGGAGAGTTGAGTGATTTTGGAGAAGTGGATAGATGGACGCGGATAGCCGAAGGTAGAATCAGCAAAGTTTTTTTTGACGACCATTTTTTAACTTTTGGAGGTGAATATCGCTATGAGTATTTTAAGGGCCCATGGTTAGATACAGGAGAAGGCACATATCAAGTCACTAAGGAGGGGATGACAAAAAACGGCTCGGAGGCAAAAATCAAGTACTACGCCGGTTACCTCCAGGATGAGTGGCAAATCACCGACCGGTTTCTGATTGTTCCTGCCCTGCGTTACGACTGCAGCGATGAGCTTGAAAATCAATTAAGCCCGAAAATAGGCGCAACTTTCAGCCTGCGGCCTAACTTTAGAATCAAAGCCAATTATGGCCAGGGATTTAAAAACCCCACACCTGCCGAATTGTATCTAAATGCTTATCGTTTTGGCAAACGTATTATCGGTGACCCGGATATAGAGTCTGAAAAAAGCAAAAGTTACGAGGCGGCTATTGAGGGAGAGTTGGGTCGATTATCTTACAGGACAGCTTACTTTTACAACGATGTGAAAGACCTCATCACAAAAGTCATGGTTGAGCCAAACGTCTTTCAGTACACGAATATCGATAAGGCAAAGATACAGGGAATTGAACTTGAAGCAGGGTTTGATCTGATGGAGAATTTATCGATAAAGGGCAGTTACGTATATCTTGATGCAAAGGACAAAAAGACGGGAAAACGGCTTGAAGCCAGGCCAAGGAACAGGGCTATACTCAATACATCTTATTCCAGCAAGGACCATGGTTTTAGAGCTGATTTCTGGCTGGAATACACGGGCAGTTATCTAATAGAACCTGAAAAAGAGGAATCATATACGCTTTGCCATTTGGGGCTTGCGAAAGACTTAACCAAAAACCTGGAGATTTATGTAAATGTTGACAATATCTTTGACAAAAAGGTGGAAGACCTGGAAATTCCTATTATCGGCATTAACTATTTCGGAGGTATTCGTGTCCGATTTTAAGTAAAGGCAAAAGAGTGTTTCACAGCAATTCTAATTTTGACATTTTTCTTTGACAATTGTGCCTTACATCCCCCTTTATCCCCCTTTGAAGGGGGCAGGAGGATGTTATTTTTCAAAATTAGAATTGCTGACTGTTTCAAAACCAATTTTAAAAGGAGATTTAAAACTATGAAAAAAGTAATGACCGGCTCTTTGTTGACCCTTTTCGTTTTTCTCATGCTATTGCCTGCTGTCCATGCCGATAACAATACCAATGTGGTACCGCCGGACGATATCCGGCCGCATGATTACATTCTTATGCCGCAAGCCTTACCTTGTATTTCCCATACTTTTAAAGATCACCCGGATGTATTGAAGTTTACGGAAGAGCAAAATAAAGTAATAGAAAAAGTTTCGAAATCCTCTGAACATGAGGTGTTAAAAACTAAAGCAAAGGAGATAAGAGCAATTGAGTATCAACTAAAGAAAAAGTTTTTTAGCGGAAAGGCAAGCGAAAAAGAATTGAGGCCGCTCCTTCGTAAAATTGCCGACCTCAGGATAGAACATACCCTTAGATTCTTCGCAATCCAGAACAAGATAATCAATATGCTGAGTAAAGAACAATACAGAAAAGTGATGCGTGTTATTACAAAATGAGGAACTATAAATACATGCACCGACGTAAATTTTTAACCGGTTTGATTAGATGGGTCAAGGTTGGATTGTGGGGTGCGATACTTTACCCGGCATTTGCTTTTGTGATACATAAGGTTCCGAGGCTACCTGTCAGGATCAGGGTTCGCGCCACGCCGGGAGAGAATGATATTCTGGTCGAGTCTGATTTTTTCCTTTTTCCGGACATTAAATCACCCCGGGCTATTTCACGCAGGTGTACCCATCTTGGCTGTCGGATTAATTACAGCAAGGAAAATAATCTCTTTATTTGCCCCTGCCATGACAGCCGTTATACTCTGGACGGAAACGTTGTCCGCGGGCCGGCACAAAAAGATCTTCAGGAATTCCCGGTGACGTTCACTAAGCAAGAGGGCTATATAGTAGAACTTGATGACAATGCATAAGTTCAGATTCGGAGATATAGCCCTGGCGAGTTTGCTTGTTTCAGTAGTGTCAGGGATTTTTGTTGCCTATCAGTACGATTATACTGCTGCTTACACTTCGGTAATTACGATGGATAACTCTCTTCCATATGGTGCATTTCTGCGATCCCTTCATTATTATTCAAGTCAAATGTTTTTCATTTTTCTTTTGATTCACGTAGGAGAACACATTTGCCGCGGTGTCCACTTGAATATACCGGTGTACAGTTGGATCAAGCTGGTACTGACCATCCCCGGCGCCATTTTGCTCCTTTTTACAGGATATGTATTAAAAGGAGATATTGTGGGAGTGTCTGCCGGTAGAATTGCCGAACAACTTGTTTTGAACATACCTTTTATTGGAGATGTACTGAACCGTTTCCTTTTCAGTTTGAGGCATGATGGATTATATCGCGTTTATTTTAACCATGCTCTCGTACTGGGTTTACTCTGCGGCTTAGCATTGTGGAGCCATTTAAAAAAGCGTACGATCAAGGGGCATTATATATTATTGTGTCTTTTTATCATCCTTGGTATCTGTTTCTTTTGTAAAGCGCCATTAGATGCTCCCCCTAATGACGCGGAGGCCATGCTGGTCAAAGGGCCCTGGTTCTTTTTGGGTGTTCAGGAATTGTTGCGTTATTTCTCTCCTCTATGGGCGGGAATTGTTTATCCATCAATTATTATAGTTCTTTTATTGCTATTACCGGTGGCAGGCAAGAAATATAATAGATTTTTCCTGTCAGCGATAATGCTTTTTTTGATCAGCCATATTTCCTTAACTGTTGTAGCTCTTTTAAGGTAAGAAGTGTGATCAAGGCGATAGGCATTCAAAAAAGACATAAAATGACAATGTTCAATAACATATAAGAAATTTACCCTATCAAATTTTACAAGCGTCCTAAATGAAAGACCGGATGGATGTTTTGCCATGTGACTATCTGCGTTACTCCATTGGTGAAGGCTTTCATCTGATCTTGACGGGCAAAAATGTCAATTTCGCTCTTACCCATTAATGGAATCCAACAAATGCTTTTCGGTCTATCAGCCAATGGGTTCTTCAGCCGGATTAGTAATGTAGTGATCGAGGTCAGATACGGGGATATCACTACCTATGAAAACCTTGCCACTAAAACAAGAAAAGGCGGGTAAATCTCCTTTGACCGTGAATCCTTGAACTGTGAACCTGAGTAGTTACAAAAAAACTTGACATAGAACCTTTCTTTTGTTAGGGATACCTAAATTGTTTAGTGATATCAAATTCTGAAGGGGTGTCTTACGGTCTCCGGTCATTAAATGATGCGGAGAAAGTGAAGGCGTAACTTGGATTGTAGAAAATATCTGAGTTGCGCCTTTTTTGTTTTAAACTAGTATCAACAGAGCACCAATAATTATTATTCTAAGGAACCGGAGGAGGAAAACGATGAAGCAGTTCAAGTTGACATTGTGTCTGTTAGTAATTATTTCCGCCATTACTCCTGCAGCAAATGCGCAGGAAAAGAACATAGAACCAAAAGCGGCAGAACTGGAAAAAATGGTTGTTACTGCAACAATGACGGAAAAAATGATGGAGGAGGCTCCCGGTTCCATTGAAGTTATCACATCACAAGAGATAGAAGAAATGGGCGCACAAACTGTGGCAGAAGCATTGGAAATGGCCACAGGTCTTATGGTTATAGGGGAGACAGGAAGAATAAAGGCACCCAGTATACGTGGTACAGGCAATAAACATACCCTGGTACTGATTGATGGAAGAAGATTTTCCATGGGCTACAAAGATTTTCTTGATATAAACCAGATTTCCGTAGATATGATTAATCGTATTGAGGTGGTCAGAGGCCCAACTTCTGCTCTTTACGGAAGCGATGCCATCGGCGGTGTTGTAAATATTATCACAAAGAAACCGCCCCGGGAGTTGGCAGCTGGAGCTACCTGCCAATACGGCAAAAGTAAATATAATGAAGGGGAAGAGCACATAGGCAGGGCTTATGTTGGGGATTCTTTTGGACGATTTGGATTCCTCCTTGCTGGTGGATGCCGGAATAAAGATGGATGGGATAGAGATGAAGTTCTTCCTGATGATGGAGACCACGAAGAGTTGCGTTCTATAGACGGGCGGTTTTCTTTTAACATTAATGATAACCACAGTCTCCTGGCAGGATTTGAATACAGCGATATGGATAGAGAAGGAATGAGATTTTTTCAAAACCTTGATAGAGAAAGAAGTGCCGAAGACAAGAGGCACGGCTATTTCCTTCAATACGATGCGAAGTTGAGTCCTTTAAATAATCTCATGCTCAGGGCCTATCACTCTGAACATGAAAATGAAATTGATTTTTCACCAACTGCTGTAGTCACCGGAGAAGAAAATGCAAAGCGCAAACTGAATCAGGTGGAGGGCCGGTTTACAGGGGCATTTCTCGATAACCATATTCTCACTGTAGGCTCTGAATTTAGAAAAGAAAGCAGGGAGGATGAAACCGGTCGTGACGATGACCTGGATAATTTAGGTTTTTATCTGCAGGATGAATACCAGGTTTTTGACCCTTTATATCTGGTTTTGGGAGTGCGATTTGATGAGCATTCTGAATTCGGTTCCGAATGGACGCCCCGGGCCTCGATGATCTATAGCCTTTTTAATAATCTCAGGTTAAAAGCTTCATACGGTTGCGGATTTCGCGCGCCGGGCATATCCGAACTTTTTGTTACTTCGTATAGAAAAAGAGGAAAATGGATATATGAACCTAACCCTGATTTAGATCCTGAGGAATCCGAGAGTTATGAAATAGGTATTGAGGGGGAATACAAGAAATTCTGGGGAAGAATTACAGGTTTTAGAAATGAAATAGAAGACCTTATTGAAGCCGTCTATTATAAATCAACAGGTACGGGAAAGAAAAAGAAAGACTATTACAGGTACCAAAATATTGCTGAGGCTACTATGGAAGGTGTGGAACTGGAAAGTGGTTTGAACCTGCCTTTAAACTTTTCCATCTCAGGAAATTTGACCTACCTTGAAACGGAAGACAAGAAAACAGGCAAAGACCTGGAAGGACAGCCGGACTATAAGGGGCATCTAAAATTAGGTTATCACTACCCTGAATTTGGACTGCGGGCTAATATTAGAATGGATTATATCGGAGAGCGTTACTATGACAACGGTCCGGAAAATGCCTACACCCTTTACCATTGCTATCTTTCCAAGGAATTATTCCAACGTTTTACCCTGTTTGCAGGTGTTAATAATATATTTAACAAGAGTGTCGTATATATTGAGCCGACCTTTTACTATGCCGGTATTACCATAAGCTATTAATTACCTTCATTGCCTCAATAGATATTTTTAAACATAATCTGATCTGTTAAAAGGAATTTTTATATGGCGCAAAAGATGGCAAAATATTTTATTACCTCTGCATTATTTTTCCTGATAATGGGATGTTTAGAAGGAATAATGTTTCCGACAAAAATTTATTTCAAATGGTTTTACTCCACATTTATGCATATTCCACCGGAGTATCTGAAACCATTTTTCATAGATTTTGTTAAAAAGATTCATACACACATCAACCTTATCGGATGGGTGAGCTCTGCACTTATGGGCATTTTGTATTATCTCGTTCCCCAGATACAGGGTGATGAAAGATACCGCGTATGGGCCTGTTATGCCAACTTTTGGTGCCATATCTCAGGGATTGTTCTCTTATGTGCAGGTTTCCATCTCATAGGAACGTTCGGGCTTGCAACCGGTTTTGCCCATGGAACTACTGAGTTCAGAAAGGCCGTGACTCCTTTCAAACCCATTGTCATAACAGGTGGCCTATTGATTATCACATCTGCTTTTCTTTTTTCGTATAATATTATCAGAACCCTTTATAGAAAGAGTAAACCCATATAGCTAAAGAAAGGAAATAAAAATTATGAATAACTACATTAAAAACATCAATTCGAAGGCGCTTGCTTTTTTGTTCATCATGATCACAGGGCTGGTTCTATTTTCCTCCCAAACGGCTGAAGCAAAGCGAAAAATAGCCCCAGAGAAAATCAAAGTTATCATGGTTGGCGACCGGCTCGTAGATGTTGCCTTTAACCTGGGGGTTCTCCCCGAGGCCATGTCCGTGCGCTGCTCCTTATGGCCCATGTGCAAGGAACTCATAAATACTTCCCAGATACTGGGTTGCCCAAAATGTATAGTCGACAAAAACCCATCCATCGTTCCAAGCACGGCAAAAAAACGAGGCATCAAGCGAATCATTGTCGAAAAGCATCCCAATTTTTGTATTTACAAACCCAAAGTCAAACCGGCCAATGTCGTTCCCCTGCTTAAAGGCAAGGGTTTGACCATCGAGTATGTTGATTTTTCCAATGGCTTAGAGTCGGCCATCCGTCAGACGGCCAAGCTGCTGGGATGTCAGTCTAAAGCCGATGCTTTGATCGATCGCTATAACAAAGCGCTGGCAAAGGCCAAAAAGGGTTTGCCCAAGGCAAAACTGGGTAAAAAGGTAGTCATTATCAATGGCACTTACCAGAGCGCGACAGGGAAGACTTTTCTAAGGATCGAGATGCCTGGGGGCTACTCAGACAGCTTCCTGCTCCATCCACTTGGCTGTGTAAACGTAGGCGATGTTCTTAAATCTGAAAACAAGAAAGTGGATAGAGGTCACTTTCCTGTTAGAAAGCTGGATGCCCTGCTAAAGGCAAAACCTGATGTTATTGTCATGACCGGAAACCCCTTTGCAGTGCAAAAGGCTCTTGCTGCCGCGGTGAAAAAAAATCCGGCTCTGGCTAATGTGCCGGCCATCAAAGACACGGCCATTTACAGCTTGCCTTTTTATGCAGATTCAAGCGTGATCGAGTATCCGGCAATCCTGCGGCAGTGGACCGACGCCTTGTCGAACTGAACAATCAATGTTCAAATATTCACCAGCAAAAGAAGATATTGTTCGTCAGAACATAAATCACGATGAGCACGAACCACAAGGAACATAAAGATTATCTGGCCCCAAGTCCTATACTTGATTATGAATCGTCCTTGATACAGGGAGTCCTTTCTGACCTGAAAAAAGCGGGCGGCATTATAGAGCAGAGAATAGCCGCATATTTATTTGTTCGGGATCGTATTTTTTTTGGTTATAATTCCGATAGAGATTCTTTTCCCGCATCACAGGTGCTACGTGATGGAATCGGCCACTGCAACACAAAGAGCACTTTACTTGGCGCTTTACTGCGCGGGCTTGGAGTGCCGTGCCGCTTCCATTTCTTCTGGATTGACAAAAAGGTCCAGCAGGGAATATTCCCTAAGCACATCTATGAGCATCATATCAAAGACGGGGTACTTCATGCCTGGGTGGAAGCATTTACAGGTGAACTTGCGGGACGTCCATTTGTAAATCAGTTTACAGCCTAACATATTGATGATATGGAATTTATTATGCCATAATCAGCCAGATTAGATGCACCCGGTGTGGTGCGGCATGTAATTATACGGGGAATAGAACGTGGAAAGATATTCAAAGACAGCCAACCCGGCGATTCACTCGCCTGCTGCTTCTAAGGGTTCGGCAAAAAATAAGTTCGCAATTTTAAGTGTTGAGGCGCCCGTCCGGCAAGGCGCGAAAGCTCAGGAATATCGGGATATTCCTGAGCTTTTGCAACGCAGCCAGACGGGATGCATCGGCGCTTAAAATGTGAAGTTATTTTTTGTCGAGCCCTAAGACCTTGCGAACAAGTTCAGGATGATAGCGGATACCCTCCTGAAGCGCTCGTTCGACTAAAGGTCGCAAAGCGGGGATGATGCCCTGCTTTTCTGCATTGCGTAGCTGCCAGGGGGGATTTTAAAGGAACGGCCCTTAAGTCAACGGCATTGAGATAAGGACTATGAGAAATACTACGGCAGGCAGGATAATGAACGGATATTCCGGCTGGGTGTGCAGTGGGATTTTTAGAAGATTTTTACTTGCGGCTGCCAGGGGATATGCATAGTTCGGCCCCAGATAATCGGCTTGCTAATTACAATTAGGTGTCATGATATAGTCGTTAAACCTAAAGTCTTAAAATCCTCATCAAAAGACAGGGCCGGCATGTTCTTAAGTTCCCCTGAAATGACGACACGCGAGAGGGCATCCACGAAAGAGATCTTTCTATCTTTACCAAAAAGGTTGAATAAAGCAATGGCTTGATGATGCTGGCTTTCCGTGGAATGGAAAATTTTATAGAGATCAATCGATTGGTTGAAAGTCAGCGCCTCACTATAACCATATTGATAGAGAAGAACAGTCATGGACTCAGAGATAATAAACCAACAGGTATGGATAATGATTCGATTTTCCTTGGTTTCTTTAAAGAGTTCCAAGGCGCGTTTGTGCTTTGTGTCCTTTTTTGAAAATAAGGCAATAAAGAAACTGGCATCACAGTAAACCGCATCAAAGCCTTTAAGGGTTTGCATTGTTGCTTCCATACAAGATAGATTTATAGTTCTCAGCTACTGCCCGTAATTTTTCTTTTGGTTCCGGCAAACCGTTAATAGAGTCTAAAACTATATCATAACGATCTATTTCTCCTATTAACTCAATGCGGACATATGCCTTACCTCTTTTGTTAACCCGCAAGGTTTCACCCGGCTTTAACAGCTTATCCAACTGGGTCAGCTTAGATCGGGCCTCACTAACTTTCATTATTGATACTGAATTTCCCATGGCAACCCCCCCTTTTTTTTTCATTTGTACAAATTAATGTTAAAATGACATATTCTGTACAAATTGTCAAGAAAAAATCAGGGGAAAGACGAATATACTGTCTGCATCCACCTGTCATGGACCTTAGGGCTCGGATTCAAAGAAAAATCTTGACATAGAACTTATCATTTGTTAGGAATACCTAAATTGTTTAGCGATATCAAACCCTGAAGGGATGTCTTACGGTTTTCCGACCGAAAAGCGGGAGAAAGTGAAGGCGTAACTTGGATTACAGAAAACATCTGAGTTGCGCTTTTTTTGTTTCAGGATAAACCCCAAAATTATCGGGGGTGGTGTTATGAGGAAGTTCAGAAAGGTCAAAATCCAAAATTTATTCTTTGCTCCTATATTTGTGGCCTATTGCCTTTTTTCTATTACCGGCTGTGCCACGGTGATTTCTAAGCAGTTGAGGAAGCAGGTAGCAAGAGAACTAACTCTCAGTGAAGTGTTGAAAGCTCCGGAAGCCTACAAGGACAAAACTGTTCTCTGGAGCGGGGTGATCATAAGCGCTGTGAACCTCAAAGAAGGGACCATAATTGAAGTGCTTCAAAAGCCAGCCGATACGAGGGGGAAACCTAAGGATGTGGATGAATCAGAT
>JAUWMR010000085.1 GCA_030613055.1 Desulfobacteraceae bacterium
TTTTTTTCAGGATTAAAGGAGACAGAATTGCCGTTACGGCAAGAAACGCGTGTTTCAACAAATGAAATTCAGAATATGGCCTTTTTTGAGGCCTATTTTTCAAACTACATTGAAGGCACTATGTTTGAAATTGGGGAAGCCCGCGATATAATTTTTGAAAACAAAATCCCTGATTCGAGACCCAGCGATGCACATGACATAATAGGAACTTTCAGAATTGTTTCAAACACTGAGCAGATGAAGCTGATACCCGGTTCTTTGCAGGAGTTTTTTGATCTATTGAAATCCAGACATTCGGTTTTAATGGGAGGGAGACCAGAGACACTACCCGGGGAGTTCAAAAAGGAGATTAATCGCTCCCGACAAACAGTCTTTGTTGAGCCGGAGCTGGTTATGGGCACCCTGGAAAAGGGGTTTGAAATATATCAAGCTATTGAGCATTGCCTGGCTCGATCTATTTTTATGAAATTTCTTATTGCAGAGATCCATCCTTTTGCCGATGGGAATGGCAGAATAGCCAGGATAATGATGAATGCGGAACTGGTCAAATGCGGGTTCTGTAGAATTATAATACCGACTGTTTACCGCGAGGATTATTTGCTTGCACTGAGAGCTCTGTCTCGTAGCAAGAGGGCTACTCCCTTTATCCGTATGATGTCTAAGGCGCAGGAGTTTTCCGCAGGAATTGATTTTTCGACTTTTGGTGTGGCGCTGCGATTTTTAGAGGGATGTAATGCCTTTGAAGAGTATAGAGAAGCAAAATTGAAACTCCCGAGAGCTGAATAAGATTCGGACTTGTTTCTTCTTGAATATCAATGATAGCTATGAGGTATTCCGGTCAGAGACGTACAAAGCGAAGTATTTTTGTCGAAACATGATTGTATGCCGAGAGATTGCGCCATAAATTTTGATCATATCCAGACAGTCTCAAAAGGGAAAGTAGGCTCGCTCATCACGACACTTTCCCTGCAAAAAAAGGGACAGGTACGCCAGGCAGTATTATTTGCATTAGATTTATAGGTTAGTACCAAGATAGTGGAGCCATACTATTTGACACACAAATGAATTTATCTTAATTTGATCAGGTAAAAAAATATCGGTTTTATTTATGAACCATAAATTCTTATCTGACTGCTGAAAGTTGATAGCTGACAGCTCCCTAATTGCGCTCCGGCTCAATTAGGGTATCAGTATAATTTACACAGGGGCGGGAAATAGATATGAGTTCATCGAAAAGATTTAAAATGTTTTTGGTTGTTCCGGCCGTGGCCATAGGCGTGGCCGTATTTGTATTCATGGTAAAGACCCGGCAGGGCCCCAAACAGGCGGAAATTACTGAAAGGTCCTTTGCCGTACGGGTCATCCCTGCGCCCGAGGTGGCCATAGTACCCAGGGCCGTGGGCTACGGCAAGGTGCGACCGGGACAGGTATGGGAGGCCGTGGCCGAGGTGGCCGGAAAGGTGGTGGAGATTCACCCCGAACTTAAAAAAGGCGCCCTCATGCGAAAGGGAGAGGTCCTTCTGCGTATTGACCCGGCAGAATACGGCCTGGCGAAGATACGGGCCCAGGCCGACGTGGAGAATCTCAGGGCCAGGCTCAGGGAGATTGATCAAAAAGAAAAGAACATCCGCCGTTCCTTAGAGGTGGAAAAAAAGTCTCTTGAGTTGAGCAAAAAGGAGCTTGACCGCAAGATAGAGCTCGTAAATAAAGACCTTATTTCAAAATCGGACGCGGACCAGGAGAGACGACGCTATCTTGGCCAGAAAAACGTAGTGCAGGGTTATAAAAGCTCTCTTGATCTGATTCCGGCGGAGCGCCAGGCCCTTAAGGCGGAACTTGCCAGGCGCAAATCCCAGCTCAAGGACACGGGCCTGGATATTGGAAAGACAAATATCAAGGCACCGTTTAACTGCCGCATTTCTGAGGTCAACGTGGAGTTGGCCCAGTACGCTCAGCCCGGGAAGATCCTGGCCAGGGCAGACAATATTGCGTCTTCTGAGGTTGTAGCCCAGATGCCGCTTTACGCCATGAAGGTCCTTGCGGGTGTGAAGGGTGGATCACCTGTCGCAAGGACAGTAGACATGGAAAAACTCAGGAAGGCACTTGGTCTCGGGGCCGTGGTGCGTCTTAATATCGGGGATAGGACAATAGAATGGAAGGCCCGGTTTTCGCGTATGAGTGAGTCAATTGATCCCCAGACCGGGACCGTGGGTGTGTATGTGACTGTTGATAATACCTATCTGAAGGCTCGCCCCGGAGAAAGGCCGCCGCTTATTAAAAACATGTACTGCGAAGTGGAACTGAGAGGCAGGCCCCGGCCAAAAAGCGTAGTCATCCCCCGCGCCGCGTTGCATCAGAAAACGGTCTATATTGCAGGCATTAAAAACCGCTTAGAGAGGCGGGCCGTCACGGTTGACTATGTACAGGGAAACCTTGCTTCAATAACAAAAGGCATCAATCCGAAAGAAAAAGTTATCGTCACCGATATTGTGCCTGCTATTGATGGCATGCTTCTTATGCCACAGACGGACAACGAACTTCTTAAGACCCTCCTTATCGAGGCGACCGGGGAGGTGCCGGTCAAATGAAAAAACAGGTCTCATGGATTTACTATTTTGCGTCCCACCCCACGGCCGCAAACCTGCTCATGGTTATTCTGGTTTTTTTAGGGCTTATTTCAATAGGAAGCCTTCTGAGAGAAACTTTCCCTGACTTTACTCCCACAGAAATAGAAATCCTTGTAGGGTACCCCGGAGCCACGGCCGAGGACGTTGAAAATGCCGTGTGCCGGCGAGCGGAAGATGCCCTGGACAGCGTCTCCAATGTCTATGAGATCAAGAGCGAGGCCCGTGAAAACTACGGAAGAATCGTTGCGGAGATGCGTGACGGCGGGAATATAGTCCAGTTTTTAAATGATGTGAAAACCGAAGTGGAGGCCATTGACGACTTTCCGGATGAGGTGGAAAAACCGGTTGTCAAGCAACTCGGCCAGACTGACATGGTACTGTCCATCGCCATAACCGGACCTATGTCGGTACCCCATTTGAAGGCGTATTGTGAGAAGATCAAGGATCGCATGGTCAGAATGGAGGAAATCTCACAGGTGGAGGTTCTCGGGTTCTCCGATCACCAGATAAGGGTTGAGATTCCGGCGGTCACACTGATGCAGTTAGGTTTGAGTGTCTCGGATATAGCGGACAGGATCGCCCGGCAGAGTGTAGACCTCCCGTCCGGGGCTATCGAAACACGGGATGCGGATGTGCTTGTCCGCTTCTCGGATGAACGGCGGTCGGTCCGGGAGTTTGAAGATCTTATCGTGTTAGCAGGCGCTACCGGCGCTGAAATCCGTCTTAAGGATATTGCTCAAATCACGGACCGTTTTGAGCTTGATGAAGACAAAGTCATCTTTAACGGCGAGCGTGCAGGGATACTGCGGGTCAACAAGACAAAAAGCGAGGACGCCCTTAGGGTCTTAGACGCGGTAAACAGGTTCCTTGAACGGGAACGAAAGATGGCACCGCCGGACGTTAAATTCACCATCACCTGGAATATTTCCGAGGTTGTTCGCGATCGCCTGAACCTGCTTACGGTGAATGGCGCGCAGGGACTTGCCCTGGTCTTTCTGACCATGTGGCTTTTTTTCTCCTTTCGCTTCTCATTCTGGGTCGTCATGGGCCTGCCGGTTTCTTTCTTAGGTGCGATTTTTGGCATGCAACTGATCGGATTTTCCCTGAACATGTTGACAATGCTCGGCATGTTGATTGCCGTGGGCCTGTTGATGGACGATGCCATTGTTATTTCAGAAAACGTGGCCACGCACCTGAAAAAGGGAAAGACCCCTCTTGACGCGGCCGTAGATGGCGTGACCGAGGTGAGCGCAGGTGTCCTGTCTTCATTTATGACCACGTTGTTCATTTTTGGCTCCTTAGCCATGCTAATAGAAGGGGACATAGGCAAGGTATTATGGGTCATGCCTGTTGTGCTTATTCTTACGCTGAGCGTCAGCATGGTCGAGGCATTTTTTATCCTGCCAAACCACCTTGCCCATTCCCTCAAGGGTATGTCGGAAGATACAGGGGGCAGGTTCAGACAGGGCCTTGAGAAATTTATAGAAAATTTCCGGGAAAAGGTCTTAGGTCCGGTTGTTGATTGGGCAGTATCCTGGCGATACCTGACAATAGGGCTTACAATAACCGTGTTTCTTATATCCATAGGCATGATTGCAGGGGGTTTTTTAAAAATGGAGGCATTCCCTGATATTGAAGGAGATGTTCTCCAGGCCCGGATACTGCTCCCCCAGGGCACGCCTCTTTCGCGTACCGAGGTTGTTGTGGAAAGGGTTGTAAATGGGCTAAAAAAGGTGAACACCGAGTTTGTTCCATTGCAGCCAAAAAAGCAGTCCTTAGTCAAAAACATCAATATCCAGTTTAATATGAATATTGATGCCTTTGAAGCCGGTCCTCATGTCGCCACGGTGACCGCGGATCTTCTTGGCGCGGAAAAGCGAAACGCCGTTATGGACGATGTGGCCAATCGCTGGAGAAAGGAAGTAGGGGCTGTTCCGGATGTTATAAATATCACATATAAGGAACCAATATACGGGCCTGCCGGTCTGGCCATCGACATACGTCTTAAAGGCGAGGACTTGGACCGCCTGAAACAGGCATCATTAGAACTGATGGACTGGCTTAATTCTTACGAGGGTGTGTTAGACTTAAACGACGATCTTCGCCCCGGCAAACCGGAAATACGAGTTAGGCTTAAAAAGGGAGCCATGAGGTTGGGTGTTGACTCCGCTTCCATAGCGAGCCAGCTTCGTTCGGCTTTCCATGGAAAAGAGGCAGGAGACATTCAGGTGGGGGGAGAATCTTACGAGGTTGACGTGCGACTGGCCCCCCTGGATCAAAACAGCCTGGCCGACCTGGAATATTTTTATGTAACAACAAAGGCCGGCAAACAGATCCCCTTAGGTTCCATTGCTACCCTTGAGCAAGGCCGTGGCTATGCGCGAATCCAGCGAATTGATTCCGAGCGTACCGTGACTATAAGGGGGGATGTGGACACTAAAATTACCAACGCCGCTGAAATTATAGCCGAAACAAGGGCGCGCTTTCTGCCGCAACTAAAAAAACGTTATCCGGAAGTGAGCATCACCCTGGAAGGCCAGGCAAAAGAAACTGAAAGGTCCATGGGGTCCATGCGCAAGGGGTTTTTAGTGGGCATTTTCGGGATATTTGTACTTTTGAGTTTTCAGTTCAAGAGCTATATAGAACCGTTGGTGGTTATGGTTGTCATCCCCCTGGCGCTGATCGGTGTTATATGGGGCCATATCCTGATGGGTCTTGATCTATCCATGCCGAGCATCATGGGATTTGTATCCCTGGCCGGCGTTGTAGTCAATGACTCCATCCTGCTGGTGACGTTCATAAAAATCCGGATGAGCGAGGGACAGGACGGGTCAGAGGCGGCCAAAACAGCCAGCAGACAACGCTTCAGGGCCGTACTTCTGACATCGCTTACAACTGTTATGGGGTTAGTGCCGCTTATGTCCGAGCGCAGTCTCCAGGCTCAGTTCCTTATCCCCCTGGCCGCAAGCATTGTGTTCGGGATCATTGCGTCCACGGTCATGGTCCTGATTGTCGTACCTGTACTGTATACCATCCTCGGTGATTTCGGGCTTGTCTCTAAGCACAAAGGGGAATGAAGGATTGGGATAGTGATCTCAAACCCTCCTACATGGGGTGGTGAACTGTTAGGAATATTTGATCTTGAAGAAGTAAATAATTTAAGTGTACACTTATTTTTTTATGAATTTTGATGGCTTCATAAAAAGTCGAAATTTCTTGTTTATCTGGATTCCCGCCGTAGTTTATCCCGCACTTGATGCGGGGCGGGAATGACGATAAAGCATTTAATATCAAGCAGATATGATAGCCGTCATACCCGCGAAGAGCTTGCCCCAGCGAAGGGAGGGGCGGGTATCCAGGCGTTTAAATGACTTTTTACGAAGCCGTCAACCATTTATGGGGTGCACATTGTTTATTACCTTTGAAGGCATTGAAGGATGCGGCAAAACCACGCAGGTAAGACGCCTTGCCGATAATATAAAGGGCATGGAAATCACGGTAGTTTTAACCCTTGAACCCGGCGGGACGAGGGTCGGGCAGGATATCAGGCGGATGCTTCTGGACTCCCGCAACAGCAACCTGACACCACTTGCTGAACTCCTGCTCTATGAGGCCGACAGGGCACAGCATGTGGAAGAGGTAATAAAGCCGGCACTGGAAGAAGGAAAATGGGTTTTGTGTGATCGCTTTTTCGATTCGACTATGGTTTATCAGGGGTATGCGCGGGGGCAGGATATGACATTGATAGGGGATCTGAATGAAAAGTGTTGTTCAGGAATTTTGCCTGATCTCACTTTTGTTGTTGACTGCCCGGTGCAGATCGGAATTAAAAGGGCCTTGAAGCGGAATGAAGTTCATATGGAGGAGGGCCAGGACCGGTTCGAAAGGGAAAAAAGGGATTTTCATGAGGCTGTAAGGAAAGGGTATCTGAAAATGGCTATGGAAGCCCCCAAAAGAATAGTTGTTGTGGATGGCACGCTTAATAAGGATGAGCTGGAAAAGGTGATTTTTAACTACGTCAGGCCTTTTTTGGCAGGCGGTGTTGAGGCATAGAATCTTGCTTTCATTTTCCAGGATATTAGGCCAGGAAAGGGCCAAAAAGTTTTTGAAAAGTGTGATGGCCAGGGAAAAGATTCCCCATGCCTACCTTTTTACGGGGATTCCCGGGGTTGGAAAAATGAACATGGCCATGGCCATGAGTGCGGCACTCAACTGTGATTCACCGGTTGACGGCGACAGTTGCGGCAGGTGTCCGCCCTGCCGTCAGATGATGAGCGGAAACTCCCCTGATTTTGTAAAGATCAGCCTTTTGCCTGACAAAAAAAATATTGGGATCGATCAGATAAGGGAACTGAATCGCAAGCTGGCTTTTGCGCCATATGGTCGGTACAGGGTATGTGTCGTTTATCAGGCCGAGATAATGACCGAGGAAGCGGCCAATTCGTTTTTAAAGACCCTTGAAGAGCCGCCTTCAGGAAACATCCTGATACTTAATGTAAGGGAACCCCGGGATCTATTACCTACCATTGTATCACGATGCCAGAGAGTGGCATTTCAACCCCTGACTGTGAGGGATATAGCTGAGTGGCTTGTCAGGGAAAAGGACCTGACCGAGGATATGGCAATGGTCCTGGCCAGGCTTTCCGAGGGTAGTCTGGGCCGAGCCCTTAAAATGAGCGAAACCGATTTCTTTGAGATGCGGCAGGAATGGCTTTTAAGGCTCATGAAGCTTCCGGGCCTTTCTGAGGAAAAGGGTTTTGATATGGCACTTAAGTGCGGTGAAGATGCCAATAAAATAGGCATTAAGCGATCCGAAAACGGTGAAACGAGGATAATGGAAATTTTATCGATCTGGGAGAGCTGGTACAGGGACCTTTTGATTATGAAAGTGGGAGACCTGACCAATCTGCTTATCAACGCGGATTTTTCTCATAAGTTGAAAAAAATTGCGGGAAATTATAAAATAAATAACTTGATTGACAGCCTTCTGGTGATTGACCAGGCACAACGGGACCTGCGGAGAAATCGAAACGTAAGACTGGTTGTGGAGCATGCCGTCCTGAGCCTGAACCGGCTCGTTTGAGAGCGTGAAGTTTAGTCTAAATTGTATTATTTGTAACAGCTTAATATCTCGTGGTGATTAATTTTCTTTTATTGTGAAAAGGATACAAAGGCAGCGATGAATAAAATAGTTGGTATTCAATTTAAGGCGCACGGAAAAGTATATGATTTTGACTCCGGGCACTTTGTCCTCAAAAAAGGGGACATGGTAATGGTGATCACTGAAGAAGGACCTGCTGTCGGCTGCGTTTGCAAAAAGCCTCAGAACCGATCGACAGATATGCCGAAACGGCCGCTTAAGAAGGTGTTTCGCCTGGCTGTCGGGGAAGAAATTGAAAAATACAAAAGATGCTGTAGGCTCGAGGAAACGGTTTATAATTATTGCAGTAGCTGGATAGGTGAAAACGCTTTACCCATGTGCCTGGTTTCTGTTGAGAGGCGCTTTGACGGCAGTAAGATTGTTGTCTATTTTACCGCTGATGCGAGGGTGGACTTCCGGGAACTGGTTAAGGCCCTGGTAGGGAAATTCCGGACCAGGATAGAGATGAGGCAGATCGGCGTACGCCACCAGGCCAAGATGGTAGGCGGACTCGGGTCCTGCGGGCGGCCATTATGCTGTTCGGCTTTTCTTGACAGTTTTGCCCCTGTAACCATAAGGATGGCCAAAGAGCAGAACATTTCCTTAAACCCGAAAAAGATATCAGGGATGTGCGGGAGACTCATGTGCTGCCTTACCTATGAACGCGAGTTTTATGAAAAGGCAAAGAAAAGCCTTCCAAAAGTCGGCAAGAAAATAATGACAAAACAGGGAGAAGGCAAGGTTGTCAGGCAGAACATCTTAAAAGAAACCCTGACCGTGGCCCTGGAATCAGGGGCTGAAATTGAGGTGGATGCTAAAGACTTTGTCCGGGAGGGATTGTTTAAGAAAAAATCCAAAAGGGGTAAACATACGTCATCTTGAAAATTTTATTCCGATTTTAAAACCATGTCCTTCCCCGCATAGCGGGATCTTCGATGGGCGCGTGGATTCTTTATTCCGCCCATGGCGGGCTGGAGGGAAACGGAGTTGAGTTCATTGTCAAAACAATTCTATGTAACCACACCTATCTATTATGTAAATGCCGAGCCCCACATCGGACACGCCTATTCAACGATTGTTGCGGATGTTCTGAACCGGTTTTATGTGCTTTTAGGCTCCGAAACATTTTTCCTCACGGGAACGGACGAGCATGGGGACAAGATCGTAACCGCTGCTGAGAAGAACGGGCAGACTCCAAAAGAATATGTAGATCGGATCAGCAACCTGTTCAGGGTGTTATGGCCCAAATTGAATATTACCAACAATTATTTTATCCGCACTACAGACGAAAACCATAAGGAAGCGGTGAGGCTGATCCTAAAGAAAGTAAAAGACAACGGCGATATCTATTTCAGTGAATATGAGGGCCTTTACTGTTTTGGCTGTGAAAGGTTTTTCACGGAACGCGAATTAGTGGACGGGAAGTGTCCGGACCACGGGACCGCGCCCGAGATTATTAAAGAGGCGAATTATTTTTTCAAAATGAGCAAGTATCAGGGCTGGCTCATTGATTACATAAAAGAGAACCCTGATTTTATCAGGCCGGAGAGATACAGAAATGAAGTCCTTTCTTTTTTGAAAGAGCCTCTGGAAGACCTTTGTATTTCGCGGCCGAAGTCCAGGCTCAAATGGGGGATTACGCTCCCTTTTGATGAAAATTTTGTAACCTATGTATGGTTTGACGCTCTTATTAATTATGTTTCAGGCATAGAGTACCCTGAAGGCGTGCAATTCAAAAAATTCTGGCCCGCGGCCCAGCATATTATTGCCAAGGATATACTGAAACCACACGGTATCTATTGGCCCTGCATGCTCAAGTCGGCAGGCATCGAACCCTATCAGCATCTCAATGTCCACGGCTACTGGAACGTGAACGAGGGCAAGATGTCAAAGAGCATCGGGAATGTGATCAGACCCCTTGAGCTCGTTGATATCTACGGCCTGGACGCCTTCAGATATTTCCTGTTGAGGGACATGGTCTTCGGACTTGATTCCGAGTTCAGTGAAGAGGCCTTAGTAGTCAGGATCAATGCTGATCTGGCTAATGACCTGGGAAACCTGGTCAGCCGGAGCCTGACAATGGTTCTCAAGTATTACAATGGCGAGCTGCCCGAGCCAGGCCCCTCGAATATAGAGGATAATGCTTTGAAAGCCGGGGCCCTTGAACTTGTTGATAGATACGAAGGGTTCATGAAGGAATTAGGCTTCCATAAGGCCCTTATGGCTGTCTGGGAGGTGATAGGAAAGGTAAATAAATACATAGACACAATGGCTCCATGGGTCCTGGCCAAGTCAGACAAAGAGCGGCTCGGAACGGTTATCTATCATATTGCTGAAACCCTAAAAATCGTTTCCGCACTTGTATGGCCCTTTATGCCGGAATCCGCAGAGAAGATTCAGGACCAGTTGGGCCTTGGCAAAAAAGGCAGGGAGTTCAATCTTGATGACCTCAGGGTATGGGGGAAAGAAAGGCCGGTCAGGGCTATGACAAAAGCCCCGGCCCTGTTTCCCCGTATTGAGACGAATAAGAAAAAACCCCCGGAAAGAAAGAAGGAGAAGAAAGTGTCCGAGAAAGAACCGACCGTTGTTTCATTTGAGGAATTTCAGAAGCTGGATCTCAGGATCGGAACCGTCAAGACGGCTGAGGCCATTTCCGGCTCCAAAAAGCTCATCAAGCTTATCGTTGATATTGGTGAAGAGAGGACCGTTGTGGCAGGACTGGTGGGCCATTATGACGAACAGGACCTTGTCGGAAAGCAGGTCGTTTTAGTGGCCAACCTTAAACCGGTCAAGCTCATGGGAGTGGAATCCCATGGAATGGTCCTGGCTGCCGAAGATGAATCCGGCGTACATATCCTCATGCCCGATGTCGTCACCATGCCCGGAAGCAAGGTAAGGTAAATTCACCGCAGACCCACTCAAAAATGTTCAATCACACCGGCGGAACAGGCATTGATTGACATAATCACCTGTGTTAAATCATCTCACTCTCCTTAATGACGGTAAATAAGAATAAGTTGACTTTTATATTAATTAAAGTTAACCTGAAGGTTAATTTAACCTTTTATTGAGGTCAGATAATATGTCCAAATATATAAGTGCCAAGGAATTTCGTCAGCGTTTTCCCTATGTTGCAGAGGATCTCAAACGCTGGGGAGAGATTGTGGTTCTCAAAAGGTCAAAACCGTTATTCAAGGTCGTGCCGTTTGAGGAATTTCCGACTGATCTGCTTGACCGGGCCGCTATGGAGGACAACAGTCAACCCGATCTTCAGGAAATATCCCGGATTGTTCACAAACTTCGGGAAATCTAATGAAGATTGTTGTCGATACAAACGTGTTTATATCCGGATTGCTGTGGGGAGGCCCTCCTAACCGGATTTTAAGATGGGCACGTGATGGGCTTATCAAGATTATTGTCTGCGAAGAGATAACTGCTGAAGTCAGGCGTGTCATACAATATAAGAAGTTCTCAAAACGGTTATCCGATCTTGACACAACGTCCAATGAAGTCTTTTCATATTTTATGAATCTTGTTATTTTCATGCCCACACCTAAAATCATTCCGGAAATAATTCATGAAGACCGGTTCGATAATATTTTCCTGGCATTAGCATCGGAAAACAAGGCCCATTTAATTATCTCCGGAGATAAACACCTCCTCGATTTAGGGATATATAGAGATATCGAGATTGTAATGCCAGGTGAGGCATCAAGTATAATTGAGACCTTAATGGCCCGTTGATTTATTAAAGGCTGAGTCTATGACTATGAAATTCGCTACATTCAATACAAATTCCATTCGTGCCAGGCTCCCCAGTGTTATGGGATGGTTGGACAGGGAATAACCGGATGCCCCTACGAAATGGAATTTGACGGACACAATTTAAAGACCGGGCATCGGGCATGGTCCGGTTTTCTTGCCTTGCAGATGTCTCTACCGTGATATATGAGGATGTCAGAAAAGCGGCGCCATTTCTCTTTTGGAAGCAGATTTTCGATATCCTTCTCAATCTTGTCGGGGTTCTTGTTCTCTGTAAGCCCCAATCTGCCTGCAAGTCTTTTTACGTGAGTGTCGACAACAACACCGGGAACACCGAAGGCCGCGCCTAAGACGCAGTTAGCGGTTTTTCTGCCCACGCCCGGTAGTTTGAGTAGTTCCTCCATGGTAGAGGGGACCTTGCCGCCATGGAGATCAATCAATCCCTGAGAACATCCCTTTATTGATTTCGTCTTGTTTTTATAAAAGCCCGTGGGCCGGATGTCTTGTTCCAGTTCGGAAATCGGGACAGCTAAATAATCCTGTGGTGTTCTGTATTTTTTAAACAGGGTTTTTGTGACCTGGTTTACCTGCCTATCCGTACACTGGGCAGAAAGAATGGTTGATATGAGAAGTTGAAAGGGTGTCCTGTATTTGAGCGCTGTCTTTTCATGTGTATAAAGGGGATCCAGTATTTCAAAGATTTGTATTGTCCTCTCCTTCTTTTTCTTTAAGCTCTCCATATGATTCCTTTCGGGTCTATTATTTGGGTTGACAGGGTCTTATTTTAGGCTATCATGTTTGACGGCTTCGTAAAAAGTCCAATCTCCGCGTTGCGCTTCATCTTTAGTCATTGCGACGTACCTTTAAGTACGCCTCTCGAAGATACCGTTTTTTTGCGGTGGTTCCTAAAGATTCGCTCGCCTTGATCTTGGCGTTTTTTACTGTGCCGTCTGATTTGATGACTTTTTATGAGTTCATTATGTTTATATTGCATGGAATACCCCGCGCGGGAGTCTGTTTTTGGTTAATTGTGAAGTAAAAGTTCAGCCGTTCATTTTTTGACAGGATTAATCCCGCATACAGCGGGATATTATTTGAATCTTGTAAATCAAAACAATTATCCTGTAATCCTGTCTAAGGGTCCTTTTAATAGGTAAACTATTGCATTGTGCAAAAACCCCAGGATATTGAGCAGGTAATATAAATATGACATCAGCGAAGATCAATGGAATTTTTTGGTTTTCATGCCTTTTTTGTACATTTCTACTGGTCCCAATATTGATTCAAGTCCCGAAGGACGCCTCAGCAGGCGGCAATCACGTTGAATCGCAAGGGGATCAGGGCCGTTCTTCAAAAAGCTCAATAAGTGAGAGAGGGAAAAAGGAGAGGGACATGGCAGATACAGATAAACTGACGGAAGAAGAGGGCAGGCATCTCCTTAAAGTGGCAAGGCAGACCATTGAACAGGAGCTTTTCTCGCGGAAGGATCAAGGCACTTCCGATTCAGATCTGGCCGAAAAGTTTTCCGAGCAGCGCGGGACATTTGTGACCCTCACAATCCAGGGAGGTTTGAGGGGATGTATTGGCCATATTATCCCGCGAGAAACGCTGATCGAGGGTATCAGGATAAATGCCATAAACGCGGCTTTCCGGGATCCGCGTTTCCGGCCGCTTACAAAGGAAGAGTGGGAGAGGGTCAGGATAGAGATCAGCATTCTGACAGATCCAAAACCCCTTTCTTATTCCGATGCCGATGACCTTTTAAAGAAACTGCGGCCGGATATAGATGGGGTTATCATCAAGAAAGCGTACCACCAGGCCACCTTCCTTCCCCAGGTCTGGGAACAATTGCAAAAAAAAGAGGTATTTTTGTCCCATCTCTGTCAAAAGGCAGGTCTGGACGCGGATGCGTGGAGGGAAGGTGATCTTGAGGTCTTAACCTACCAGGTCCAGGCCTTTGAGGAATAGAATGCGTTAGGGTTTATGTAATCCCGCTATCGGTGGGACGTTGCCGCTACAAAACTGGAACTCTCATGTCATTGCATATTGAAAAATAACTGGTAACTACACAGGTTATTTAGGCTGAAGGTCCCGCGGAACGCGGGATTAGTAAAGGGCTGAATCACAGATAAGGACTAAGTGCTGAGGACTGAGGACTAAGCCTGCCCGCCGTCCTGCCCCGATAGCGGGATCCTCCATAGGCGGATAAATCTACGCTTCACTCCAACAGGCGGGGGCCAAGCTTTTTTCTCAGTCCTCAGTCCTTTCATCTCAGTCCTGATACCTTCTACCTTCAGTCTAAACA
>JAUWMR010000013.1 GCA_030613055.1 Desulfobacteraceae bacterium
AGTTTCTGGCCATCAAAAAGCAGTGGAAAAAATAAGACAGAAATGCGGCTGGGAATTAAAAGTCTCCAATAATGTAACAGAGGTTACGCCCCCGACTCAAAAGGAGCTTGAGATTCTCAGACTATTCGATCCGAGAGGATATTTCATTGGGCATTAATCGATTTCACAATTTGAAACACGTAACCCATAACCCCCAATGCATCCTCCTTATTATCTCAAATGAGCAATTGCGGATGTTCATCACGCTCGTTTTACAAACCGCTGAAACATCACCATTCTGGAAAGTACATTAACGGCATTCTCCGGAGTCTGATAAAAGACACCACTGTATTTCTTTCCCGATACGGGAAGGACGGTACCCTATCCCGTATTTGCCAAGGACACACCATGATAGTCGCTTTCTTTCACTTCATTTCTTTCACGCAACAAATGCTGCAACCAGTCGCCACAGGGCCAAAACACCGGTTATCACGCATCTGGCCTTACTCACATCCCCCTGATCTCCAGCGGTTGGAGAGCGCCATTTCGTTGATTTTGCCGGATTCAAATGGTTTTGACATTTGCGAAACCTCTTGAAAGTGTGCCTCTGATTGAGTAAAGGGCCAATTAGGGAGCGATAAGCAGTCAGCCTTCAGCAAAAGAACGTTAAGAAAATTTTTCATGAATCAACCTGTTTAATAACATAAAAGGATTTTGATGGAATTCTGTGATCTTAATTGTGAATATGCTTCATGGCCCGAAGATGGCTCTCTGGATGGGGCCGGCAGTTGCCGGACGTTTCAGGCCATATACTGTGAAAAGAAAAAACGACATGTTCATAAAAACATGCCGTGTGATGAAAAGAAAAAGAGGCTACGGGTTCCTGAGCCGATGCAGGATTAAAAGGCATGATCTGTAAACGTTAGGATTAAATCTCTACACCCTCCAGATATTTGCTTATTGCCCCATCGTAATTGTGCGTAAGTTGAAAAACCTTCTTCGCTAATCGAAAGCGTGTTTTAAGTGTGGTCTCGCCGCCTGTCTCTTCCATCTCTTTCAATACAACCTCATAGTCGGCAGGGTCAACGATGACCGTTACAAACTTGAAATTCTTGGCAGAAGATCGCAACATGGAGGGACCGCCGATATCGATATTTTCAATGGCCTCGTCCAGGTTCACGCCCTCTTTAGCGACGGTTTTTTTAAACTGGTAGAGGTTGACGACCACCATGTCAATGGGCTTTACGCCATGTTTGTTCATCATCCTGACATGTTCAGGGTTATCCCTAATGCCTAATAGCCCGCCGTGGACCTTGGGATGGAGTGTCTTTACCCGCCCGTCCATCATTTCGGGAAAACCCGTGTACTCGGAAATACCGGTAACTTCAATACCTCCCTCGCGGAGTATCCGGGCGGTCCCTCCCGTGGAGAGGATTTCTACCCCGAACTTGGAAAGGGATTTTGCGAAATCCGCGATTTGTGATTTATCTGTTACGCTAATTATGGCCCTTTCGATCTTGCTCATCATTTAACCTCCTGAATCGATTTTATTTAAGAGTTCAGATATCTATAAATAGATTTTCCAGAACATAAACTGTGCCTTTATGAAACATGATATAAATTGCGAGACGGAAAGGGCAGGGCAATGGTCGCGGGCCTGAGAGCAACTTGAAGGAGGAGCTTGTTAGTTATTTTCGCTGTCATCTACTTTGGGCAAAGGGGCCTTGAAAAATTCAACACCTTCTTCTTTCAAGGTTTCTTCCTCGTCGGAAGTGGCTGATCCCCTGATATTCCTTCTTTCGGATACCCCGTAATGGATTTTCAGGGCCTCTGCGGTGAATTTAGGCCCCACATCCTCGAAATTATCCTGGATATAATTAACAACCTCCCTTGCTAATCTTTGGTAATCAATAGGCCCCGGCGATGCAGGGGCATCAGCATGAGTTTTTTTGAAAGCCACAGGTGACATGACTCTCCTTATACTGGCATCTTCACAATGGGGGCAAATCACCAGTTTTTTCGCATTCTGTTCCTCAAATGATTCCAGGCTGTCGAACCAGCCTTCAAATATATGCCCGCGTGAACATTCCAAGTCAAATACTATCATCTGTTAGGTTTATTCTCCTTTTAAATTATCTTTCAGTGTAAAGCACGGCCAGTATTTTTGTCATTTTGTCCCCGTGGCATTTCACGAGATGGGGGACCGTTGAATCATAATATATTGAGTCGCCCGGATTAAGGATGTGGATCTCTTCCCCTAAGCGAACCTCCATCCTTCCATCTAACACGTAAATAAACTCCTGCCCGTCATGGGTGGATCTTTCTTCCTCTGTATCCACCGGTTCGAGGGCCACCATAAACGGCTCCATGTGCCGGTCTTTCTTATGGGGAGCCAGGGACATGTATTCATATCCGTAGTGCTCTCCCTTCTTGGAATCATATCGGGAAATTACCTTTCGATCATCTGCACGAACAATGGTATAGGGCCTGTCTTCCTCCCCTGAGATAAAGTAGCCCATTTTCATTTCAAGGGCCTTGGCCAGCTTTATTACCGTTCCAAGGGGTGGAGCAACCGTCCCCTCCTCGATTTCGTCCAAAAGAGAGATATCAATATCCGTGCGTTGAGAAATATCTTCGAGGCTTAAGCCGCGTTTTTCCCTCACCTCTCTGACGCGCTCGCCAACGTTAATCTGGATATCCTCTTGAAGAGGACCATGGCCAATGCTCTCCATAAACTGTTTTTCTTGATCCCCTTTGTCAAAATGGCTGCTTACGTCGGCAAGGAAATCTTCATAGGCGTGTTTTCGTGTTGTTTGGTCGTTTTTCTCATCCATGATGTGTATCCTGTCGCTTAAGGCACTTGAGCCGTTAACGTGGGTCTTAACTCTTCTATCCTCAACAAATTGGGCGCCCCGGTCCATGGCCCGGACGTTAATATCTATCATCTTATGATACCTGGGGTCAAGGGCAGGGTAAAGGGCTTTTTTCAATGCCTCCAGTTTTACCACACCGCTTTTTTCTACAGCTGCTCCCAACATCACCATGTTGGACAATCTTTCGTTGCCGACATCGAGAGCCAGTTCTCTGGTCGGAACCATGAGATATTCAATTCCCTTGAATCTGACATCTTTTTCCGGAATTAAAGTAGCATTCACAAACAGCAAGCCCCCTTTTTTCACCCTGGGACCGAATTTTTCCAGGGACGGGCGGTTCATGACAATGGCGGACACAGGCCTTTGGATAATGGGAGAGCCGATTTCCAGGTCGGACACAACCACGGTGCAGTTGGCTGTGCCGCCTCTCATTTCCACTCCATACACAGGCATATAGGTGGACTTTTTGTTTTCAGCCATTGCAGCATAGGTAAGGATATTGCCCATGAGCATGACTCCCTGACCACCAAATCCGGCTATGATACAATCAAAATACATTACTTGAGCTCCCCTTTGAATATGCCAAGAGGAAAGTATGGTATCATTTCCTCGCCAACCCTTTTGTTTGCCTGTTCAGGGGACATTTTCCAGTTAGTAGGGCAGGCAGAAAGGAACTCTACAAAGCCGAATCCCTGGTTTTCTGTCTGGACTTCAAACGCCTTTCTCAATAGCTTTTTTGCCCTCATAAGATTTTTTGGAGTGTTCACCGCTGCCCTGGCAATAAATGTGGTTCCAGGCAGTTGGGAAAGCAGTTCAGCCATCTTGATGGGGAACCCATTTGTATCTGTTTGACGGCCAAAGGGAGTCGTTGTTGTCTCCTGCCCGGCCATGGTTGTAGGCGCCATCTGTCCCCCGGTCATGCCAAATACCGTATTATTTACAAAGACCACTGTAAGGCGCTCGCCCCTGTTTGCCGCATGTATGATTTCTGCTGTACCGATTGCAGCCAGATCGCCATCGCCCTGATAGGTAAATACAAAGTTATCCGGACACGCCCTCTTTACGCCGGTTGCCACGGCAGGGGCCCTTCCATGGGGGGCCTCAACTACGTCTACATCAATATAATCATAGAGAAACACGGAACAACCCACTGAAGCCACACCGATTGTCTTTTCCCTCAGGCCGTACCTGTCAATACATTCGGCAACCAGCCTGTGCACGATTCCATGATGGCACCCGGGACAAAAATGAAAGGGGACATCGACGAGGGCTTCGGGCCTTTTAAATACCTGCTTCATTTATCCGATCCTCTTCTTGTAAACTTTTTTTACCTCATTATAAAGCTCGTCAGGTGATGGGATGGAACCTGGTGGCCGCCCGTAAAAATCGACCTGGTTCTTCTTATGCCCAACTGCTAATTTCAAGTCTTCAACCATCTGGCCTGTATTAAGCTCCACAGCCATGAAGTTTTTTATTGAGAGTGAGATTTTTTCCAATGCGTCATAGGGAAAGGGGAATAATGTGATCGGACGGAACAGCCCTACTTTCATTCCCCTGTCTCTTACCATTTGTATGGACGTCTTTATAATCCTTGCAACAGAACCAAATGCCACAACAATGAGTTTTGCCCCTTCCAGGAACTGCGTCTCGAACATAATCTCGCACTTCATGCGTTTGTATTTCTTGTACAGCAGCCAGTTGTGATCCGTGAGTTCCCCTTCAGAAAGGTAAAGGGATTTTAAAAGGCGGGGTCTCCTTCCCTTTGTTCCGGTAAGTATCCAGTCCTTTGAATATTCTTTTTTTCTATAGCTGTGTTTCTTTAAAGGCTCTTTCATTTGTCCTAAAAGGGCGTCCCCCAGGATTAATACTGGATTCCTGTACTTATCAGACAGATCGAATGCCTTCATGGTCAGGTCGTAATTTTCCTGTACCGAATGTGGTGCAAGTACTATAGTCCGATAGTCGCCATGACCCCCGCCCCTGGTTGCCTGAAAATAATCCCCCTGAGAAGGGGATATTCCGCCTAAGCCCGGTCCGCTTCTGCTCATATTTACGATGACGCCGGGGATCTGGCTGCCGCATAAGTATGAAATGCCTTCCTGCTTGAGGGAGATTCCGGGGCTGGAGGAAGAGGTCATGGCCCTGGCACCTGTTGCACCGGCTCCTAAGAGCATATTAATGGAGGCAATTTCGCTTTCTGCCTGAATGAATGTCCCCCCGGTGCCGGGGAGATGTTTGGACATATATTCAGGAATATCGTTTTGCGGGGTAATAGGATAACCAAAATAGAAACGACACCCGGCCTCGATAGCCCCCATTGCAATGGCTTCGTTTCCCTTAACAAGAACGGTTTCTGCCAATTTCATCTCCACAATAGTAAATTAAATTACTTAAATACCGTTATTACAACATCCGGGCACATCTCGGCACAGAGTGCGCATCCCGTGCATGCGTCCATATCTTCAATCGTTGAAACAGGGTACCCTGCCCTGTTCAGGTGGGAACTCACCTTAAGAAGCTCTTTGGGACACGCTATTACGCACAACCCGCAGCCCTTACAACGTTCTTCAATAAACTCTATTGCGGCCATAATTTCGTAATTCACCAATCAGGTTTCAAGTACAAATATAACTTCCATCCTTATACGATATTCCTTTATTTTTCCATCCTCGACAGACACCCTCTGCTCGATGACCTTCAGGCCGGTGATGCCTCTTAAGGTCCGATTGGCCCTTTCAAAACCAACCCTGATGGCTTCATCAAAACTGACGGGCGAGGCACCAATTATCTCTGAAATCCTTGCTACACGTTCCATACTCTGACCTCCTTATCCTCCTGCCGATGTCAAACAATTTCAGTCAAAAGATCCCTGTTCCGGGTCATGTCTTCCCACAGGAGTTTTGATAATTCGGAATATACCGGACCTGGTGAACCCTGACCGATGGGCTTTCCGTCATAGCTTACTACAGGAAGTATGTTCAATGACGTTCCTGTAAGAAACATTTCTTTAGCCTCATATGCCTCTGCGGGTGATATGTTGGCAAACATTACGTCCTTGATTATGCCTTCCTTAACCAGTTTATCAGCTAACTGGAAAACGCGATTGGCCGTTATGCCCGATAGTGTCCTTTCAAATCCGGGAAATCTCAAGACTCCATCTGCTGTCAGGACTGCGATATTCTCAATGGAGCCTTCCGCAAGGAACCCGTCTTCATCCAGGGCTACGGCGTACTGGGCGTTTGACTTAACCGCCTCCATCTTAATCAGGACATTTGGGAGGTAATTGCACGATTTAATAGTGGCGAAAAAGGATTTTTTAATGGGAATATGAGCGGTGACAAGAGTGACTCCATTCGTATAGTATTCTTCAGGTAGACTATTGAAGCGTATTATATTTACATACATTTGACTGGATGGACAATCGAATGGATTGGTGCTGAAACTACCGGGACCCCTTGATAGAACGACTCTGATAATGCACTGCTTCTCACCCACTGTCAAAATCAGATGCCTTATCAGCTCCCTGATATTTTCATGTTCAGGGGGGAAATCGAGCGAAATTGCCTTTGCAGAGCGTTCAAGCCGTTGAAGATGCTGCTCCATCTGATATATTTTACCATTGATACATCTCATTACATCAAATACGCCATCGCCCCTGTGAACCAGATGATCGTCAATGGGAATCACCATCAGGTTCGGATCTGTAGTGAAGCCTTGCCACTGGCTGGAATACATGGCTAAGTAGTCCCCTTGCCAAGGTTTATTCTTTCCTGTAAGACTATGAAAGAAATTATTTTCAGTAATCAACGGGATTTTCATAATGTATTTTCGCGAATTAAAGCGCATCCTGACGTATGGCGAGCTTTTTCGCCGTTTATCCGGTGTTCTGAAACGACTGTGGCTTGACACCTTTGTTACTCATATCTATTATTCTATTTACTTTTGACTGAAACCTAAACAATAAACTTTGAAAAATCAATGAAATTTTCCTCTAACATCGAATAAATAGAATAAGAAAGGACGGATAGACATGAATGAAAAACAGTACCTTGTAGATGATTTTACACTAAAAGACTCGTGGCGGATGTTCCGTTTCCTGGCGGAATTCGTGGAAGGCTTTGAAGTAATGCCGGAGGTTTCACCTGCGGTGACCATTTTTGGTTCCTCCCGATCCAAACCGCAAAGCACTGCATATAAAACTACCCTTGAGGTGGCTCGTTTGTTAGTTGAGAACGGTTTTAGTGTTATTTCCGGCGGGGGGCCTGGTGTTATGGAGGCGGCCAACAAAGGGGCTGCTGAGGCGGGAGGTAAGTCGGTCGGTCTCCATATTGAACTTCCTAACGAGCAAAAACCCAATGAATATGCCAATATAAGGCTCGGATTCAAATATTTTTTCATCAGGAAGGTTATGTTTGTGAAATACGCGGTTGCATATATCATAATGCCGGGAGGTTTTGGAACACTTGACGAGCTATTCGAGGCCCTGACCCTGATACAGACTAAAAGAATCAGGTATTTCCCGGTTATCCTCATGGACTCCAAATTCTGGAAGGGCCTTCTTGACTGGGTTAGAGAGACGCTCGTAAAGGAAGATACTATCGCGGAATCGGATTTGGATATTTTCAATGTAGTGGATACACCGGAAGAAGCCGTGGCAATAATAAAAAGACGAGTGATTGTCTGATTTGGACAGGGAAGAAAAGAATATTCTTCAGTCATGGGCGCGTGAGATAAAAATCGAGATGTCTGCTGCCCAGATTGACCTTTTGAGCCTGTATTTAGATGAATTATGCGCCTGGAATACGCGGATGAATCTTACTGGCATGACTTCCCGTAAGACGATCATCAAAGAACTTCTGCTTGATTCAATATTTCCCGCCCTTTTCCTGCCTGAAAAAGGAAGTCTACTCGACATAGGATCAGGTGCGGGTTTTCCAGCGATACCCATAAAGATCTGCTGCCCCGACCTAAAAGTTCTCCTGATAGAGTCCAATTCCAAAAAGGTCAGTTTTTTAAAACAGGTTATCCGGCTTACCAGGCTTCCTGAAATTGAGGTCATTCAGCGGCGAATTGAAGAGGACGGGGGCATGCTTCATTCAGGGGGATACAATATCATTACGGCACGGGCCCTTGCGCCTTTACCCAAGACCCTTGCTTTGTGTGCCCCTAATCTTGCACCAGGAGGCCGGATAATAAGTTTTCAGGGAAGCGGCTTCAAAAATGCAATTAAGGAAAGCGCAGATATCTGTAAAAAGCACCGGCTCTTCCTTTCGAAATCAATTCCCTATAAACTACCGGAAAAAAGATCGTCAAGATATCTGCTTGTCTTTAAAACCTCAATTGAGCGAATAAGCACAATTAAATGTTAGAACGTTTATGGGTTATTCTTTAATCTCTATGGGTTTAATTCCCCGAAGCTTGCTTCGTCATTCCCGCGAAAGCGGGAATCCACAGTAATAGACTCCTGCTTTCGCAGGAGTGACATTATAGATACCCCGTAGCTTGCTGCGGGGTAGTTCATTTAGAAATGCACTCAATAAGGCAAACCCCCTGCTCTATCCATGAAAACACCCCTTAGGGCATGAATTCCAGAGGGACGAAGGGTAGGGGGCTGCCTATTTTTCGATCCTATCTTACATATTTAAAGGAAACATTCACTCTTGCGCGATAAGCGGACACCTTACCATCATCTATAGTCATGTCCAGTTTGGTGATCTCGGCTATTCTCAAGTCCTTAAGCGATTCTCCTGCGGTCTCAACAGCACCCTTGGCCGCTTCCTCCCATGATATATCACTTGTTCCAACGAGTTCGATAATCTTGTATGTGCTTCCAGCCATTTTTTTCCTCCTTTGGTAATAATAAGATTAAGATAAAAAAATCAAAATATGGACAGTTTTTACCTCCTTTCTATTAGAGATATATTTCACAATTTATATCTGTTTTCAGCTTATATAAATATTTAAGATTTTGCAACATTGAATTTCTAAAGAATTAGAAAAGTTTTTATAGATAATGTCAAGATTTTTATACCGCAAAATCGCATCTCTAATGTGGAGTCTGCTTTCGAACCAGAGAATCAGGAGTTAGCATTTCAACTCTTTCAGATACCTACTCTTAGTTTTGCCAATTCTGCTTCGACTCAGAAAGCACAGCCCAAATTTATGAGAATCAGGAAAGGAATATTTGGATAGCTATTTCTCGTATAACCTGTCAGTTCACCCGAGCGGTGTTTCGCTGCGCTTCACGCCGGCCGATGACTTCATGGTTCGGCTTAAAATGATTGACACCATATGCATAAATGAGGCATATATGATACATATAAGAACAACATTTAATATCAATAATGAGACTTTGATCCTCAAGGGCTGAAGATAATGACTCGTAATATATTTTGTCGATTTGTGCTCTGTGGAGGGGGCTATGCGTTTTGCTGGCCGGCGTCCGGCCGGTAGTCCCTGGCTGTTAAGCCTTCTAATCGCGGTTTTTACAATCACCCTTGCCCTTGTTTTGTGGCCGAAAAGCCCTAAAGAGCAGCATTTAGAAGCTGAGAAGACCAGTGTCATTACACGGTTTAAAATACCTCAGCGCGAAAATGTACGGTCGCAAAAAGAAATCAAAATCAAGTCGCAAAAAAAGGATATACGGGGAGGCGGGACTGTTGCGCCTGAAGTAGCCTCGCTGGTTTTCCCGCCCGCTGATGAGAGGGTCGCTGAAAAGAGGGAAGGGCATTACCGGACCCGAAAGGGCGACAGCCTGCATAAAGTCTCAGGGCGCAAAGAGGTGTATGGAGACCCCCTGAAGTGGCCCAGCCTGTTTCGCCTGAATAGGGACAGGTTGACCGGAATGGGATTGACAGAGGAGATTCAGCTCAAGGAATTGCCCGAAGGAATTGATCTTCGGTTTATAACGGCTCGTGAAGCACGAAACAACTTGAGTAAACTTGGGAAAAAAGTATGGGTTGTGAATGTGCTTTCGAGCAGGACCTCAAGCAAGATCGGACCGACAGCAGTCAAACTTGTAAAAAGCGGATACCGTGTGTATATTACTGTGAGCAAGGTGAAGGAAAAGGAATGGATGAGGCTTCGTGCAGGTTTTTTCAGAAACCGGCAGGAGGCGATCTCTGGAGCAGAAAAGATTAAATCCATACTTGGTGCGGAGGATGCCTGGGTTGTTGAGGTAGGAAAGAGGGAGCGGGCGAGATTTGGGGGATATTGAGGGACGGTATTTGCGATTTTGGATTGCGGATTTTGGATTTACGGGGAACCTGTGTTTCGTGGCATGGAGAAAAAGCGGCAAGGCTTAAGGCTAAAGGGTCAAAACTATCATGAAAGGTAAAAATATCATAATTGGCATAACAGGAGGCATTGCTGCTTATAAAGCGGCGGAGCGGGTAAGGTTATTCGTTAAGGACGGTGCAAATGTCCGGGTGGGCATGACGGAAAATGCCATTCGGTTTGTTGCCCCGCTTACCTTTGAGGCCCTTTCCGGAAACAGGGTGATCCGTGATATGTTTGGCAGCGAAGGAGCCTCTATGGAGCATATCACCTGGGGCCAGGAATCAGATCTGGTTATCATTGCCCCTGCCACTGCCAATTTTATTGCCAAAATGGCACACGGAATAGCAGACGATTTCCTGTCCACCATGGTTCTTGCAGCGACGGCCAGGATGCTGGTTTGTCCTTCCATGAACAGCCGGATGTATGAGAACCCTGCTGTTAAGGATAACCTGAGAATTCTCGAGCAAAGAGGTATGAATGTTATGGAACCCGGAGAAGGTGAATTAGCCTGTCACACCGAAGGACCAGGACGGCTGCCCGAACCGGAGGATATTTTTGAGCAGACCCGTATTTTATTGTCGCCGCAGGATTTTTCGGGGTTGAGAATTCTTGTGACCGCCGGCCCAACTGTGGAGCCTATTGATCCTGTCAGATATATTAGCAACAGGTCAACGGGGAAAATGGGGTATGCCTTAGCCAGGGCTGCAAGGCGCAGGGGAGCATTAGTTACGCTTGTAAGCGGGCCTACAACACTTTTGCCGCCTTATGGAGTGATATTTCGCGGGATAAGGACAGCAGAGGAGATGAGACAGACGGTCTTTGATAATCGCCAGGGCTGTGATATTGTTATAAAAGCAGCGGCCGTTTCCGACTACAGGCCAAAGGAAAGCGCTCATAAAAAGATCAAGAAAGGCCCGGCTTCCATATTGCTTGACCTGGTGAAAAATCCTGATATCCTGGCACTGTTGGGTGATATGAAGAAGAAGTCCCCGTGCATACTTGTGGGGTTTGCAGCAGAAACAGAGGACCTGCTTGATAATGCGACCGAGAAGCTAAGGGCCAAGAACCTTGACATGGTTGTGGCCAACGATGTTTCAAGGGACGATGCCGGTTTTGGGGCAGATACTAATATTGTAAAACTGATCTATGAAGACGGCAGGGTAGAGGAGTCACCCCTTATGACAAAGGATGAAGTGGCGGATCTGATCTTAGACAGGATTAAAACTCTTTTATAAAAAATGCTAACATTTTAGGTGGTTAAAAAAATCGATCATGGATTGTGGGGACATGGGGATCTCTTTTTTAAAAGCCGCATATGCTTACACCATTACATGGCCCGGTACTATATTTAAAAGCAATAAAGTATTATCAAATTTTTTTCCGGAAGTGTATATATAAAAGGTCGTCTTGAAAGCTGAACAGGAACTAATAGAAATATTTGGGCATTTAAAAAACATGATAGGTGCCCACAGGGACATGGGCCTTGAACCCCCGCCTGTCCCTGCCAGTGCGCCACCGCACACAGGCAGGCCGAAAGAGGCTATAAATTATTTTCTGCCGGATGCGCCCGCGATTCACAAAGGCACAGGCACGCCTGATAATCACGATACCCTTGAAGCTTTAAGGTCCCATATAGGTGATTGCCGGCGATGCAAACTCCATAAAGGCAGGACCAACCTGGTATTTGGAGAGGGATCACCCAAGGCCAGACTTGTTTTTGTGGGGGAGGGGCCTGGAAGGGACGAGGACATAGCAGGAAAGCCTTTTGTGGGCGAGGCAGGAGTACTGTTGACCAGGATAATCGAAAGGGGCATGGGACTTACCCGGAAAGATGTCTATATCTGTAACGTCGTAAAATGCCGTCCGCCGGGGAATCGCGATCCGGAGAGGGATGAAGTAAAGGCATGCTTTCCCTTTTTAAAGCGGCAGATTGATATCATCCGACCTGAGGTTATCTGCACTTTAGGCAGGGTATCCAGTCAGGAACTTCTTGATAAAGATATCAAGATCACCCGGGAAAGAGGGATATGGGGCTCTTTTATGGGTATCCCGGTGATGCCAACATTACATCCGGCCTATATCGTAAGGAATCCATCCCGTGAGCGAGAGCTGAAGGGTCAGGTATGGGAGGATGTTCAAAAGATCATGGCTCACCTGGGTCTGGAGGTTAAAAAAAATGGTTAAACGCCATGCTTCGGCTTTTATCTGCTTTGTCGCTGTCATTCTTACCGGTTGGTGCTGCCCTGTCTTCGGAACGTCTAAGACAGCCCCGGCCGGAAATGAAGTGATGATTATTGAACTTGAGGGCGCTATTAGCCCGGGCACGGCCATGTATGTGGTAAGAGGACTGGCTGAGGCCAAAAAACAGGGGGTTTCATTAGCGGTTGTCCGGCTCGATACGCCGGGGGGCCTGGGTTCTTCCATGCGGACCATTGTCAAGGCCGTATTGAATTCGCCGGTTCCCGTGGCAGTATGGGTCGGGCCAAAGGGAGCAGGCGCAGCCTCTGCCGGCGTGATGGTCACAGTGGCCGCCCATATCGCGGCCATGGCGCCCGGCACAAACATCGGGGCCGCCCATCCCGTGACGGCAGGCGGCAAGGATATTGATAAGACAATGTCTGAGAAGGTAGTCAATGATATGGCCTCCTATGCCCGGGGAATCGCGGAACAAAAGGGAAGAAACGGGAAATGGGTGGAGGAGGCTATCCGCAAAAGTGTATCCATAACCGCGGAGGAGGCGCTCAAGAAAAATGTAATTGATCTCGTGGCAAACGATGTGGATGAACTCCTCCGGCTTATAGACGGCAGAGAAATCAGTCTTCCCGTGGGCAAGATTAAGCTCAATACAAAAAATATTAAGAAGACTTATTACCGCCCCGGATTCAGGGACAAGGTACTCAAGACCATAAGCGATCCTAACATCGCCTATATTCTTATGATGATCGGGCTTGCCGGACTGTACTTTGAGTTTTCCCATCCAGGGGCCATTTTCCCTGGGGTGATCGGGGCCATATCCCTTATTCTTGCATTTTTTTCCTTTCAGACACTTCCGGTAAATTATGCAGGGATTTTGCTTATTCTCCTGGCCATCATTTTTTTTATCGCCGAGGTAAAGGTGACAAGCTATGGAATATTATCCATAGGCGGATTGATTTCCATGACCATAGGTTCTATTATGCTATTTGAGGATGTTGGCGTGTCTCTAAAACTCATGATGCCTACCATTGTTTTAGTGGGCGGCTTTTTTGTTGTTGTTGCGGGGTTGGCCTACAGGGCATTCAGGACAAAACCAAAGGGTGGATCGGATGGTCTTTTGGGCGAGGTGGGTCTCGTAAAAGAGAGGATTGATCCTGAAGGCCTGATTTTTGTGCACGGAGAATACTGGCGAGCGAGGTCTCGTGAGAAACTTGAACCGGGGGACAGGATAGAGGTGGAAGGTATTGAGGGCCTTATCTTAAAGGTAAAAAAGGCCCCTTCTCAGGACTTTTAATCAAAGGGGGATAAAATGTCTTTATTTTACATACTGGCGACAGTGCTGATCGTGTTTTTCTTGGCATCAGCCATTAAGGTCTTAAAAGAGTATGAGCGGGCCGTGATTTTCCGGCTTGGCCGTGTCATCAAGACCAAGGGCCCCGGGTTGATTATTCTTATTCCTATAATTGATAAGATGGTCAAGGTGAGCCTCCGTCTTGTGGCCATGGATGTTCCCTCCCAGGACGTAATTACAAGGGATAATGTTTCGATAAAGGTGAATGCGGTTATTTATTTCCGGGTTATGGATCCCACCAATGCCACGATCGAGGTGGAAAATTACCTCTTTGCCACTTCGCAATTGGCGCAAACAACCCTTAGAAGTGTGTGCGGGCAGGTGGAGTTAGACGATCTTCTGGCGGAAAGGGAAAAGATCAATACCCAGTTGCAGGGTATCCTGGATAAGCATACCGACCCATGGGGCATCAAGGTCACTACCGTTGAAGTTAAGCATATTGATCTTCCACAGGAGATGCAGCGGGCCATGGCAAAGCAGGCGGAAGCCGAGAGAGAAAGGCGCGCCAAGATCATTAATGCAGAGGGCGAATTTCAGGCAGCCCACCGGCTTGTAGAGGCTGCGGGTATCATTCATAAGTATCCCGAGGCATTGCAGTTGAGATATCTCCAGACCGTAAAGGAGATTTCTGCTGAAAACAATTCCACGACCCTGTTCCCGATTCCGATTGATCTTTTGACACCTTTTATCAAAAAGGAATAGGGCCAGGACAGGGGTGCGTAATGATACCGCTGAAAGCAGCGGGTCGCGGATAAAACCGCCCCCGCAACAGACTAAAACTTAGGGGCTACGCCCCAATTGGCCTCCGGCCCGTAGGGCCTACGCCCCTGAGGGAATGTCGAAGATCCCGTCTTTAGCGGGGCTGGAATAATGGGTGCAAAAAAAGTGAAGCAGGAGAAAATACTATGGCAAAAGAGACAAAAAAGGAAGAAAACCAGGTCACTGATCAGGATAAAGAGACGTCCTTAGACAAGATGACGGTTAAGGAACTGAAAGAAATCGCCAAAGAGATCCCTGAGATTACCGGGCTCAGCTCAATGAAAAAAGATGAATTGATAGCAGCAATTAAAAAAGTAAGGGAGAAGGAGGAAAGCAAGGAAGAAAAACCGGCCCCGGAAAAGATGACCACGGAAATACCTTTAGACAAAATGACTATCAAGGAACTAAAGGAGATTGCCAGGGAGATCCCAGGCGTTGAAGGTGTAACCGCCATGAAAAAAGATGAGTTGCTGGTTCTCATCAAAGAAGAAAGAGGCATAAAGGAAGAAAAGCCCGCAGAGAAGGAGAAAGTAAAGGCGGGTGAAGCCGGACTGAGCGTGAAGGAGATGAAACAGCAGATTTTCCTGCTCAGGGGGCAAAAGAAGGCGGCGCGCGAGGCCAGGGATCGGCACAGGGTTGATATTTTGCGTCGCCGTATCAATCGTTTGAAAAAACGAACAAGAAAGGTGGCGCAACAAGCCTAAAGGAAGTTAATGCGGGGTAGAGCTTTTTGATTTTGATGTGTCATGAAAATTCAAGGATGTATAAAGCAGGTCCACGGGCCTTATAAACCGGGCCTGCTTTTTAGTTTTTTTACACCTTGATTCCTGATTTGATGTAGGAGCGGTTTTTACCGAAATATTGAGCTGTTACGTTTGCAGGGCATGGAAAGAAAAGGAAGCATTTCTAACTCAATGAGGACCGTAGCCATTATTCCGGCCGCAGGATCAGGGATCCGTATGGGAAGCGGCCGGGCAAAGCAATTTCTGGATCTTGCCGGGAGTCCGCTTTTGGCCATCACCCTGAAAGCGTTTCAGGATTGCCGGAGCGTGGATGCGATTATCTTAGTAGTCCCGACAGGTGATGAGGACTACTGCAAGAAGGACATCGTGGAGAAGTTCAAGTTTAATAAGGTCAAGAAGGTGGTCAACGGCGGGAAAAGGCGGCAGGATTCCGTAAGATTGGGTCTTGAGGCCACAGATGCCGAGTATGGACTTGTAATTATACACGATGGTGTGCGACCCATAATCAACCCTGAGTTTATAGACATGGTGATTGCTGCAGCAAGGACCGACAGGGCCGTGATAACAGGTCTGCCGGCCAAAGATACCGTTAAAGAGATAAACGGCTCCGGTCAGGTGGTGGAGACTTATGATCGGCAACGACTATGGCTTGTGCAGACTCCCCAGGCCTTTCGTTATGAAGACATAATGGCTGCCCACAATAAGGCGACTATAGAGGGCTGGGATGAGGCTACGGACGATTCCATTTTAGTAGAGAGAATGGGAATCCCGGTTAAGGTAATCGAGGGCTCTGAAAGCAATATCAAGGTAACCACACCCAATGACCTGAAAATGGCAGGATTTTTAATGGGTCACAATGCGCACAGTAAATAGCTAACTTAATCCTGATAATCCTGTCAAAAATAAACATATGAACTTGAACAGAAAACATAAAATGATCTTGAAAATAGGCACAAGAGGAAGCAAACTGGCACTTGTCCAGAGCCAATGGGTAAAGGCAAAGATTAAGGCAACATACCCGGACATAAACGTGGAACTTGTAAGCATAAAGACCACCGGGGACAAGATCCTTGATTCCCCGCTGAGTAAGATCGGCGGGAAAGGGCTTTTTGTAAAGGAAATTGAAGAAACGCTCCTCAAAAAACAGGTTCATGTGGCCGTTCACAGCATGAAGGATGTTCCAGCGGAATTGCCCGGAGATCTTATGCTTTGCACCTTTCCAGAGAGGGAAGATCCTCGCGATGCCCTTGTGTCTGCTGGAAACAGGGCCCTGGATCAACTGCCTATGGGATCAACCGTGGGCACAAGCAGCCTGAGAAGATCGGCCCAGTTACTACATATGCGCCCGGACCTCAACCTGGTGCCCTTGCGAGGAAATGTAGATACCAGAATCAACAAACTCGAATCCGGAGAACTCCAGGCGATTGTTTTGGCCGCGGCCGGTTTGAAACGACTCGGATTATCAAACCGTATCAGCCAGTTTATTTCGACAGACCGGATTATGCCTGCCATAGGGCAGGGCGCTCTTGGGCTGGAGGTAAGACGCGACGATGAGCAGACGATCAGTCTGCTTGATTTTTTGAATCATGAACCAACAGAATTTACTATCAGGGCAGAAAGGGCATTTTTAAAGGAGTTAGAGGGCGGCTGCCAGGTTCCGATCGCCGCTTTTGCCAGCTTGAATGATCAGAAGATTTGTCTCAAGGGCATGGTTGCGGAGCTTGACGGGACAAAAATTATTATGGATGAAATAACAGGAGAAAAATATCAGGCCGAAGAAATTGGAACCAGGCTTGCCAGGAAGTTGCTTGATGCCGGTGCAGGCGAGATCCTGTCACGCATTTATGGCAGGCAATAAAGCCCTTAAGCGGTTTTGATGAGGGAAGTAGAGAATGGGACAAGACAAAAGGGGCAGGGTATATCTTGTTGGTGCCGGGCCGGGTGATCCCGGCCTGCTGACAATAAAGGGAAAAGAATGCCTGTCCCAGGCTGATGTTATTATTTATGACTATCTGGCAAATAATTCCTTTCTTGAATATGCCAAGGATGGGGTGGAGCTGATATATGCGGGTAAAAAGGCCGGATCGCATTCCATGAGACAGGAAGAGATCAGCTCATTGATTGTTGCCAGGGCAAGAACAGGGGCGATTGTGGTGCGGCTTAAAGGCGGAGACCCCTTTATTTTTGGCAGGGGTGGAGAAGAGGCACAGGAGCTGGCAAGGGCCGGCATGGATTTCGAAGTGGTGCCGGGCGTCACCTCGGCCATTGCCGTGCCTGCCTACGCCGGCATACCGTTGACCCACCGGGATTATACTTCCACGCTTGCCTTTATTACAGGCCACGAAGATCCCTCCAAGGAGAATTCGAAAGTGGCCTGGGATAAATTAGCCACGGGTGCGGGAACGCTCGTGTTTTTGATGGGTGTTGGAAACCTGCCCAAGATCGCTCAAAGCCTGATGACCCATGGCCGGTCTCCTGACACACCGGCGGCTGTCATCCGCAGGGGCACAATGCCTGATCAGGAGACGTTGATCGCTTCCCTGGGAAATATTGTCGAACTGGTCAATAAAAGAAATATAAAGCCACCTGCTATAATAGTGGTGGGCGATGTTGTCCGCATGAGAGAAGGACTCAACTGGTTTGAAAAAAGGCCACTGTTCGGAAAGCGCATAGTAGTAACCAGGGCCAGGGAACAGGTAAGTGGATTTATTAAGGCCCTGGCAGGTTTAGGTGCGGAATGCATCGAGTTTCCCGCTATCAGAGTAGCGCCTCCTGAAAGCTGGGATGAGCTTGACCAGGCCATCGGGGCGTTAGAGTCATATGAATGGCTGCTGTTTACGTCTGTAAACGGGGTCAGGTATTTTCTTGATCGCCTTAAGGAACTTGGAAAAGATGTTCGTGATCTAAAGGGGCTGAAAATTGCGGCCATCGGACCCAAGACCGCTGAAAAGTGGCGCAAGATGGGAATCGAACCGGACCTCATGCCGGATGAATACAGGGCTGAGGCAGTTGTGGAAAGTTTCAGGAAATACGGAGTCAGGGGAACGAGAATCTTGCTTCCCAGGGCGGCAAAGGCGAGAGAGGTTCTGCCGGAGGAATTAAGAAAGATGGGGGCTCAAATTGACGTAGTGCATGCCTACCAGACCGTCAAGCCAGATCATGATACAGGGGTGGTGAGGAAAATGTTAGAAAAAGGGGTTGTTGACATGTTGACATTTACCAGCTCTTCCACTGTTACAAATTTTATGGAGATGTTTGAGCCTGAGAAAGTGAAACTGAAAAAATGGAACGAGCGGGTGGTCATTGCCTGTATTGGTCCGATCACGGCCAGGACGGCTAAAGAAAACGGTTTATCTGTGAATCTGGTTTCCCCTGAATACACGATTGAATCCCTCACCGGGAGCATTGCGGAATATTTTTCGCGACAGGAGAGCGGTTGAGTAGTATTATAATACTCGGTTTTCCGTATCACTTTAGCCGTTTAAAAAAGGCTCTGACAGGATAACAGGATTAACTTGATTTTTTTGAATTCCTGCCTGCCTGTGCGCCTGCCTGTCGCTTTCGCGACGCAGACAGGTAGCACGCAGACAGGTAAATCCTTAAGATATCCTGATAGACCGTTCCTTGCTTTATGTGTAATTGCTTAAGTTAAACCCTTCTATTATGATCTGGTTTAACCTGCTCTCCCCATTGCTCGGAAGTTATTTTAAATATTCATTTCATATTTAAGAAAGGCGCAAAGAGATTATATCAAGTTCTTATTCGGAGTTTATCTGTAATGTATATTACCAGGATTTTTTATCTGATTTACAGGATTATTACAATAAGATTTGTTTGTGACTTGAAAATAGATTCCTGTTTATCCTGTTATCCTGTCTGAAAAGGAGATACCTGAATAGTAACTTTTCGCAAGCCTTTAGCAAGGAGGGACACCATGAAAAAGATTCTTATATGCGTTTTGATGTTTCTATTTTGCCTGCTTCTTGTGTCCGAATCAAAAGCAAGAGACCCTCTCAATGCCGCACAGCGGGCCTGGGTCAAAAAACACGGGACCATTCGGGTAGGCGCGTTTGAATACTATCCACCGTTCGGGTTTATGGACATATCAGGGGAAGCCCAGGGTATGTCTATTGATTTCTGGCGGCTCCTTTCCTCAAAACTTGACATATGGGTGCAGTTTTGTCCCGCGACCTTCAACGATCAGTTAGAGGGCTTGAAGAGCGGGAAATATGATAGCCTGGCAGGCATATTTTCTCTGACCGAGCGACGCAGGTTCTTCGATTTCTCAATGCCTTATACGGTCATCCGGACCAGTATTTATGTCAAACCCAAACACTCGCATCTCAGGGGCCTGAGTGAACTTAGAGGGCTCAGGGTGGGCGCTGTAGAGGGCGATTCCGGCCAGGTAGTTGCCCAAAAGGCAGGCCTCAATCCCTTGTCTTTTATGAGCTACAGGCAGGCCATATTTAATGTGGCCAACGGGAACACGGATGCCATTATTATGGATGAACCTGTAGTAGCCTATTTCGTAGCACAGCACGACTTGCAGGACCTGGTCAAGAAAATAGGTCAGCCCGTGGATCAGGGCAAAATGACTTTACCGGTTCGCAAAGGAAACAGGGTCCTTCTTGATATCCTGAACAAAGGCATCAGTATGGTGGCCAGCAACGAATGGAAAAGGATCGTGGACAAGTGGATGAAGTAGGAGCGGGTTTAAAAGACTTTTCGCAGATATTCGTCCTTATTAATGGAGGAATAGGAAGAAATATCCGGGAGGTTAAGTGATTTTTTTGCAAACTCGAATACCCGGTCATAGTCAAACCGCAATCCCATTTTATTGTAGTACTTCTCAAGGATTCTCTTCGGCCTGTAGTCGCTATATTTGCATGGAATTGAAAGAATCGGAATGCCTTTCTGACTGATTAGTTCCGCGATATCATTGCTGTTGTATTTTATCAGCGGTCTAAAAACCGTATACCCTTCCTTCATTTTAAGTACAGGATAAAAGCGCTGGGCCGTTTGTATAAACCGGCCATCCTCTTCAACGCCTTCCTTTCTCTCAATGTCAGAAAAGATATCTGTTAGTATGTGTTCCATAGAGTAGCTTACGATATCCCAGAGGCTGTAGTTAGCTATGATAACAAAGTTCTTCAGGTCACCAGCTGATTCGCTTACAAGTGTCTTCAGGGTTTTTCTCCTGAGATTTTGACATGGAAGGCAGGGATTTGGCGCATTGTTAATATACGCATCTGTCTCTTTTAGTTCGTGCCATGTGATATTTACACCCCGTTTATGCCAGTACGATATGATCTTTTCTCTCTCTGCCTCAGTATACCTATGAACCGGATAGGCTGCGGCATGTGACTCAAAACAAAATCCGAATTCCTCTTCTGCCCGCAGGAGTAAATCCATGGCAAGAGACGAATCTTTGCCTCCGGAAAACAATAGAAATACTTTTTTTTGAGGGAATTCCTCTAAAATGGATTCATATTCGCTTTTCCAATGAGTATAACTTATTTTTGAATTCATGTTTTCTGCCGTTAATATCAGGGTCTCGTTATTGATATGGTGGATGAGCCATTGCATAAGCGTTCCAAGCTCTGCATATTGACTTCAACGCCCAGACCGGGGCCGTCCAAAGGTCCTGCCTCACCACCATATCCAAAAGATACATTTTCGCGTGTAATATTTTCTTTCAGAAGGAATTCATCATAAGAACCGTCATAGTACATCGCATCCCCGCAGAGAAGGCATAAGACTCTGCCGGCAGCAGACAGAATACCGGATTCGCCCAGGGTACACCCGATTTGAAAAGATAGACCGCTTTTTCGAATGCGTTCAACCATCCTGAGCGATCTTCGGAACCCGCCGCTTCTACATAATTTGATATTTATTACCTGGTAATATCCTTCCCTGATAATTTCTTCCACATCTTCCAGGGTTGGGGCCGACTCACAGGCCATCATCATTACATCCATGTCTTTCATTGTTGCAGCGAATTCTGTAAAACCGGGATCGGATTTTATCATGGGCTCTTCAACAACTTTGACATTGTACGCCTGAATTAATGGTATATGTTTGAAGGCAAGGTCGCGATCCCAGACCCCGTTTGGATCTATCCTGAGTTCACATTCGCCACCGAAAATTAGGCGTGCTGTTTCTACAGCATATTTATTCTGCTTGAAATTACCACCTAACTTAATTCTAAGATGATTAATACCAAGATCTCTGATCATTTGACATATTTCAATAATTCTCTCCCTATTACCGAGAGTAATTGCGCCACCATAACATATTATGTCTGTATAGAAATCCGAAGGAAAGTATTCTATGATGGATTTGTTTTGACTTTTGCCCAGTATATCCAGTAGTGCCATCTCAATGGCACAAATTGCCGCATTATGATCCTTGCCACCGGGAAGGCTATCTATTAAGTCCCATATCTGAAAAACATCGTTTAGTTCCCATGGAAAAGAATTCCTGTTCGCAAAATGCCGGACGGTTTCCATTACATTTTCAGGTGTTTCTCCTGTAACGAACTGAACCGGCAAACCCTCACCATATCCTTTTATCCTTCCTCGATCTGAGACAACCTCTACTACGACTGTATCTGATGAGACTCCCTTTAGACGGGAAATGGAAAAATCCCCGGTAAAGGGTAGAATGATTCTGTATAGATTAATCTCTTGAATTCGCATGGTTTTTCCCTTGAACGCGGCTTAAGAGCTCGCGAGGAGGTTCATAGGGTAATGTCAGGATGAATGTTGTTCCTTCATTGACCTCGCTTTTTACTTCTATGCTCCCACCATGGTCCTGAATATGCTGATGGGCAATAAAGAGACCGAGTCCCGTACCGCTGTGCATATTATTTTTATGCTTGGTTGTAAAATAGGGGTCGAATATTTTATTGATCATAGATTCGGGTATCCCCGGTCCATTATCTTTGATCTCGATGTGCACAGTCTTTGGGTTTTCGTTTTCAATACGGTTTTTTGTCGAAACCCGGATTTCCCCCCCTTGAGGAGTGAATTCTATAGCATTTGACAGGATATTCAGGATCACCTGTTTTATCTTTTCAGTATCCATTTTTATCTGGGCTATATCGGGATCATATTCGCGTATTACTTCAATCTTCCTAACATTGCTCTGTGGCGAAATAAGGAGTATCATTTTGTCTATCAGACCGTGGAGGTCGTTGAATTCAAAACGTGATTCCTTCGTCTTGACCAGGTCAAGGAGTTCTGAGATGAGGCTATTTACCCTGTTAGTCTCCTCCATTGCGATTTCATGGAAGTCATTTCGGAATTCTTCATCATCGTATTTTTTAGGCAGCAACTGGATAAATGTCCCTATTGCCGTCAGGGGATTCTTTATTTCATGGGCAAGTCTTGCAGCCAAATTGCCCAAAAAGGAGAACTTCTCAGACCTGCTCAACAGGGCATGGGATCTTTTAAGATCCTCCATCTGATCTTGCAGAGTTGTGTAAAGCCTTGCGTTTTCTATAGCAATAGCTATTTGAGGTCCAAAGATTTCAAGAATTTCACGTGTTTCCTTCGGCACACCCTTGCCGTCAACGGCATCTGTTGCAATAACCCCGATGACCTTGGATCTGGTTATCAACGGCACAACATAAACAGACGTCGGCTTTACGTGGGTCAACATAATATTTTCTTTTCTTAGTGTGGAACTTTTTACATCAGGAACATACTCCGGTCTCCCGGTGCTAACTACCCTTACCAAGATGTTACTCACACGATCAAGAGGAACGTTATAGTCTTTGACCTCATCCGGGACATCGCCGTCCATGCCTGTGCCATGTATGTACTCAAGACTCTTTTTGTCTTCATTCACAAGCAATATTAATGCACGGTTTATCCGGCAAACGTTGCCTAAAAGGTTCATGATAATGGTCAATAGCTTTTCTAACTCCAGTATTGATATGATGGCCTTTCCGGTTTCCTGTATGGCCATAAGCTGTTTGATTTTCTTGTTCAGTTCGACATTCAGCCGGTTAACCTCCTCATATTTATTTTTAATTATCTTTTTATCCTTCTCCATTTCTTCTATTGTTTCCATGAGTACGGACTTTGATGTATAAAACCTTGAAAAAATCTCATGAAATCTGTTCCGGGCAGGCCATCCAAAACGGTATTCACAGTATGGCGCCCCTTCAAAGAAACAACATTCTTCTATACAGGTGGCTGGCTTCCCTCCCCAGATGATTGGAATAAAAGAATAAATACCCTGATTATACAGGCACATGTCTTTTGATACATCCATCTGAGGATCCCAGTGTAATCTTACAACAGCCCTGTTCTTTTCGATTTTCAACAGTTCTATTTTTTTGCTCCTGTTCCACTTGTCATTTATTATCTGTGCATGTTTAAGAGCCTTTTCGGTTGACCAGAATGCCTTTACAATTATTCTTTGAGCATAGCCTAAAGTAGTGTTTTCAATAGTGTGCCTGGCGATTTTAAAGGCAGTCATCTCATCATCAAAAAGCAATCTTGCCCTTTCCCATAACTTGGAAACTACAGTACATGAGACCCAATTATTGGGGTCTCTTAAAAATTTTTCAGGATTGGGGAGACTATCAATTTCGGAATCAAGATCCTTAAGAAGACCGGGATAGTCACTTTTGTTGTGTTTCTTAACGTAATCAAGGATAATCTTTGAGTTAACGCAGTTTATTTCTTTTTCCATGTAAGAACCTGTCCGTTATCAGGGATCAAAATTGTAAGGTGCGATGACTTCTTTGCCCAGATATCCATTTCTTATGTTTTTTAGTTATCCCGGGAACCAATTCCCTGAAAGCAACGAGGCTTTTTCCCTGAACATCAAATATTTCCCTATCGGCGTCTCTGAAACATTCATCAGGAATCATTTTATCTGATAATGCGTGTACCGGCAATCTAAAGAAAGGCATCATATTCAAAACGGTCCTTTGCATCTTTGGTGTGTTATTGGATAAACTAAAAATTTCTGTCATATAAGCAAGGACGGTTTCAAAGCGCAGATTCTTAGATGATTGCCTTACGATATTCTCTCCAAAAACGCCATTATCATCAAATACAACATCGGGTGCTGACACGGTATGGTAATAAAGCTTGGTTTTTGGATAAACCCTACATTCCCCAATTTTGAAAATGTGCCCGCCTATGCCGCTATTTTTTGATAACGCTTTAGCAAAAATGAGGCTTTTTTCAAGATCTTCTTCTGTGTCTCCCGGATAACCAGCAATCATAAAAATCGTTACTGGAATTTCATTTTTCAAGGCTTCCTTGAATATGGCAATAGTGTTGGAAACATAATATTGATAATGATCTCTATCTCTGACCTTGCCCATCCTTTTTAAAGTGCTATAACTTGCCGATTCAAAACCGAGCGCTAACATCCCACAAACGTCCGTAATCTTAGAAACGATTGAGGGGTCCATGACATCGCAACGAGTTTCAAAATTGATTTTCATTCCTAATGATCGAAGCAATGGAAATAGATCAAAAGATTTGAAAAGCGCATCACTGACAAGCAGGGTATGTGCCTTAGTGTGTAGTTTTAAATTTCTCAAATCCTTTTGAATGATTTTTAAAGATACTTTTTTCCTGATCGGTCGAATAAATTCCTCCATACAGAAATTGCAGTTATAAGGGCAACCCCGGCTAAAGGCATAGGGCAAAATATCATATACGCCCGGATTCCTCAATAACTCCAGGTTGAGAAGCGCCTTGGTATTCAAATCAAAACGCGCTCCTTTCCTGGTTAGATGCACGTGTCCGTCTTTTTTCCACGCCAGGTTCGGGATATCGTCATCTCTGGGGTTTTTGCCGCGTTCTAAGCGTTTGATTATCTCAAGGGCCGGCACCTCTCCTTCGCCGATTACGATTACGTCTACTGCATGGGTTCTCGAGAATATCTCCTCATAATAAATTGTGGGGAAGTATCCACCCAAAAAGACGAATATATCAGGATCGTGGTTTTTTATGAGATCACACAAGTGGATAGTTTCTTCTGCCTGGGCAATAGCCGTGCATGAGATTCCAATGCCCCTTGGCTTTATTTCCGAAATCTCTTCCAAAAGTTCCTTATATATTTGTTCTTTTCCTTCCCTGGTAAGGGGTAAGCCGTAATCAGCGGATATAGAGACTATATTAATAGCGATTTCAGGCAATTTAGATTGAACAAAACTTGCTATCTCTATTAGAGGTAATGGGTAGGCGGGAATATACATATCAATGTTTTTGGATATCGGTTCAATAAGCAAAATCATAGCAAATCCCTAATCGAAATCAAATTTAGCGACTGACTTATTTTATGAAATCCTGTTAAGCGTTGGCATTGCCAGTGAGGCGGCTTTGGGTATTTTAGCCCTCGTAATTTGAATAGATGATGTACCTATAACATGATAATTTTTCCATTGATACCATTCTTCAGGGTAATGGAGTATGTATTGCTCTAAAGCCTTCAATATTAGTGCTCCAGCTGGCATGCCTATTAACGGCTGGAATCGCTTTTCCATGTCTTCCAGTGATTGTACAATAAATCTATATCTCTGGTTATTGTTTCGACGCATAATTCCAAGTACAATAGACGCTCCTCCCCTTTTTGACAAAACATTTATTGTCCTGTCCAGATTAATCTGCTTGCCTAAAAACTTCGTTTTTTCGCGATAGGATGGCCTCCACTCATCTATCTCATCACATTCTGTAATTACTATACGATTCTGTCTCAGGCTATTGAAAATAGCCTTCATAATATTTGATGTATTACCGGCGTCAATTATCCTTATTGCAAATTTTTCTGCTTTTTGAATTGAAAGATCGCGGAAGTGTTCAGATGAAAATTTTGCGAGAATCGTTACAGGATAATTGTTAACAGCGAGATAGCCTGGGATAAATTCAATGCCCCCGAAATGCCCGGTGATCAACAGGACTCCTTTTCCCTTTGCAAGGCCATTCCTAATGGAAGCCATGCCTTCACTCGTCACGTGTGTTTTAAAAAAAGACCTTGATATTTCAGGTGAGCAAAAGATATTGAAGAATTTTTCGTAGTAATGGAAAAATATTCCACGAAATACCCTTCTTATAATGGATTTAATTTCAGAAGCACTGTGATGATTTAAAAACACAGTTTTGATTGCATTTTCGATTTCCCTTTTTTCCTTTCTGTTCAAGAAAAAGTACAATTTTCCCCAAAAGAACAAATAAAAATGAGAAATTTTCCAACTAAATATTTTATACAGGAAAAGATTAACCCGCCATTGCAAAAATGAACTCAGGCCTATTTTCATAATGATTACCCGCGATGGATATAAAGAAGGTGTATTCACAGATAGCTTAACTTATATTTGAGATGCTTACTCAAAATCCATGCCAGGATGTGACTGAAGCGATCTGACTTCAAAAAAGGGCCGTGGGGATCTTTTATGCCGTAGATGATTGAGATTGCTTTATAGATGTTGCTAAATACGTAACAGTTCACAGGGTTCAGTCTCCGGCCTGTAGGGGCCTACGCCCCGGTGGGGGGTCAGGGAACAGGGAAAGACAATGGTCGTCCTTAGGGCTTCTGGCATGCTGAAGCAAGTTGTGAAATCGCCGCTGATCCCCGACGCCCGTGAACTGATACCCAAATACTATACACTGCCTGGAAAAAGATGAAGATGGATGTTAGGTCTGTTAAAAGGCAGGGATAGGAATATGGAAAGTTTATGAAATATGCACAAAAAACTGTGCAATTTGCACATTTTTTTGTGCATAATAGTATAGGCAGCCTGAGATAGTATACCGGTTCATTTTTTAAGGGCCGGTTTTGTGTGTTGATATATACTGAAAATACTGACACATGACCCCTGCCAGGTCAATTTTTGTCGGCCCAATGGTTCCTGGCATGAAAAATGCTAAACATCAATCGGTTGATAGCACAGGGCAATATCTACCTGGTGACTGCTCATCGGACACTGTAATAGCGGATTTATCCGCGATTTTTTCATGGCATGAAAGCCATAGGTCGTGGTTAAAACCGCCCCTACAGCACAGCAGAGCTGCTCAATTTAAAATAAAAAGCGGGGATAAACATGGATAAAAAGGCTATGATTCTTGTGGTGGATGATGAACATGGTGTAAGGCAGTCATTTAACATGGTCCTGAAGGATGAATACAATGTGCTTTTGGCTGAAAATGGAAAACAGGCCATTGATATTTTTACAAAAAATGCAGTTGATTTGATCCTGTTAGATATTCTCATTCCCGATATTAATGGCATTGATCTTTTAGAGAAACTGAAAGAAATTGATCCTAATGTGGAGATTATCATGGTGACCGCGGTCAAGGAGATTCAAACGGCGGTAAAGGCTATCAAATTAGGGGCTTACGAATATGTAATTAAGCCTTTTGTGGTTGACGATGTTTTAACCCTGATCCACCGGGCATTGGAAAAGCGCAGTCTTTTGAGGGAGGTAACCTATCTGAGGGGCGAGCTTAAAAGACATCAACCCTTTGAGAAAATGGTTGGTGAACATGAAAGCCTTCAGGCCGTGTTTGATTTAATCAGGACCATTTCCAAGAGCGACGGCGCAGTCCTGATTCAGGGAGAGAGTGGAACAGGCAAAGAACTGGTTGCCAGGGCCATACACAACTCAGTCTCCCGGAAGCACAAGCCCTTTGTGGTTATCAATTGCGCTGCCATTCCGCCAACCCTGATGGAAAGTGAGCTCTTCGGGTATAATAAGGGGGCCTTTACGGGCGCGGCCGGGACCACAATGGGTAAACTGGAGATTGCCAATAAGGGCACGGTCTTCCTGGATGATATTGATTCTTTAGATGTCAATATGCAGGCCAAACTGCTGAGGGCAATCCAGGAGAAAGAATTTGAAAGATTAGGGAGCACCAAGGTGATAAGGTCTGATATCCGGTTCGTGGCGGCCTCAAATAGAAGCATCAGGGAACTTATTTCGCGCGGGAAATTTCGTGAGGATCTCTATTACAGATTAAATGTTTTCCCCATCATACTTCCTCCTCTGAGAGAGAGAAAAAGCGATATCCCCCTGCTATTAAATCACTTTTTGGAACTTAATTCCAAAAAATCAGGCAAACCGGCAAAAAGGTTTTCAAAAAAGGCCGTTAACGCATTAATGAAATACAGCTGGCCGGGAAATGTAAGGGAGCTTGAAAATATGGTTGAGAGATTGACGACTATTACCAGAAAAACGGTAATCAATATCCAGGATGTATCCGCGTTCAATATTGATTTCGGAAATATCACAAGAGGAATGAAACTCAAAGACGCGGTGAGTGCCTTTGAGAAAAATTATATCAGTGAAGTGCTTGACAATGTTGGAGGGAACAGGCGAAAAGCCGCACAGACGCTGGGTATACACCGGAATACGCTTTTTGTAAAAATGAATGAACCTGCTGACATTACAGGAGAAATATGACATTACCGTTTAACTGTTAAACCCATTTCCTTCCCCGCATAGCGGGATCTTCGATGGGTGTGGATTCATTCCTTGATACTGAGTTAAGTGGGCATTGCGATGTATCCGAATTTATTGACAAATTATTTGTTGTGTTGAAAACCTTCTATAAATTCCATAAGTTTGATTCATTTGATACTCTTGTTTGAAACCTCGCATAATTATTAAGATATTTTGGATAATGCACAAAAAACTGTGCATGATGCACAATTTTATGTGCATACTTTTATTGTTCCGGCCCTCCCCCCCCTTTTTTTCTTAGCGGGTTCATATGTAAAGAAACCGTGCAATCCACGTCACCCTTCTTAACTGCATGAAATTAAACTATATCTTGGCATATCATTGTAACCTGGTTAACAGTAAACAACTTGTTTTGAAAAAAAATAAAGCAGATTCATGGCATAGATATTGGATAGTATTGAGGGAAATAAACCACAACATGAATTCAATGGATAGGGAGAGATCGATTTCCTGCATAGGAACAATTGGAATATCACGGGAGGAACAAATGAAAGCTATGGGCTCCATTATCGGCTATATCTGTAAAGGCGGTTTTGTTGGTGGTTTTCTTTTAGTCATTTTAATTCTTCTTGTTCCGATAATGTGCAATGCGGATTGTGAAGGAACCAATGATTTTACCTTGCGAGTTATACTAAAGGATTCCGTACCAGTGACCGTCCGCGACCTTGCCAGATATTTTCGCGTGATTTCCGTTCAGGATGATAGCGGGGATGCTTTAGGGTCGGACCGATCTTTGAAAATTAAGCAAGGCTACAGGCTTGAAGTTGAGGTCCGACAGGGTTTGGATATCTTCAAGTTTGCAAAACCGGTACGCGCCACCCTGTGTGCGCCAGTCTATCTGGAGAAAAAGGTAGAAGTAATAAGAGTCGCAGGTGATGACCTGGCCGGCAGGAGAGGAACTATTCGAATCGCGAAGGAAAGATCTGGTCTTGAGTTAAAAGAGGACGGGAACATTGTGAATTTGGAACATGATCGGGAGGTTCTGGATGAGAGTCTGCCTCTGATGTTTCATCAGGATATTGTTGCCTGGGCTGAAAGGATCATCGGTATGAAGCCCATTAGAAGACGGAGCTTTGAACTATTAGACCGTTGGGTGTCTGCGGGAGAGGAAGTCCGGATCAGGGTGCCCATACGCGATTTTGACGATAAGTCTCAACTGGCGGTTGGATTCTGGACGGATCATCCTGATTCAGCTTTGGAAGAGGAAGCCTATCTGGCTGACATAACCGGCATTGAGCCGGAAAAGGTAGGCGGCAGCGCCTATATTGTGAAGGCCAGGATGCCGTATCTCAGCAAAATAAAACATGTAGAACCCGGCTGGTACTGCCCGTACCCTCCTAAAGTGAAAATGACGGTCACTACCAAACTGGATGAAGCCCGGATTACAGCAGAGACATTTGACCTGCGCATAACGCGGAGGGGCTGGGCCTTTGTAACCGGTTTGATCTTTTTGTTTATCGTGTTTTTTGCGCTTATGTATATAGCCAGGGATCGCAACCCCCATGTGAAAGGAACCGAGAAGTATAAAAGGTGGCGTGAGAAATGGAAAGAAGAACACAGATCGGACAGGTTTAAACGGTTTTTTTCATCACCATTTTATTTCACTGTTACGCCCATAGGAACATACAGCATTTCAGTGACCCAGGCCCTTTTCTGGACGTTCATCATCGCATTTTCCTGTGTGTACGTGTACATGCTGAAGGCCGCATTCATCATGATTCCAGGCCAGATTTTGATCCTTTTGGGTATTACCGGCGGTACGGCGCTTGCGTCGCGTATCAACGCAGTCAGCAAAGATGTGATTCCGAACGATCTTATGAAGGAAATCAGAAAGAAACGAACCCCCAAATTGCGTGACATGATATCCATAGGCGGTCGTATGAATATATATAAATTTCAGATGATGGTTTTTACACTTGTTACCGGCATTATTGTGGTGGCGGAGTTAATTAAGGCGTGTAATTTTCCCGAGATTCCAAATTCCCTTATCGTGCTGATGGGGGTGAGTAATACACTTTACTTAGGCAACGAAGTAACCATAGAACCAATGAAGGGACTTCGCGAAAATGTAAAGGCATATAGGAAAGAGGAAGATGAGCAAAAGCGAAATGATATAGGAGATGAAATCAAAAAAATGCTGAGCGAATATTAACTGACCAGCGGCAGCTCAACTCTGACGATGGACCCGTATAAACGGTCAGGTTGACTGATAAGGGGAAAAAGGATGAATAGACTATATTTTATAAAAACGGTTTTTGTTCTATGTTTTCTTGGCCTTTTCGTGAGTGGCTGTGCCACTCCACAAGCCGTTAAAACTCTATCAAACGAGCAAGTCAAGGCCCAGGAAAAATATCTTGAGTCCCAACGGAAATATTTTTCAATCATAGAAAATCTTGTCGAGTCTCATATCAATGTAACAGAAATATTGATAAAAGATGCGACAAAGAAAATTAATGATAAATATAAAAAAAGAGCATTGCGAAATATCGATCCATCAGATACCAAAAAAACAAAAGAAGTCCTGGATACCTTAATAGATAATGTTTTGTCTGAATATAAAACGGACCAAATTGGTCTCGCACGAGTAAAAGGATATTTGGCAGAGTTAAAACAAAAGCACAACAGCATGCTGAAAGCATATGCCACTATACTGACGGCACAGAAGAAGTTGAATGAATATATTCAACTCAAAAAAGCGGATGAGGCTGTCTTTGACCAACTACTGGGAATAATCGGAATTGAAAGGGAAAATATTTCTGAGGCAATGACATCCATTACAAAGATATACAAAGAAATTGAGAGATTCACAAAGGGAGGGAAATAAATATGACAATCCAGGAAATCCACGAACAATTAACAAATACACTAAGTAAGCTTGAACATGCTGATATAGATGATGACTTGAAACTTGATCTGGAAATATTGTATCTTCAACTCAAGAAGCAACTGCTTTTAGGTGGTTTTGATCCACTAAAGGAGCTTAACGCCGTAACTGTTGCAGATGTCTCCAAGCTACCGGAGCTGGTGGAGCAAGTCGATTCAGTGATCAGGGATGAAAAAAGGCGTGTGGAACTCATAAAGAAGATAATATCAACAGCGAAAATTGGCCTTAAAGCCGCCGGACTTCCGATCCCGTTATGAGCAAACAGGTGAAGTTCGCAACTAAGCCGATTTCCTACCTTCCGGCTCGCATCGAAGTAAACGGCGGCTTTTTTCTTCATATTGGAAACACATGATGGGGTTTAAAATGGCGAATTTTAATGATGCATTTGAAAAGACGGCGGCTATTGAAGGGGGATACATCTTTGACCCTGACGACGCGGGTGGTGAGACATACAAGGGTATCTCACGGAGATTCAATCCCTTGTGGAAAGGTTGGGAAATAATTGACGATTTAAAACAGACTAACAGGAGAAAGAGGAAATTTGACAAGCTTTTTGAGCAGGACGAAATCCTTCAGGACAAAGTACGGTTGTCTTACAAGCAGCTTTACTGGGACAGATTCTGGGGTGACGAGATTCCGCAACAGGAAATAGCAGAGGAACTGTTTGACACGGCCGTGAACATGGGGGTACATAGAGCCGTAGGCTTTCTGCAGGAGAGCCTGAATCTTCTAAACCGGAATCAGAAGAACTACAGAGATATTGTTCAAGATGGGCTTTTCGGTAGAAAGACACTAAAGGCATTAGAAGCCTATCTCAAGATTGATAAACTAATGTACCTGATCAAGATAATGAACATACTGCAAGGGATGCATTACATCGAATATATGAGAAAAAATCCGGTTCAGGAAAAATACGCAAGAGGCTGGTTAAAGAGGGTAAAGATCAAATAAACGTATCTGCTCAATAAATCGTGGTACCCCCCTCACCCTAACTTATTATTTTTCCAGGAGGGGCTGAAAAAATGAACATCGAACATCGAACGTCCAATCACGCCAGGGCGTGAAACGTTGAAAGGGAAAAGGAGACCCAGAGATGGTTGAAATTTATTCAGCGAGTGCCTATAATTAATAAACCTTAACTACTAAATGATATGAATGTAACCTTATTTTCGTAGCGCAGAGGTTTAGCTCTGCCATTTTGTTGCAGGGCTAAAGCCCTGCGCTACGCTATGAGAGAGAATGTGTGCAAAAAGGTTACACTCAAATGATATGTTACAGGAAACAGAAGAATTAATTAAGATTTTCGTTACGAGTATCAAAACGGCTGAAAAGAAACCACGACTTGGCGTGGTTGAATGTTCGGTATTGGGTATTTGTTTTTTTATTCGATGTTGGACGTTCATCTTTCAAAAATGAAATCTGTGAATGTTTGCAAAATAAGTTAGCGCTTATGGGAGGGTCGGGGTGGGGGTGAAAGCCCCTAAATATTGAGCTATTACGGAGGAAGCCATGCAACTGGATATGCATTTTTACGGGGTTTACGCTTTGGCCCGTGCCGCGGGAATTAAGTCTGAAACCGCACAGACAATTGCCTATGCCTCTCAGTTTGTTGATGACTCTATTGATGATAAAGCCGTTTTGGTTTCAAACAGGAAGGCCATTCTGCCCACTATGACCAGTCACAAGCCCCTTGACTATATGAATGCAATGCCCGGCGATCAGTGGAAGGTCTGGGTCCCGTTTCATTTTCTGCCGGGCAATATGCCCAAAAACGGTGATTTTGTCCGGAGAATGACATGTCGAAAAAACAGCGCGCCCGCGAAAAAAATGATAGAAGACAGCCTCGACGCCGTTAATGAAAAATATTGGCCGCACATTGTCGGCATTACAGCTCATGTATTTGCGGACACCTTTTCACATTTTGGGTTTGTCGGCTTTGCTCACGAACGCAATAAGGCGATACGTGGCTCCATAAAAGCCTCGAAAAAACACTCTTCAAACATCCGCAGGTATATCAAGTCAAAATTTGATGATTTCAAAACCAGATTCATGGGCAATTTTGCGGAGATAGTACCTGTCGGACACGGCAGTGTGGGAACGTATCCTGACCGGCCCTACCTGGAATGGAGTTATAAATATGAAACAGGTCGCCATCCGAAAGGTGATACGGAGAGGGACAATACCTTGAACTTTTTTAACGGGTGTAAGGAACTGTATTCATATTTCGCAAGATTTGCGCAATTGAGCCCGGATGACCGTGAACCCAATGGCGCAGTTCAATGGAACAATATTTCTCAGACTGTCAAGTCAATTCTCAGAACAGAAGGGCCCAAAGAAGATAGAATAAAACAGTGGAAGACCCATATCACGGCAGGTGACTTTTGTCTTGATGTCACATCCTTTGACAGGGATATTGAATATGTGAAAGGACTCTGGCGGCCAAGTCGGGCTGATTATGAGAGTGGAGGCGAAAGAAATATTGAGCAAACAGATTCATGTCGATTTATTCGAGCTGCATGGAGGCACAGGGAATACGTATTGCACGAGTTATTACCCGATATCGGGCTGATTGTTTATTGATAATTGGAAATTGGATATTTTTGTACTCTGTCTCTTCGTGTCCTTCTTGGTAAATTATACCCCGAAATATTGAGCTGTTACATACTAGAGGTTGAAAAATGAGAATAGATTGCCATTGCCATATCTTTGATAACGACTGTGTCCCCCTTTCAGGTATGCTGGCAAGCCGTTTTGGGGTAGCGGTAGGTAAGCGGGCGGCCAAACTGATTAGTGACCTGAAAGGAGGTCGATTAGATGGGTCGTTGCGGGACTATTTTCGGGAAGTTTCCATCGACCCCGGTGCAGTACTTAATTCAATGATCGATCCGCAGGAGAAGGATAATTTTCTTTTTATCCTTAAACATCTAAGCAATTTTCCCGCATTCCTTAAGATCGGAGCCATGGACATGCCGTGGATACTCAACAGGATGAAACACGATTCGCCAGGGGTAGATATCTGGGTCCCGCTTATGATGGACATGACCCATGCTTATCCGGGCAGTCAACCTGCCATTAGCTTTGAGACCCAGCGGGAGGTCATGACCCGTTTGACCCTTGAGGCTAAAGGCCGGGTCATGCCATTTTTTGCATTCGATCCAAGGTCCGGGCCGGCCGATCCTGTTGAAAAGGCAAAGACAGCCATTGAGACCCAGGGATTTGTTGGAATAAAGCTCTACCCACCATTGGGATATAAGCCTGTGGGCAATGATGATCCAAAGGTGGAAGATGCCCTGATGAGACTCTACCGTTATTGCTGCAGCAATGAAAATAACCTGATACCCATTACGGTCCATTGCAGTTGGAGTGCAGGCGTATATTCCAACGAACACGTGCCAGGGGTCACCCATATCAAGACATATTACAGAAACTTTGCCCGGCCGTCATACTGGAGAAATGTGCTTCAAAAATTTCCCAAACTCAAACTTAACCTGGCCCACTTCGGTGGTTTAGGTGAATGGGAGGCGTTGTCAAAGGGTAATGCGCCACGTGAAAACTGGGTGGAGCCCATTCTCGGGCTTATAAAAGACCATGACAATGTATACACGGATCTTTCTTATCATGGAATTCCGACTACAGACCTTGCGGAAGGTTATAAAAGAGTCTTAATTGAAAGGATAAATGGGCTTGAGCACAAAGTGCTTCTTGGAAGCGATTGGTACATGTCCAGGATGCAGTGCACGCTTGATGATTACTGGAAGGGTTTTGAAACGCTGCTCTCTGACCTCTTCTACAAAATGACCGGAGAAAATGCTATTGCCTTTCTCAAGTCAGAAGCAACAACGAAGTTTTTCCCACGCTTCTTTTACTCAAATCAGAGTATGATTTTGGATCAGTATCAAAATTTATTTTAAGATTGATTCCCTCTCCTCTGATTTTGGCCCTTACCATTTGATCTCCCCTAAATATTGAGCAGATACGGATAAGTGCACAGAAAAATGTGCATCATGCACAATATTTTGTGCATGGATGGGCCATGGTTTTAAAGATATTTAATAAAATCAATATGTTAGAGAATGGCATGAGAATTGCTGTAATGGTATTGTTCACAACTGGTTAAAAGACCCGAGTAAACCTGGTCTCCCATCTGTTTTGGGGTTAACAGGAAAATAAAATGGAATTGTGGATATGTATAGTGAAAGGGGTAAATGGACAATTTAAATAGCAGTCAGCCTGTAGTCGAGGCAAAGAGCACAATACAAGGGCCAGAGCGTGAAGACAGCTATGAATTTTACATGGGAAAAGAGACCCTGCTCCTTGTGGATGATGAAAATATGATTCTTGGCGTTGGCAGTGAGATGCTTAAAGAATTAGGTTATGTAGTCCTGATAGCAAGAAACGGAAAAGAGGCCGTTGAAATATACAGGACAAATCAGGGCAAAATTAATATGGTCATCCTGGATATGATCATGCCGGGCATGGGAGGAGGGGAGACCTACGACAAGATTAAGGAAATAAATCCCAATATTAAGGTGTTGCTTACAAGTGGTTACGATATCGATGGAGAGGCAACCGAGATATTAGGGCGGGGTTGCACCGGCTTTATTCAAAAACCATTTGATATGAAGATGCTGTCGCAAAAGTTGAGAGAGATCCTCGATTAGTCATGGAAGGCTTTCAATGTCAAGGAGTATGGATATTTCTCCGTTTTCCATGATTCCAACTCCGGAGAAGAGTTTCGATTTACCTAACAGTTCGCCTACGGGCATGACCATCATCTGCCTGTTGCCGATAATGTCGCCCACTAATATTTTAAGCTCTCCTCCATTATCGCTCTTTATATGTTTTTCTCCGGGATGCCTGATTGTAAGGATATGATGCTGATTTTTCAGGTTATTTTTTATGCCCAGTATTCCTTTTAGATCGTAGTAAGAGTTATTGTCATCGGGAGAAATACTATCAGTCTGTTCGATGGACATAACGTTTAGTGTAGGAATTGAGAGGATATAATCACCTAAATGAAAGGTTATCGTGTAGATTATTGAAAGGGTGACCGGCAGTTTTATTGTGAATTCGGTTCCTTTTGAGGCCTCCGAACTAATTGTCAGGGCCCCACCTAAATACTCTATGGCCTGTGAGACAACGTTCATCCCTATACCTCTGCCGGCCATATCTGAGGTGGTTACAGCCGAAGAAAAGTCAGGGCTGAGAATTGTATCGAACAATTCTTCTTGAGACATCCGGGCAATCTCATCCTCGCGTAAAGATTTCTTATCACTGAGATATTTAGCAATGGCCACCCTGTCAATGCCCCTGCCGTCATCGCTTAATTTGATGGTAAGGCTGTCTCCTTTACGGGTAGCCTCTAAGGTGATTTTGCCCACAGGGCTTTTTCCCAGCTCTTCACGTTCCTTTGGCGACTCGATTCCATGGGCGATACAATTTCTGAAGATATGAACGAAAGGTTCCCTGAGACGCTCAAATAAGGTAATGTCTGCTTCCAGTTGGCCTCCTATGACCTCGAAATCTATCTCCTTTTCATTTTCCTTAGCCAGATTTCTAATTGTCTTGACAAAGATATCTGCAAAGTCTGTCACTGAAACAAGACGTAACTGAGCCAGACGAAAATGGAGCCCCTTCAACATGGATGTGTAATCGTCGATCCAGTTTCTGAGACCCCCTGATATTTGTTCAAGTGAGAGAGGCGGCAGGGACTTTTCCAGGAGCATAATTTCCTGGGATAGGCCAAGGAGCTCCTCAATCAGGGAATATTTCACACGTACATAATCAATATTCTCAGCGCGAGGATGGATATGTGTTGGAAGGGATTTCTTGCGATTGCGCCCACTTGCATCTTGCTCAGGGCCTTTTCTGAATTGAGAAATCAGGGAATCGTACCACCTCTGGTCTTCAGCGGTACTGATTTCCCCCATTTGCGCCACTAAAAGCCTGAGCAGGTCTCCACCCTGGAAAATAGACTGGATAGCGCCTGGGGTAGCATCAATTGTACCCTGCTGAAACTCTTTGCACCAGTTTTCAACAGCATGGCTTAAGACGGAAATTTTTTCCAGGCTGAGTGCCTTGGCCATCCCCTTTATAGAGTGTACCTTACCGTGAATATCCGCCCACAATCCTAAATCGGAAGGATTTTTTTCAACCCTCATCAAGAGCCTGTCAAGTTCCTTAAGGTATTTATCAGACTCCTGGCTGAATATCTTTTGGTATTTCTGAAGGTCCATAAGTGAGTGCCAGTAATTTAGCCCAGATCTGTTCAGGGGTTACACGGCGGACAGTGTATTTTCCCTCAACATTAACAGTATCTGTATCCTTTCCATCCTCGATCCATAAAAGCCCTATGATTTTCCCGGGTACCATAGCCAGCTTTTTGTCAGACCATTTCAAGAGCATAATCCGGATATTTGCATCAAATTTGGATTTTCCGTTTGTCAGCAGGCCTGCAATATCGATGACGTCAAACAACTCCCCCCTGTAATATATCAGGCCGAGGTGAAGTGGGGGTGTAAGGGGAGCCCGGGTGATCTTAACGTCCTCTATAACACGGTAGATATAACGGGCGTCTATTCCAAAGTATTCATCTGCTGCCTTAAACGTAAATAGTTCCATTATTCCAATTGCGGAGCGAAGCGAAGCTAAGTTTAATCAAGTGGCGTTTTGTTTTGGATTGTCAATCTGAATAGAGTTTTGCTCCCTCTTGAGTTTGAAGTGCCGTTGTGTTTCCATCATCTTCTCAGAAAGGGAGTTCAATGCTTTCATAGCTTTTACCATATTGATCATATCTTCTTTTTGGTTTCTGGTTGCCACAGTGGTTTTTTGGGTTGAGACGAAATTTTTATTGGCAAGTCGCGATAGTTCCTGGAAATGGCTTGAAAGGCTTCTTATCTGTTTTACCTGTTTGGCGGTGACATCCTCAACCCCTTTTATAGCTGTAAAAATATTTTTTACACCTGTCAATGTTTCACTAAATGTGCTTACTATACTGTGAATAGTTTCGCGCCCCTGGTTAATACCATCCTGGCTTTTCTTCAGGGCCACAATAACATCCTGATTATCTTCAAGGATGTCGTCCACCATTTTCTTGATGTCCCCTGATGACCGTTTGGAGTTTTCAGCCATATTTCTTATTTCATCGGCAACAATGGCGAATCCTTTTCCTGTTTCACCGGCCCTTGTTGCTTCTATGGAAGCATTTAGGGAGAGAAGGTCGGTCTTTTGAGCTATATCATCCATTACGTTGATTACCATCTTGATTTTTTCTATCTTGTTAGCTAACCGGAACATAGGTTGAGTATAATCGGCCATCTGCTTTAGAACGTTGTCTAAATGACTGACGGTTTCACGTGCCTTTGCTTCCCCTGCTTCAGACTTAAGGCGTGCCTCATTGACTTGGGCAACCGTTTCCGATGACTGCCTGACCATCTCATCCATTTCATTTAACGCGTTGTCCAGGGTGATAGAGGTCTTTTGCACAATAAGAGTCTGAGCTTCCGATCCACTGGCTATAGTTTTTGCTGACCGGTCTATTTCTGCGCTGTTTGTCACAACTTTTTTAACTAACACTGTAAGGTTCGAGTTGGTTTGCTGTATACGAACCGAAACGTTCCTCATGTCGGATATCATACTCCTGAGTTCATCTACCATTATGGCAAATATCTCCTCAAGATCGCGGATTTCATCCTGTGATAACAGGAGAATATCCCTGGACAGATCTCCGCGGCTGATCTCCCTTGCAACATCACTGAGGATATTGAGTCTATTAACAAGTGATTTTGAAAAAATACCCCCCAAAATAATGCCTGCAGCTAGAGCAAATACTGTAGAAATGGCCTGTGCGAGAAAATAATCCGTTGTCACGCGGTTGACGACTCCAACCACAGTCATAACGATCAGCAGCAGTCCTAAAAAACTAAGGATCAGCTTATCCTTTATGCTTGTTCTGTTCATCAGCCAGTCTCCTCCAATATAAATATGAATCCGTTTATTTCACCATCAAGTTTGAAAAGAGAGGCAATGACACGGATCTGTCGAGAATTAATAGCAACTAAGAATTCGATTCGTCCTGACTCGGATTTAAAGATCAAGTTTTTTAACGTCTCGATTATCATGGGCCTATCGTTTTCCGGAAATATACTTGTGATTTGCCTGTTAAGCATTTCATCAATTGATTTGCCTAATATATGAAGGGCAATTGAGTTGGAAGTTATGATTCTGGCATCACGATCAACAACAAGTACCCCCATGCCAATACACTGGATGATAGCCCTGTGAAAATTTACTGTTTGTATCAATTCATCGGTAATTTGCCTTGGCATTAGATCGGCTTGTTTGAAAATATTGTCTTCGGATGAAGAAAACACTGGATCATTTTCGATTTTATCCAACAGGTTCTCAATGTGCTTAGCCATTTTTTCCATGGGCCCCTTTGCAAGAAAATAATCGGCCCCAATATTTTCAAGACTTTCCAGATTTTCGATCATCACTCCTGAAAGGGCTACTATGGCAAAACTGGAATCGACGAATCTTTTCCGGGCAAATGTTATTAACTGCTTCCCGTCAATTTTTGGCATAATCATGTCCACGAACAGGAGATCAACGGATTCTTCCTCTAATTTTGATATAGCCTCTTTGCCGTCATATGCCTTGAATACCTGGTATCCTCTTGCCTCAAGCAACTCTGTAACAAACTCTACAAAAAAGAAATCATTATCTACTACCAGTGCCTTAACTCCCATTTGCCTTACCTCAAGGATTGATGATTGACGATTGACTATGTCGGAGCCCAGTGAAATACAGAGTCAATTTCACAGGGGCGCCTTTTTGCGGCTTACCAATCAAGATGAAGCCGCAAAAAGCGCAAAATTTTAGAATCGCATTTAACAAAATCAATAGGTTGCAGACAGAGAAATTTCTTTAACTTCCTTTTTACGAGCGCATCAATCGTCAATAGTCAATCATCAATTAATACACACCCTCCGCACCTCGCTAATATCGGTTAATCCCTGGAAAGCTTTTTGAATACCGTCCTGCTTCAGTGTGGTCATACCCTCTTTTTTCGCCTGTTCAAACAGAAGCTCCGAGTTGGCCTGTTTTTTAATCATCCTCTTTGTTTCGGCGGTGCCTTCCATCAATTCATGAACGCCAAGCCTTCCTTTATAACCGGTTCCGGAACAGATTTCGCATCCATCGCCGGGACGGTAAAGAGTTAGATCGCGCGTGTATTCGATGCCTGTCGCGCCAAATTTATCCTTTCCATAATCTGTCACGATTTCCTCAAATTCTTCTTCATCGGGATGGTATTCCTGGAGGCAGTTTGTACACAATCTCCTGACCAGCCTCTGGGCCAGAACACCAAGGAAGGCATCGGAAAAATTAAGTGGGTTGAGCCCCATGTCAAGTAATCGTGTGACTGTTTCCGGCGCGCTGTTTGTATGAAGAGTCGAAAAAACAAGATGGCCGGTAAGGGATGCCTCAATGCCGATGGAGGCGGTCTCTTCATCACGCATTTCACCGATCATAATCACATCCGGATCTGCCCTTAAAAAGGCGCGCATGATCCGGGCGAAATCGAGTCCAATCTTGGGTTTGGCCTCCACCTGTCTCAGGCCGGGCTGAGTGATCTCTACAGGGTCTTCCGCGGTCCAGATTTTGATGCCCGGTTTATTTATATATCCGAGTGCGGAGTGAAGGGTTGTGGTTTTACCCGAACCGGTCGGCCCCACTACTAATATCAGGCCGTAAGGTTTTGCGAGAATATCCTTCATAATCCCGAAGTTTCTGTCATTCAGCCCCATATCCTCCAGTCTCATAGCGCCTGCCTTGGCAAGGATTCTCAACACGGCATCCTCATAATTCCCGGTAGTTGGGAGAGTAGCCACCCTGAGTTCAAACGGGGGTATGCCTTTGCGTTTGAATTTGATTTTCCCGTCCTGGGGCAGACGCCTTTCCGCAATATCGAGCTCTGCCATGATTTTAATCCTTGAAAGAACGCCTCTGGCCATGGAGTTGGGAATTTTGATGTAATCCTGACATACACCGTCTATCCGGAACCGTAGGTTCGTGGCCTTGGTAATAGGGGAAGGTTCAACATGAATGTCGGAGGCATTTTTCCGGTACGCGGCAATAATCGCCTGATCAATGAGTTTCACTACCTGTCCTGATGCCTCATCAAATTCTTCTTCGTGATATTCTGCTTCCTCGTCTTCTTCAAAGGAGACATCCGGAATCAGGTCAAAGTCATCAACCATCTCTTCGGCAGGGGCCGGATCTTCGTACGATTTTCCGTCAAAGAAGTGCCTGATGTATGCCTCAACGTCCTCCTTTATAGCCACGGAGAAGTTGATCTTTTTTGTCTTTACCAGGACCCTGATGTGATCAATCTTGGTGAGCTCCTTAGGGTCATCAATAAGTATCTCAACGCTGTCCTTTTCCCAGCTCAACGGGACCCAATGCTCGTACAAGAGAAACGCTTTTTTTAGATTACCGATAAGCTCAACCGGCGTGGGCAATTCCGGACTAAAGCTTTTGAAAGGACAGCCGTAAAAATAGGAGAGTGATTTGCCTACCTCTTCTTTCGTTATTCTAAAATGCTCGATCAAGAGATATTCCACGCTCTTTTTGCTCTTTTTTGAGAGCGCCAGGGCCTGCTGCAACTGGTCCGTAGATACCATTTTCTGTTTTAGGAGGTAGTCGTATCGTGAACTATAAGAAACGCTGGCCAGTAAAGAATCTATTCTCGTTCTGATCTCTTTGTTTTTTGGATCAAGTGTTTTAGCGGATTCATAGAGTTTGTGGGCCAGATCCTTGTTGTCTAACTTTTCCATCTCAAGACCAGCCATATATTTGATCTGGGCCTTTTCCAGGTCTTTAAGATTATTTTCGTTGATGATCTTTTCCGTCTGCTCTACGATCTTAGACGGGGGGTAGATTTTAAACAGGCACTCTACAAGCGGAGGGATAATTTCATCGGATGGATAATCCAGCTTAAATAATTTTTTGTATTCGGAAATTGCCTCATTAAAAAGCCCCAGTTCCCTGAATGAGGATACACTGCCTAAAATTGAAGGAACATCTTCTTTACTTGAGAGTCTTTTCCTCAAGACGGAGATGTCTTCGGGAGTCAATTTGTCATGTTCGCTTTTTTCCTGCCCCATCATTTCATTTTTTAATTGAGTGATTTTTTTGCTGACAGTTTTCCGGTTTTGCTTGCTCAACTTTGGGAAATCTGACAGTATCCGTTCATAAACACCTAATGATTCATCGAGCAATCCCATGGAATGATAGGCTGCTGCCTCATTGATTTTGGTCTCAATTTCATCTTTTTTGTCTACACGGATCCCGTTCATTTTAGTATCACTCCTGCCATTACCTTGCTGAGGTCTATAATATCAACAGGCTTGGTTAAATACCCCTTGATGCGTTTTCTAATCCAATCATCTATTCCGTCTGGCCCTGCCATCTCATAACCGGAGATGAGAATTATCTTTGCGTCAGGGTCCATGGAAAGGATCTTTTTTAAGGCGGTCAGGCCGTCCATCTCAGGCATATTCCTGTCGAGCAGGACAACATCAGGTCGCCATGCCTCATATTTTTCAAGGGCCTTTTGACCGCTGGTGACAGAATCAGACTTATAACCCAGGTTATCAAGCAGTTCTTCCATGGATCGAAGAAGATTTTGCTCATCATCCACAATTAGCACTTTTTCACCATTGCCCTTTATTATTTCCGGCACAGCAATTTTTTTGTCACGCGGTACGGCATCCGGCAGTGGGAAAAAAATCTTAAACGAGGTTCCCTTGCCCACCCGGGATTGTACCTGGATTTCGCCCCCATGATTTTTCACAATACCATAGGCCGTAGAAAGACCTAATCCCGTTCCCCTGCCGGGTTCTTTTGTTGTAAAGAAGGGATCAAATATCTTTTTCACGGTCTCCTCATCCATCCCGCATCCGGTGTCTGTTATGGCAACAGTTACCCTGTTTTTTTCTTTTTTAGCATCAATCCGTAATGTGCCACCGTCCGGCATTGCATCACGGGCATTTGTGCACAGATTCATAAAGACCTGGCTTAATGCAGAGTGATCACCATAAATGGGAAGCAGTTCGGCCAGGTCAGTTTGAATATCTGTTTTTTTATCAAACGACCGGTTTATAATGTGAAAGGTCTCTTTTAGAACTTCCACGAGATTGATAAAGGTTTTTTGGCCGATCCGGACTTTTCTGGAAAACTGGAGCAGGTCGGTTATCAGGTCAGAGCCTGTTTTGGTCAGCCTGACAATTTCATCCGCATAACTCTGCAATTCAGGGGTGCTCTGGTATTTTAACTGGATAAGCTGGGTATTGGCCATGACCCCTGCAAGGATATTCCTGAAGTTGTGAGAAATGCCGCTGGCAATAACGCCTATGGATTCCATTTTCTGGGCGTGTCTCAGTTGCGACTTGAGTCTCATCCTGTCTGTCATGTCTTTCACCAGCCCCCTGCAGGCGATTATTCCATTGGGCAATTCAACAAGCCAGTTTTTATATTCAAGGATCCTTTCCTCGCCGCTTTTTATGACGATACGAATCAGTCCCTCGGCTACCCCTTTTTCTTTAAGTACTCTCAAATAGTCATCAAACATATTTTTATAGCGCTCGGGAATTATATCCCGGACAGTCATGGAAAGTAATTCCGTCTCTTGATAGCCTGTAGTTCTTTCGATAGCCGGGTTGACCTCAATGATCTTTCCCTCCATGTCATGAAGGTACCAGAAATCAGATACATTCTCAAAGATATCACGATACCTGGCCTCGTTTTCCTCTATTTTTTTATCGTATCGTTCATGTTCAAAGGCATTTGCAAGAGAATTTACCGCAGAGCGCAGCAGGTTGATTTCCGCGTCCTGCCATAGATTGCCGTTGACACAATTGTCAAATCCGATAAATCCTTCGAAGCTTTCCTTAATAAACAGGGGAAGGAGCAGGATGGATTTAATATTCCGGGATTCGAGGAAAGCGCGTTCCTCATCGGGGGAGTCGTCTAAGGTCACGGAAATGATTTTTCCGGTCGACATCTCCTGATGCCATCCCGGGCAGGCGTTCTCATAGGACAGGGTTTGCAGGCCGGGATTATCGATCTGAGGCTCTATCTCCTCGGAACACCACTCGGACCGCAGGCTCGCGTAAATCCTGCCGTATGCGTCTTTGTGGTTTTCAAACCAGTAGCAACGGCTTGCCTCAGCCGTTTGCCCCATGATCTTAATAACGTCACCTACAAGTCCCCTTATATTTCCGCCTTTTAACAGTAAAGATGCGACAGAGGCAGATGCCTTTAGATAATTGTGAAGGTTTTCTATCCTTGTAATATCACTAAAGGTCAAAAGGACGGAAGTGACAATCTCATCCTCCACTTCTAATTGCGTACCTGAGACCTTGAAATGATATAATTTTTCCTGGAAATTCCGGCAATTCAAGTTAGCAGAAAAGTCTTCACCCTGTTCAAAGACCCGGCTTTGTTCGACAAAACAACCGGGGCAAGGCTGGTTTCTGCCAAAAAAAACAGAATAGCATTTCTGACCAATAATGTCAGCACGTTCCCTATTGAAAAAGATCAGGAAGAATTGATTTACCTCCAATACTGACAGATTACGGTCCAGTATTATTACGCCTTCGTTCACACTGTTTAAAATGCCTGAATAGTAGTCACGCTGGATAATGATATCCCTGTGCAAAAGGGAGTTTTTTATGGTTAATGAGGCAACATCAACAATGGTATTCAATAATACCAGGTCATCCTGATCGAACTGGCCCTCTTTAATGTTTAATATTTCAATGGCACCGATAACATTTTTGTCAGACCTGATAGGAGTACAGAGAATGGATCGCGTATCAAAACCTGTTTGATAATCGATATCAGGAAGGAAACGGGAGTCCTTTTTCACCTCGTTTACGATGACCGGTTCATTTTGTGAAACAACCCATCCGATCAGGCCGTGATTTTCCCCAACACGAACTCCCCTGATATTTTCAGCCGTTTCACCATATGTATATCTGAAGACTAAATTCCTTAAGTGATCGTTATTGCTTTCAAGTATTGCTATGGTTCCGGCTTCTGCAGCCAATAACTCGACGGATTTCTCCAGCATAGAGTTGAAAACCGCGTCCTCTGACAGGCTGGAATTTAATATTTGGGCAATCTGATTTAGCAGCCCCATTTCTTTGATCTTTTTTTCCAGGCGCTGTTCGATTAGTTTTTGCCGGGTCAGATCATAGATTAAGATGATGCCTCCAGGTGGGGATTCACCCTGATCGTCTTTGAAAACGGAAAAAATAAGATCAAGTGTCTTTGGCCCAAGGGTTGTTGTTAGATAATTGTCTTTTTGTTTGCCTTTTGGGAGTTTTTTTAGAATGGCCTTGATCTGTTCCCGATCAGAAGGATCAAAATGTTCCTCCACAGAGGTGTTCAGCAAGTCATTCAGAGATTTTCCTAAGTATTTTTCCGCAGCGGGATTAACCTCCAATATTTTATGGTCAAAGTCGTAAACAATAAGCCCTTCCTTCATGCATTGGGATATTTGTCGTTTTTGACTTCGACTTGACAGAAGTTCTTCAACGATTTTTCTATGTCTCAAGCCTTTTTTGTGTAAAAGAGACGGTGTTTCCCTGCCTTTACTTGAGACGATATTCTGGCATACATCTCGAAGTTTTTCTCGGATCGTACCGATCTCACTCTTTTCAATATAATAATCAGCACCTAACTGATCTCGCCCCGAATATTCCGTTAAGGCACCTGAAATAATGACAATTACAATGTCTGCCAGGGCGGGATCACTTCTAACATATTTAATGAGTTGTTCTCCCGATATCTTGGGCATAATAAGATCGGTGAAAAGAATATCGGGAGGATTTTTTTTTATTTCCTCAAGGCATTCCTTTCCATTGTTAGCTGTTTTTACCTGAAACCCCTCTTCCCTCAGAATATCTCCAAAGAGGGCAAGGAACATCAGATCATTGTCCACAATCAAGACTTTAGAAACATTCAAATCTATTGCTCCAATATTCTGTGACCATAGTTATTAAGAAATCTTGTTACTATTTAGGCATCTCTTTTTTAGACAGGATAACAGGATAACAGGATAAACAGGAATTTATTTTTATTAAGTCACAAACAAGCCCTTATTGTAATAATCGTGTAAATCAAATAAAGAATCCTGGTAATATAGCTTACAGATAAACTCCAAATAAGGAATTTAATATAATCTCTTTGTGTTTTTCTTAAATATGAAATGAATATTTAAAATAACTTCCGATCAATGGGGAGAGCGGGTTAAACCGGATTATAATAGAAGGGTTTAACCCAAGCAATTACACATAAAGCAAGGAACGGTCTATCAGGATATCTAAAGGATTTACAGGAATTTAAAAAAAATCAAGTTAATCCTGTTATCCTGTCTAAATACCTGTGTAGTTACGAAATTTTTTCTGTTTTAACGAAGGCAGCAGTATGTCACAGTTAAGTCTAACCATAGCAATAGGGGCAAAAATACCCATTAAAATTAATAGATAGCCTATATCGGTTTTTCTTAAATAAAGCCTGCCCTTTTCATAAACAAGATCCGCCTCCCTGATTCCCTCGAGAGAAGTAATAAAAAGGGGCCACCACTCTTTGCTTTCCGGCTCTTCAGTTAATGGCGCTAAAAACTCCTTATAAACGAGCTTTCCGCCAAAAGAAAAAAGCATGATCCCCTTAACATCTCCTATGTCCAGAATATCTTTAAATAGTTTTTTCAATTAAATAACCTCACAATAAAATTATCTCACTTCGTTCGATCATTTTATAAAACACGACTTCGTCGTTCTTTCAAGCCCCGCCTGTGGCGGGGCTCTTTATAAAATCGCGAAGCGATTTTATTCGCACAGGACCTGCATTATTCTGTCTCTGGGGCACTTTGGGCTGACAGAAAGAATCAGGGTTTTTTCCCGGGGTACCAGGATAAAATCATTTGATTCATCCCTGTCAATATATCCGGCCTTCAATTTTCCGGCGGTAAAAAAAGCGCCGATCCTTGTAATTTGTGCGATTAGCCCGTCCCATGTACTATCCTGGTACAGATCTTCCACCCCACTTTTTTCACCAATCCTGTTTTTCAGGAGGCTCCGAATAGCGTTAATAGAGTTACTGCTATCAGTCGCCTCTTCAAGCACTTTTTTGTCTGTTTCCTGGATTTTCGGAGTTTCACTCTGTCCGGCCTCATCTTTTAGCCTCATTGCTTCTAAGAGAATGGCCTGGAGATCTCCTTTAATTTTTTTCTTGTTCAGGGAGCAGGAATTCTGGATTGATATGGTAGTTTCATCCCAGGAGAATATCTCATGCGCGGCCGCTTCACCCTGCAAGCCGTTGCTCCTGGCATCGAGCATCTCCCCATTTTTAAACATGAGCACTCCCTGTTTTTCGGATAGTTTGTCAATTAGCCGTATAGTACAGGTCTTCTGCTCCATCTCTATTAACTGCAAAAACATGCCCGAGGAGACACTGTGTAAAGTTCCGCCTTCAGATTCTTTTCTCAGGGAACCCATTATCTTCTGGGCCAGGTTGTCAATCATAAAAGGTTTCTCAATGTACCCCACAGCGCCTCCCTCACTGGCTAATTGTTCCATTTTGGGCGTACTATAAGCTGTTATTATGATTACCGGTATGTCGGGATATTGCTCCATAATGTGGGCAAGCAGAGCAAATCCATCCATGTGTGGCATTTTCAAATCAGTAACAACGAGGGAAACCGGATTTTCCTTTAGTTTTTCAACAGCAAAATGACCGTCCCCTGCCAGAAGCACGGAAAATGTTTCGCCATATTTTTCAAGCCCCTCTTTAAGTGAGATGAGCATTTCATGATCATCGTCAACAACCAGCACTTTTTTTACCATTAATCCTTCTCCTTATGTATTAGTTTTGCTCTTTGAAAACAGGTCACCATATCCTTATAATTCGTGATCGATTATTTCAAAAAGCTAAAATGATATTTCCTTATGAGGTTTTGTCAATGTCTACAATTCTTTCTCCACCTACATATTCCATTGCCCTGTATTTCTTTATGCCGCCTATTTTTTTAGCGATCTGGTTTAGCTTTTCGGTTTGACCATTTATTCTCTCTATTATATTATAATTAGGATCATCAGGTTTCAATACGGTTAATAATTCATCAAGCAGGTTGTTGATGATCATCAGGGGCTGGTTAAGATTATGGGCCACTCCTCCCGCCATTTCAAGGACACCCTGAAATTTCTCTCTGGCTAATTCTTTCTGATGCCTGAGCTTTTTAGTCACATCCCAGGCCACAGTTTCCAGATAATGCGCCTTTTCCGTCTTTTTTACCAGAGATGACTGGAATTCGAGATAATGTATTTTCCTGGACTTGTCCATTATTGTAAGGATTCCATTATCATTCTCGGAATCTAATATTCCGGAAACAAAGAGGCGAAATTGATTTCTATATCTGGGCACAATATACTCGTCTAAGGGTTTTCCGATTAGTTCATTTCTGTGAAACCCAAAGGATTTGGCACCGGCCTGGTTAATATCGAGGATGTTCCCCTTAAGGTCAATATGAAATACAATTTTGTCTGCTATATCATGCAGGTCTGCTGTGGTGACATTTTCTCCAAAATCTACCTTTATCTCCCTCATTATTCCATCAAAATAAATTACAATGCCGTCGTCGTCCAGAACTGCTCTTGCGGTTACCGCGCACCATATGGGCGTTTTATCACGCTTAACGAATTGAAGGGGCAGATCTTCCACTAACCCGCCTTCAATTACAAGGCTTACAAAGTTGCCCCTGTCTTTTTTATACAGATACAAATCGATAATTCGATAGTCGATCAAATCACTGACAGAATCAAATCCGAATAATCTGGCCATGGCCTTATTGCAAAAGACAATCTTCCCTTCAAGAGTGGACCGGTAAATACCAACCGGAATGTTATCAATAAACTGGGCATTTAATGCCCGCGGTTTATCAATAACAATTTTAGATGCTGTGCCAGCCATTTTTTATCAACCCGTGTCGGGGATCAGACCTTGCCTTGCCCCCATCCCGCCTCCTTTAAATGGAGATGAGTTCAGGATTCCAAAACCGTAATTCAACTGCGTTGAGGGTATTGATGGGATGAAAATAGTGTGAACTGTTACTTAAATACTAATAGCAAGTCTCGCGAGTTCTTTTGCATGTTTTGAAGACCAAGGACCTAACTCTTTGTTGAATTGGGGGAGGATTTCGAGATCGGCAGCAAGTTCCTTTAGAGATTGTATTACACCCTCAGCCAGCTTTTCATCGGTGACATTACCTCTAAATGAAATTTTTCCACCGGTGTATTCAAATTCTCCTGAAAAGGGGTCGAGAAAATCATACTGTTCTGCCTTGTCTACAAATTTCTTTTTCAGCAGTGTGCTAAAGCTCGCCTTGATCTTCTTATCTAAAGTAACAATCCTTTCGCATATGATCATAAGTTCCTCGATTAAACCGAGAACATCAGACGCCTGTTTTTGTCCGATACCTTCAGGTTTGATCTCCATATCTCCCCCAATAAAGGAGATCCTGCTGACATGGAATATACCACCGAATTCCTTTGTTTTTTGAATAAGGAGATCCTGGCTTTCCTTTGAACGGTTCACCTCTCCTTCGCCCCAGGAATATGAACCGCCTGTGATGTCCCCGTTGCTAAAAAAGATAAGGCCGCTTTCTTTACCGTCGCTTATGGAAACTTCAATATAACCTGTGAGCTTTTCAGAGCCCATCTTCTTAATCAGACCTTCAAGATCAGTAAACTCTGTGCTGAGATCTTTATAGATCTTTTCTGCAGCATGTATATTGGCCCAGAAATAGACTTTCTCGGGGTCTATTTCATAGATATTTATACTAAAGTTGCCGTTAACCACTGCTTCTATAACATTGTCTATTGCCTCTTTGCCCTGTATCTCGCCCTGTCTGTCTCTGAATATTCCTGCTAAAAGCTCGTCTTTGTCAAAGAAAACGACCCCATCTGCGGAAGGGGATTTAAAATGGATACACCCTGAGCCGAGTTCGCCCTGGTAGTGCTCGAATAGTTTTTTTATGTCCAGATAATAGCTATTCAGGTTTTCAAGGACAGGTTTTTCCTTTGGAACAATAACCATTTTTCAAAGTTCTCCCGTATCTTTTCAATGCCCGGGGGCTTTCTGTCCATAACAATGCCCCACTTAAAATGAAAGGAAATTGATCACCACGAAGGACACGAAGAACTACAGTAATATCTCAATAATTCAGGATAACTACTCCTGGATTACCACATTCGCAAGGTATTTACGCCAATATATTGTTATGCAGATACAAAATATCCAATATTCAATGTTCAATGTCGAATTCTCAAGTTTTTCGATGGACATTGTTTATTGATAATTGGACCTGCCCGCAGTACGGCAGGCGGGTATTTGATATTTTTTTGCTATGTCTCTTCGTGCCTTTCGTGTCTTTGGTGGTAAAAATTATACCCCGAAATATTGAGTTGTTATGAATTATTACCTGCGCCTTCGTAATCTGTCTATGGAAAGACGAATACTCTCCTGCATTCGAGTTATGGCTTCGCCCAGATCGCCGATTTCATCTTTTGTTTTGATTTCTACTTCGGCATCCAGTTCACCTACACTGATGCGTTCAGCAACGTCCGTAAGGGATCTGATTCTCTTTGATAACTTTCGACCATACAAAGAAACCACAAGGCCGACAAGAATAAGTGCGCCTCCAAGTATGGCAATATTTATATTTCTGACGTCGATCCTGATTTTTTCCGCACGCTTTTCCATATTTACTATGGGTAAAGTAAATTCATCAAGGTAGGTCGTGCTTGCGATAATGAATTTTGTTCCCTCGACAGGGGTGCATACCATGTATTTATCTCTGAAAGTGCCGTCTTTATCCTGCCAGGTATAATATCCGCTTGCCTCTCTGCCGCCTTTAACTCCCGTATATACGCGCCAGAATCCTGGAAAAGCTTTTCCGAGAGGTTCTTTTAACTTGCTCATGTCAATGCCAATGATTTTGGAGTTGGCATGGGCCCACGTGCGCCAGATCCCGTCCGGCCCTGGCAGTTCATAAAGAGCGGAATAACCGGTCAATCCTACTTTCTGTACTGCCACTCGTTTTAAATCCACATTCCGGTCGTAGTCCTGTTTCCTTAATTCAGGATTGGTTAGAATATAGAGCATGGTTTGAGAAGCCACGGAACGGGCATTTTCTCTGATAGCCTTTTCAGCTAACTGTTTAACTATCGTTGAACTCTCGCCAGTGATAAGCGCCGACAGGTTGTTTAATTGTCTCAAATAGAGAAGACCGGAGGCTACCATAAGAACAATAGGAATAAGAAAGAAAAGAACGGCCATTTTGGTCCTCAAACCAACTCCTCTTCTAACTTTTTTTACCTTTGCAGGTTTTTTACGGGCTTCAGGTTCGGGGACAGGTGCCCTATCCCTGGCTGCTTCGGGGACAGGTGGCCTAGCCCTGGCTGCTTCGGGGGGAGGGGGCGTAACTGGGGGAGGTGGTTCCGGAGCTACGGCTGCCGGTTTTGAGACCGTGATCACATGATTGCAGGACTTGCATCTGAACTTAGCCGATTCACCCTTTATTTTTCCGGGGTCTATCCTGTATTTTTTTCCGCATTCTTCGCATATAACGATCATGGTTTTGTCTCCTTATATAGTTTTATCATTAATACTATATCTTCAGGTCTACCATCCGATAAACCTGGGGTCCCTTAGCATTTTTATTTCTGTTACGGGTAGATACTCACCGCCTTCTATCTTGTAGAGTTTTGCTTGCGTATTTGGCCTGTGGTCAGTGGCCGTGTAAGTAATCGGCGCGGACAGGTTGCCAATATTGAATAATTTCAGGGATTCCAGGGAGTCACGGATATCCGGCCCACTCAGTTTACCACCGGCTCTCTTTATTCCTTCGGCCATAACCATCATTGAAAGCCAACCCTTGACATAATGGACGGTATGCATTTTACCCGAACGGTATTTATTATGGGCTTGCATTATATTTTTCATTCCTGCAACCCTCTCCCCCCACTTTACGCAGGGGACCACGCCGTACGCCCTTCCGTCCGCATAAGGCCCGCTTTTTTTCAGAAGCCTTTCATCAAACCCCCAGGTATTGATAATAAACTTTGTATCCAGGCCGATTTTACCCGCATCACGTATAATTACCGCGCAGGAGTTAAGCGTGCCCCCGAGCCATACCCAATCGGGGTTGTAATTTTTTACCTCTCTCAATTTTTTTATTGCCGTCTTGGCACTGAGAGCGACAAACTGGTCCTGACCATAGTTAACACCCAGTTCAGCGGCCATTCTCTTCCCCGCGGGAATAGGGGCCCTGCCGTACGGGTGATCAGGATAGATAAACACCATTTTGGGTGGGCGGGAAGGATCGGGGTGTGTTTCTTTAATATATTTAATGGCGAGTCTGATGGAAGTGGAATAATCGGTGCCGATAAAGAAGTTATAAGGCGTGTAGAACGGGTCGGTGAGCGAGGCGGAATACGAACCAGACATATAGACCACGCTGTCCCTGTTAACGTCACCCATTAATGCCTCTGTATCACCGGTGCCCCATCCCTGTATCAACTCTATTTTGTATTCGTTTATATATTTTTTATAAAGAGATCTGGCTTTTTTGATATTATAGGCGTAATCATTGGAAATGAGGTCAATTTTCGTTCCGTTAATCCCGCCATGTTCATTGATCCAGCGAACGGCCTCTTTGACTCCTAAGGAATAGTCTACCCCGACATCAGATGTAGGCCCGGTAAGATCAAAAAGGGCCCCTATCTTAATCGATTTTTTTTGCTGGAATTGAAACAGGTAAAGATATGCCCCTGCAGCAATAAGGATAAGGATGCAAGCCGCCATGATCCAAATGGTTCTTTTTCGAAGTATTGCCATAATAACCACTCCTTTGGTAATAGTTCACCACGGATTTTCACGGAGTTCTACAGAGTTTTTGGCTCCCCATTGTACCCCCGCCTGCCGGACGGCGGGCAGGTATAGGCCAATGTGTGAAGAGATGCCCATAGCTATCTATTATCAGTGATAATCCGTGCTTTTCCGTGGTTAACTCTTACAATCTACGGTTGTATTTCCTTAATCTTTTCAACCATAACACGTTGAAATTGAACCCTTTTGTCCTCCTTCTGGATTTCTCGAGCAAGAATATCAACCAGCTCTGCTGCCCGATAGTTAGGGAATTTTGAAAGACTATGACCCAGGTCAAGGACCGCATCTTCGATCAATATGCGCGCAATAGGACCAACCGCCAGAGACAGTTGCTTATCAAGATAGTCAAGAAAGTCTCTCCCAAGCAGGGAAACGGCTTCCTCTAAACGCTCAATAAGCTTGAGTTCCAACAGCCTGGAGACGGTCACTCTTATGACGCCCATGTTCAGACCTGTTTTTTTTGAGATCTCTGAGAGGCTTTTTTTGCCATCCAGTTCCATGAGGACGCTCAGCATGTGACCGTCAAGAGAAAATTCCCCAAGGTCATCACTGGAAACACGCCCAAAAACCATGGCAGGAATATCACTCGAAGAAATATCCATTGCCCTGTTCCCTATGAATTACTAACCCTCTCGCCATAATTTCAATTCAGCCCTCAAAGATGAAAACTCGGCTTTAATAACCTTTTTTATCTCCTCCACAGCAAAAGCAAATGCCTCGTGAGGAGGAATATGGCTGACATCCGGCTGCCCTAACTCCTGAATTGCCTCCGGGGCCGTCACCGGCTCCTTTTTGGCTGCTATATCAATTTCTTTTTCTTCAATAATCAGAGGTATCGGCTCTTCTTTCCTGTCCTCATGGGCTTTTTTGAGAGCTATCGCCTTTTTCAGTTTTTTAAATTTTTTTACTTCGCCAAGAAGTGCTTTCTCCCTTTCTGCCTCCGGCATGTCTTTATACATAATCACTTTTTCGAGGTTAACATAAACCGAGTTCAGCAGTTTTATGGAATCAGGGTGCGCATTGGCCTTGTTGTTCTTGACATATTTTCCAACAGAGCCAAGGAGACGAAGAAACAACAGAATAATGTTGTCATCCCTATATTCATCTTTTAGTTTTTCTACTTGTTCTATAAGCTGGGCCATTATTTCATCGTCGATTTCCCAGTCGATGGACAGTGCTATGGCCTTTAACTCTCTCAGAAGGGAATTTTCAACTTCAGCATTGTTTTGCGGAAAGTCAGGAGTGATTTCACTTTCGCCAAAAAGATCCTCCAGACGTTTTTCCACTTCAATGGTTACAGTCTCGTTATATTTATCGACCAATTGGTTACCTCCTATTTCAGCTCCTTTTTCAAGGAAGCCATGGTTATTGATATGCTTTTTTTCAAGGTCGCCACCACATTTGATCCTAACAGGGCGCTTGCCTCAAAAGAAGGTGCCTTTAGTTGTGTATTGAGGTCTTTTCCGAGTATTTCAGGGGATAGCAGGGGGATGCCATGTTCTGAAAGATCAATCTTGTTATATTGCAGTACCATGGGGATTTTGAAGATATTTTTTTTATAGGTGGACAGATTTTCCTGCAGGTTTTTTAACGAAAGGAGATTTTTTTCCCGCCTTACTTTCATGGAGTCTGCGACAAACACAATACCATCCACCCCCCTCAACACCAATCTTCTGGTGGCATTATACTTAACCTGCCCGGGAACGGTATAAAGCTGTATTTTTACATCATATCCTTTTATTTTTCCGATGTCAAAAGGAAGAAAGTCAAAAAAGAGCGTTCGATCGCCATGGGTTTTAATGGCTACCATTTCCGTTTTGATACGAGCATTGAATTTTTTGTAAATGTATTCCAGATTAGTTGTCTTCCCGCCCCTCCCAGGACCATAATAGACTATTTTTACTTGAACCTCTTTTTTTTTCAGATTCACAAATGCCATAACAATATACCTCAAGAACAAAATTCGCGCTTACCAGTGGAGAGCGGGACTGGGGATTAAATACCTAAAGTATCACTTTTATTTTTTTAATAGCTTCGGCCACTTTCAGGCGCAAAAAGCCGAGAGACGTTTCCCTGCCGAAAATGGTTACAAGCAAAAAATCCGTCATTACTTTACTGAAATGTATGTTTTCTTTTTTACCCTTGTGGAACAGCAAGGAAAACTCGTTTTCACCAACAATTCTGGCCATAGCGCTTACAGCCCCGAAATTCCCAGCAGCCAGGGCTGCCAAAGAGTAAATATCATGCTCAATATCGCCGTTATCAAGATTAACAATGATATTGCCAGCCATATCAATTAGAAAAACACAATGAACCCCAAGATCAATGAGATCTTTTTGAAGGATTTCCTCCATACTGTCGAGCTCTTTTTGGCCAAGTGTGTAGTCCAATGTTCTGCCTCCTGGAAATGTTAGTTTCGCAAAAAATCCACGTAAGGCTTTCTGTATTATTATTGATCACTAACGGTTTTCAGCCACACCCTCGCTTCCGTGCCACTGCCGCGACGACTTTCTATCTCTATCCGCCCACCCATGTTAAATAGGAGTCTGCGAGTGATAGGCAATCCCATGCCCATCTTACCCTGCTTGGTCGTAAAAAGGGGTATAAATATTTTTTGAGCATCCTTATTGTTGATGCCAGATCCGTTATCTTTCAATAATATCAAGACATAACCATTATCTTTTACGGCTTTTACCTCTATTTTTGCATCTTTTTTTTCTTTTACTGCTTCGATGGCGTTGTCGAGGATGTTAATCATAATCTGATTTATGGCTACACCATTTGCCTTGATAAGGCAGGGTTCAACTTCGAGATAATGGATGAGCCTGATATTGTCATTTTTCAGTTTGAGAGCGGCAATGTTCACAAAATGCTCCCAGAAAATGGGAAATTTTATGTTTTCCTGGTCTTCAACAATAAGATTGGAATAGGACTTCATTGCCTCAATCATTCTCTGTTGGCGCGTAACAAGCTCCGATACCCGACTCAGATAATTCTTTCTCTTTATATCGTCGAAATAGTCGTAGTTTTTTTGAAGTACATCAAGGGTGATCTTCAGTGAGTTTATGGAATTCCCCCATTCATGACGCAAAGTTGAAAAGATTTGTTCCAGATTCTCTATTAATTCAAGATCGTCTTTTGCTTGACCCACGTAAAGATATCTCCCTTTAATAATTATACCAATACGTTCGCCGTTTTATCAAGCTTATTTTAAATTTATTAACTGATTAGCTATATTTCAGCAATTATATAATGGGTCGGCTGTTTTGAACTAATATTAAGTTGCTTAAGCAACCGCCCTAACACCTTGCTTAACTCTGTCATATCAAGCAGTTTGGTTAGATAGCCTTTGATAATTTATTTCGTTCGAGAATCAATGCCGTTGGGGCCTTGGATTTCCCCAAAGATGCGGGATCTTGCGAGCGGCACCTCGACTTTAAAACGTTAGGATTAAGCAAAGAATCCGCGCCCAGAGGCTAGGAGTTCAGGGATTACAGGATTTCATAGCATGAAAAATTGCGCTAAACACATCGGTCAACCTCAGTATTCCAACGATCTCTTCGTCTCTGGTTACAAGGAGTGACTGGTGATTGCCCATGACCAACTGGTGAATTGCCTCACCCAATGAAGCGGATTCCTGTATGTATTCGCCTTCCGCAGGCGTGTTCATGAATTCCGTTACCTTAATGTTAATTGCTTTACTGCATAAGCTGGTAACCGAAGCATCCCAGAGGGAATATCGATCCAGCATGGACTTCAGGAATTGGGGACTAAGACCGGAACGGGATAATGCTCCAGTTGGTCCTATCTCTCCATATTTTGGTTCTATTGCCCTGAGCACATCCAACTGGCTTATTTTGCCTACAATTTTATTGCTGTCATCATATACAAGTATTGCCCTGTGCAGATATTTATAGCGCGACCTGTCAATATCCTCCTGAGCCTTTTCCAGGGCCATAACTGCATCGAACAGGGTGGCCTCCATCGAAACGGTAGCATATTCTTCAAGAGGCACCATCAAGTCAGTTACGAGCATTTTTTTCATGGGAACCCTCCTTTAATAAATTTGTATCAGTTGAGCGGTTTGGTCGCTAACCTACTGTAGGCGTGGCTTCAGCTGCGAACTCGTAAATTGATTTCATTTGAAAAACGTGTATAACCCAGTTCCTACAGGGGCAGAGGCAGTAAACGATTACCCTGAATTCATCCGTTTATTAGACGAACAAGTATAGAATCCGGGAAATAGTCAATAATATTGAGGCAGCCGTAATCCTGGTGCATATTGAAAATATTGGCGATGTCTAATCCCAGGGCCTTGCAGAGGATAATCCTGTTAACGCCGCCGTGAGCCACGATTGCAATATCGTTGCCGCTGTTGTCTGAAAGGATGTGTTCAAAGCAATCTGTGATTCTATTTGAAAAAAGACCAATTGATTCTGCGCCTCCAGGAATCCGGTAGTTGACCAGATCTGCCTGGCGTTTTTTCAGCTCTTCGGGGAAACGGTTTTGTATGTCATTTAATGTCATTCCTTCCCAATCCCCAAAATACATCTCACGGAGTTCGCGCAGGGAAAAGACCGGAACGTCATGATAGCGAGCAATCAGGCTGGCGCTGGTTTTGGATCTTTTAAGATCGCTCGAATAAATGGCCTTAAGATCGACCAGACGAAGACGCTCGGAAATTTGTTTTATCTGCATATTACCGACTTCAGTTAGATCCACATCTGTATGCCCGTAGACCGGAAAGTCCTGATAGCCGTCAATCTGACCGTGCCTGATCAAATATATCCTGCTAATTCGCTTCATATTGGAAGATCATAGAGAGTCAAAATACCTATGTCAATGAAATTGGTCTTTATATAAGTCGTTGAATATTGTATAAGGTTGGCGGTCCTGTATGCCCGTGCATGCAATATGGCAGGGCCTTTATGAATGAATTCAGGTAAATTTGTATCTATTTGATTTTATTTCGATTTTAAAACCATGTCCTTACCCGCATAGCGGGATCTTCGATGGGCGTGGATGCTTTACTAAAGACTACAGTACAGTACAATACAGTACAGAGGGGCTGGAAGCATAGCATGTCAACGCCTCAAAAGGATTGTTTCGGTATTTTAGACAGGGTTTTTCCCATGGGCAAGAAGGGCTTGAGAGAAGTTGTACCGGGCTGCTTTGATTGCCCTGACAAAAAGGCATGTCTTGAGGCGGCTCTGCTGACAGGGGAAGGTCTTGCCTTTAAAAGCGAGGTTCTCGATCGTGTTCCTGCCAACGGGCTGGCTGGACGGCTCAGGCGGTGGTCGGAAAAAAAAACGCTCAGTAAACTCATGAAAAAGGAACACTATAGAAAAAATATGACAGGATAACAGGATTAACTGGATTAATTTAATCTTGTTGATCAAAATACATATCCTGTTTAAAAAAATATGTGTCTTCTTGAAATCTAACGGTATTCTATATGTTATCAGATAAGCCGGTATTCTGCGTAGCGCAGGGCTTTGCAACCGCAAGGCTTTAGCTCTACCTGTAACATGGCAATGCTAATGATGTGCCTACCTTTATCTATGATATTTGAAAAGGACGCATACGTTTTATATCAGATCAGTTGGCGCTCATTCCTGAATGAGCCAATTTATGATTTAATTGGCTAAATCGTTGCAAAAGATGGATATTGTTGTAACACTGGATTTTTGGAAGGATGTACAGGATCAAAAAATCGTGTTTATCCATGCCTGCCCCGCGGAACGCGGGGTAATCCTGTCTAAAGTTTTAATAGGTGAACTATTATAAAAATGAATGTAGAACTTATTTGTCCATTCTGCCATTTTTCAAAAAATGTCCCGAGGGAAAAGATACCCGCGCACGCCAAATGGGCGACATGTCCCAAATGCGGTCAGCGGTTTAAGGTTTTTATAAAAGAGCGGGCTATCGATGCTAATAAAAAGGGAACCGGCATGGCCCCGGAGTCCCAGGGAGCAGAACTGGAACCAGAAAAGGAAGTCCGCCGCACGGGTGCGCCCTGGGAAAACCGAAATGAACTTGGCTTCTGGCAGGGGATATTTAAAACTTTAAAGGCCGTGCTTTTTTCCCCTGAAAAGCTCTTCAAACAATTAACCTGCAAAGACGGGATTAAGGAACCGCTTGCCTTTGCCCTTCTGGTCGGGTCCATCGGGAGAATGTTCGGTTTTTTCTGGCAGTTTTTACTCCTTTCCGGAACTCTGCTATCCACAGGAAAGTTTTTCTTTGGCCAATCATCCGCCGGCTTTATTTTCCTGATCGTGATGGTTTTTATCCCTGTTTTCGTAATCATAAGCCTGTTTATTTACAGTGGTATTTTTCACGTTCTTTTGCGTATTGTAGGGGCAGGAAAAAACGGATTTGAGGCTACCTTCAGGGTGTTGTCTTATGCCCAGGCTGCCCAGGTCTGGGTCCTTATTCCTTTTGTCGGTACCTGGATCGGTGGTATATGGCAGCTTGTCGTTCAGATAATAGGATTGCGTGAGATTCACGAGACATCTTACTTGAGGGTAATTATCGCGTTTTTAATACCGGTGGCCTTTATTTTTCTTGTAGTAATGGCAGTTGTTTTTCTTCTGCTAATTTTTATGAACAGGCAATTGATTGGTTAAGGAAATTAAATTTTGGCCAACAAGATCAATTATCAGGATGTTCTGAATCCAGCCCAGCTAAAAGCGGTTATGACCCTAAACGGCCCTGTTCTGGTCATTGCAGGGGCAGGGAGCGGGAAGACCAGGACATTAGTTTATAGGGTTGCGCGGCTTGTTGAATCAGGGATTCCTCCGGAGGCAGTCCTGCTCCTTACTTTTACGCGAAAGGCCGCCCAGGAAATGCTTAACAGGGCGTCCGGCCTTTCAGATGCAAGGTGCAGTTTTGTGTCCGGGGGGACCTTTCATTCCCTTGCTCATCGGGTGCTGAGAATTCATAGTGAGCTTTTAGGATATTCAAACACATTCACGATATTGGACCGGTCAGATATGGAAGAGGTGATCCGGTCCCTTATTCCCGGGCTTGGAATACCAGAGGGCGCCCCCAGGTTTCCGAAACCGAGAACCCTCGCCAATATTCTGAGCAAGGCCGCAAACATTCAGCAACCGATTAGCGACTTCATAATCAAAGAATACGGGCAATTTCTCGAGTTTATAAGACCGGTAAACACCTTAGGAAAGCTTTATCAGGATTATAAAAACACCAATCAACTCATGGACTATGATGATCTTATCCTGAACTTGCGGAAGGTTCTTGCGGAAAATGAACAGGTCAGGAGGAATCTGAGCCAGCAGTACGCCTATATTATGGTGGATGAATATCAGGATACAAATGCCATTCAGGCGGATATCGTAAAGTGGCTTGCGCATGAACATAAAAATATCATGGTTGTAGGGGATGACTCCCAGTCCATATATTCTTTCAGGGGCGCCAATTACAGGAATATGTTTGATTTTTCGACACAATTTCCAGGGGTCACGATTGTCAAGCTGGAAGAGAACTACCGTTCTACACAGCCTATTCTCACATTTACAAATGCCCTGATGGATCGGGCAACTGAAAAATATACCAAGTGCCTTTTCACTAAACGCACAGGGGGAAGCAGCCCAAGGCTTGTTGACACAAGAACAGAGCCGGAACAGGCAAGATTTGTTTGCCGTTATATCCTGGAACAGATACAGCAGGGACGATCCATTAAGGACTTTGCGGTCCTGTTCAGGGCAGGTTATCATTCCTTTGAATTAGAGGCGGAACTGACCCGTCAGGGTTTCCATTATGTCAAATACGGTGGCTTCAAGTTCTTGGAATCCGCCCATATCAAGGATTTTCTTGCTCATCTGAGGGTGGTGGTCAACTGGAACGATGCCATAAGCTGGGCTCGCATTCTGAGGCTTATTAAAAATGTCGGGCACAGGAAGAGCCAGGGCATCATTAGCTGGATGAAAGCGAACGGGATTTCCCCTGATCAGCTTGGTGATTGGCCCGGCGCGGGCAAAGGGGATAGAGGTCTAAAGGCGTTAGCCAGGCTCATTTCTCGCTTGATGTCAAAAAATTTGAAACCGGAAAAGGCGGTAGAGCATGTAATGGTGTATTATCGTCCCATTTTAGAATCAAAATTTGACGATTTTCCGAGGCGAGAAAGGGAACTGGAACAATTGATTCCAATGTCGGGTCGCTATAAAAAATTGAGGGGGTTTTTAGACGACCTGGTTTTGGAGCCCCCAACAAGCTCTGCGGATATCAACACCGGGGAAAAAGCCGAATCGCTTACACTTTCCACGGTTCATTCTGCAAAGGGGCTTGAGTGGCCGGTGGTTTTTATTATCTGGGTGATGGAGGGACGGTTCCCCGCGTCCAGGGCATACAGCAACCCCATGGATCTGGAAGAAGAACGCCGTCTCATGTATGTAGCAGCTACCCGGGCCAGGGATCAGTTGATCATGTGCTATCCCGGCCAGGAATCAGTGCCTTTGTGGTCTAGTTTTGGAAGTGCGGAGAGAGGCTATAGAAATGGTTTATCTTCCTTTATACAGGGCCTTCCGGAAGAAATTATTTCATATGAATCTGCCGGATGTCATGTAAAGACGCGTGATAGTAAATGGAAGAAAAGCCCTTATGGCTTCAGGAAGGAAAAGAGGAAATCATCCGGGGGAATATCCATGGGAGACAGGGTCAGCCATCCGGCATTTGGTCCTGGCGTTGTCTCAAGATTAATAGCCAAAGATAAGGTTGAAGTCCTGTTCAAAAATGTGGGGAGAAAGCTCCTCCATCTGGAGTATACTACCCTTGAAAAGATTTGAGGAGTAAGGGTTTAGGTGTCTTGCACAGCGGTTTTATAGCCTGTAGTCGCTATTTCGGCAGGTACAATGACTTCGATACGATCGCGCTGGATATTCAGGAAGGGCGCGTTAAAGATTCGGCGGCCTTCACGGTCTGTTACCTCTGCTTCAGTAAGGGCGATAAACGATTTGGCATCGACAATATAATCGGTCAGACGTGCACCAGTCACCAGATTGATTTTGCCTATAATGCGGTAGTGCCCAGTCAGGATCAAGACTTTTGTTTTGTCTTTGGATTGATTCATGGTTTGGTACCCCATCATTGCATTATTCTATAGACTTCCATAAAAAGATTTTGGCTGCGTTACTCTTCTTTTACTGCGACGAGCCTGTTACCAGAATAATATCAAATCTTGACGACCAAGTTAAGGGTTTTAAGATTGGATTATAGCCAAGATCGGTATGAAGACGTCTTGCCTCGTCCACGACGTTGGCCGCATAAAATATTACACTTGTCTTGAAGGTTGCACGGGGCGCACGGTCGATCATCTGGACCCTGTAACCCATGTCCCCGAGCTGTTTTGCCATCCTTTTTGCCGAATTCAAATTCCCATCCCCAGAGAGGACTTTTATATTTAGTCTTCCTATATCTTTTTTAACTTTATGTAATACAGGGGGCGGGGGCTCCTCCTTGACTTGAATCCCTGCCAGCATTTTTTCGAGTCTTTCATTTTCGGCGCTTAGGCTCTGGAGATCCTCTCTCAGTTTGCCCATTTCCTGGACTAAGGATTTATTTTCGTCTCTGGCTTTCGTGATCTCATTTTTGTCTACGGCCTTTGGGAGCTGCTTCTCCTGCATTTTTAAGGTATCAATCTGTCTATTTAATCTCGCATTTCTCGCTTTTTGTCTTTTCAGCTCGGTGTACATTTCGTCCTTGCTCATCCTGAATGCGGCCTTCTCATCTTCTGTGCTGCTATCAAGATATTCAAGGGTAGCACAGCCTGGTAAAATAAGGCCGAGGGACAAAACTAATATAATTGTATTGGCGCGTAACATTTTTCCCTCCAGTTTGATAAATCTGTATCGGTTGTCTTTCATTTTCTAAATATTTATTATACATGCCAATAGAATAGATCGTCAAGTGGAGATTTTAATCCTCTGCAATTTGGACACTATTGAGGCTGACAGCCTCAATAGTGTCTAAATTGCGGTTGACATGCAGACGGATTTGTCTTAATATACATTTTATATTAGTTTTTCCAGAGGGATAGTTAATATCCGGATAAGCACTCTATATGTTGAGGCAATAAATATTCAATGTCCAATATTTAATATCCAATGATTAATATCCATAATGCTCTCCATAAACTCTTGTCCCAGGAGAACCAAAAATGGGGATAAAAGATTTATTTAAATCAGGTCCATCCGTTGAAGTTATGGGTGACAGAGACATTGATGTCCCGGCAGAGCCAATTAATGAGAATCAGAAGATTGTTGATCGGCTTATGCCTTCCAGGAAAAAGGAGGAAACCAGGAGCATCAAAGGTCCGATAGGTATTGATATCGGGACCGTCAATATCGTGGTGGCGCAGAGCAGAGGCAAAGATATTAAGGCGGTCAGGCAGTTGAATGCGTTCTTTACTATTCCTTATTCAAACATAACAAGAAAAACACTTTCAAGAGACGAGATCATGTTTTTCGAAAAAAACGAAAAACTCTATATATTAGGTTATTCTGCAGAGGAATTTGCCAGCACATTTGGAGGCGATACAAGGAAGCCCGTTGAGAGCGGGCTTTTAAATCCAAAGGAAAGAGAGAGCATAAGTGTTATTAAGGCCCTGATAAGCAGATTTATTCGGGAACCCGTGAAAAATAATGAGAAGATATGTTTCAGCGTTCCAGGTGAACCTATTGACAGGCCGGCCTCGGTCATCTTTCATGAATCGATAATCAAGATGCATCTCAAAAGCCTTGGATATTACCCTATAGCAATAAATGAGGGGATGGCAGTAATCCTTTCTGAACTCACAGGCAATAATTTCACGGGCATAGGAATAAGCATGGGAGGCGGAATGTGCAATGTCTGTCTATCCTACCTCTCCGTCCCTGTAGTCACTTACAGTATTCAGAAAGGCGGTGACTATATAGACAAAATGGTCGGCAGTTCTGTGGGCGAAATGGCCGCAAAGGTGAAGGCAGTCAAAGAAGACGGTTTTGATCTTTCAATCGAGCCGAGGGACAGGATAGAAATAGGTCTCCACATATTTTACGATGATCTTTTTTCAACCTTAGCGCAGAGTCTTCAGCAGGTATTAGGATCATCTGATAACATACCCAGGTTTTCCAAGCCTCTGCCCATTGTTTTAAGCGGAGGAACCGTTATGCCCCGGGGGTGTAAAGAAAAATTTGAAAAGGCATTAACGGAGGTTCGGCTTCCAGTCACGATCTCTGAAATATTAGTTGCTGAAAAGCCGCTGTTTGCAACCGCAAAGGGTGCACTAACCATGGCCATAACAGAAGACTCAGAGATTTAAATGCCCTCCTCTGTAATTGTTTACTCTCCTGATGAGATCAGGGGCAGGATCATATCAAAAACTCTTCAAGTTAAAGGCATTAAAAACCTTCTATTCACCAGTCATTTTGAGGCCGAAGAGGCTATTAACAAACGTCCCCCTCCTGTAATCATCCTTGACACGAAGAAAAATCTTGCAAGCGAACTGAATTTCCTGAAAACACTTTCCAATAATCTATTGAAGACTACACTAATAGTCCTGTCGAACCCATCGGATGTGCCTGTACTGGAGGAAATGGGGATAGACATGGTATTATGTATTCCCGACCCTTTTGATCCTGAATTGATCTTTTTAAAGGCAAGAGATGCGCTGGCCCGTGAATTCAGTATGAAGTCATTTGCTCGCGTATTGAAACAGGCTGTTTTGCGGGCCAGCCGGTTTTTTTTCAGAAGTCTTAGAATAATCATAATTCTTGCTATAGGCCTTGCCGGGGGGTACATCTACTGGTGTATTTCAACACTTCCCAAGATAGGCGTACTCGATAACTATTCTCCCTATGAGGCATCCAGAGTTTATTCATATGATAATAAGCTCCTTACGGAGTTCTATGTGGAAAGAAGGACATTTATCCCTCACGAAAAGATACCCAAACATGTCATAAAGGCCTTCCTGGCAGTTGAAGATAAGCGTTTTTACAGGCATCATGGCGTAGATTTCATCAGGATAATCAGCGCACTCATTAAAAACATAAGGGAAAGGGGCTTTGTTCAGGGCGGGAGCACAATTACTCAACAATTGGCAAAGATGCTTTTTCTAAAGCCCGAGAAGACAATTACAAGGAAGATAAAGGAAATCGTCCTCTCAATTCAAATAGAGGGAAAATATACAAAAGATGAGATATTGGGACTTTATTTGAATCAGGCATATTTTGGAACAAGGGCATATGGAATAGAGGCGGCATCTCAGGCATATTTCGGAAAATCGACGGCCGATATCAATATATCTGAAGCAGCGCTGCTTGCGGCCCTGCCCAAGGCACCTTCAAAATATTCGCCATTCAAGGACCCTAAAGGGGCGTTTAGAAGGCGAAATCATGTGCTCAAGCGAATGCTCGTGACAGGCTTTATTAGTAAAAAAGAATATAAAAAATCTCTTACTGAACCCATACCGGATAGATTTCACGGGCGTAAATACAAGGCCCCTTACTTTGTGGACTATTGCCGGACCATACTTGAAGATAAATATGGTGACAGGCTTTATACTTCCGGGCTTAAGATATACACAACGCTTGATTACAGGATGCAGCGAATTGCTGAGAACGCCATCAAAAACGGTATTAAGGATCTGCAAAAACGGGGAATAACAGGTGTCCAGGCAGCCCTTTTAGCCATAGACCCAAAGACGGGATGGATCAAGGCGATGGTTGGAGGCACAAACTTCTGGGATTCCCAGTTCAATCGCGTTACCCAGGCAGAGAGACAACCAGGTTCAGCATTTAAACCGATCGTATATTTAACAGCCTTAAACAATGGGTTCAAACCTGATTCTACAATAAGAGACAAAATGTTTACCTATGTGCTTACGAACGAAGAAGGCACATGGACACCACAGAATTATCATGATGTTTATCGTGGTGTGGTAACATTAAAGACTGCTCTTGCCCTTTCATTGAATGCCGCTACCGTTGATCTTGCAAAAAAGGTCAAGATTAAAAATATAATTAAGACCGCAAAACTGGTTGGAATCAAAAGCTCTATCCACCCGTTCTATCCGTCCGCTCTCGGCGCATCGGAGATGACGCTTATGGAAATTGTCTATGCCTATGCAGCCCTCGCATATGGAAGCAGGGTCGGGCCAATGTGTATTGACAGAATTATCGACAGAGAGCAGTTAGCTCTTGTAGGGCCATCTGGAACCAAGGAGAGGGTTATCAATAAAAAGGCATTAACGGGAATCAGGCAAATGTTGAGAGCCGTTATCCTCCAGGGCACAGCAAGAAAGGCCAGGGTTATCAATAGAAAGGTGTACGGCAAAACCGGCACGACAAATGACTATGCGGATGCCTGGTTCATTGGGTTCGATGATAAAATGGTAGCAGGGGTTTGGGTTGGCAGGGATGGCCGTGCACCAATAGGAGAGAACGAAACCGGTGCCAGGGTAGCTTTACCCATATGGATTGAGTTCATGAAGAATCTCTGATTCAGAAAATCAAATTGAAATTTTTGGGGAATTAAGATATATGTCTTTCCCTGAACCCTGAACCTGACAATATAGTGTCGTGTCATGCGTGAAATATCGTATCAAGCACTCGTCATTCCCGCTTTCGCGGGAATGACAGCCATTTTTACGACATTACTTAGATGACATGACATTGGGTGGTTACTATGAATTTTAATATGGAAAAAATACAAGACGCCTTTGGCAAATTCGTTCGGTTTTTTGACGTAGACATCTGGGAGACACCGGAGAATGCCGGTCGGCTCCATGTTATTCTCCTCCAGGTATTGAGGATTTGCCTGTTAACGGTCAGCGGGTTTAAGAATCAAATGATCTTTTTACGCGCATCAGCCCTGGTTTACACTACCATGCTGGCAATCGTTCCTCTTTTAGCCCTCGCATTTTCAGTGCTAAAGGGATTTGGCATTCACGGGCGTATAGAGAACATGCTCATCAATTTTTTGACTGCCGAGCAACAGGAAGTCACAAACCATATAGTTGAGTATATTTCAAATACAAATTTCAAGGCGCTTGGTGCCTTTGGGTTAGGCCTGCTTATCTATACGGTGGTCAAAATGCTGAATACTGTTGAGGCAACCTTTAACAATCTCTGGGGGGTTACCCAGGCCCGGACATTAATGCGCAAGATCTCCGACTATATCAGCGTCCTTGTTATCAGCCCCCTTCTCCTCGTTATTTCACTGACCCTGATTGCTTCCTTGGCTTCCAATACAGTGGTCATGAAACTGAGCAAGTATTTGTTATTCGAGCACTTTTTTGTTCTATTTAACATGGTAATACCGCTTTTCGGCATCTGGGTGGCCTTTACTGCAATATATATTTTCATGCCCAATACCCGGGTAAAGCTCCTGCCCGGACTTGTTGCCGGTGTTTTCAGCGGCACATTATGGGGAATAGCTTTTAAGTCGTACACCTATCTGAATATTGGAGTGGCAAGATATAATACCATCTATGGGACATTTGCCGCGCTCCCTATCTTATTAATCTGGCTTTACATAAGCTGGATTATTTTACTTATCGGGGCCCAGTTGTCTTATGCGATTCAGAATGTCAAGTCCTATCAGCAGGAAATGAGCGAAAACGAGTACAGTAATGCCCAGCGGGAATATGCGGCCCTGAATATAATGTTTCTGATTGCGAAAGCATTCTATGAAGGAAAACCTGCAATGACAGCCGAACAATTATCTTACGCAATATCTGTGCCTATCCGCATGGTGAGAAGAATCGCAGATATCCTTGTAAATCAAGGACTGGTGCAAAATGTCCTTGCGGATGAACCGGCATTTCAACCTGCAGAGGGTTTGCATCTCATTAGTGTGTTGAAAGTATATGATGCCATGCGAAATACGGGGCATGTTGACTGGCATTTTCCGGAAAAAAGTAAAGACACTGGCTTGGAGGCACTGTTAAAGACCAGACAGGTGGCAGAGCAGGAGCAGTTTGGCCAGGTTACCATGCTGGATCTCTTAAAAGGAGACAAAAAAACTGCCTGATCATTGACTTAGCACGGGCGTTTATCTATATTGTTTATCTTGATTTTAAAACCATGTCCTTCCCCGCATCGCGGGATCTTCGATGGGCATGGATGCTTTACAATAATGTTTTTCTTAAAAGCTATACAATCATAAAGCGAGAGCCGTATGTTAGATGAAATAATAAATAATCCGGAGTTAGACAAGTATCTCACCACCTTTGATATTGGCCAGACTGTTTTTTTAGAAGGTGATGATTCTCAGGACCTATACATCCTGGTTTACGGGGATCTGGATGTAATAAAGGGAACCCAGAAAATAGCCATGATCTCCGAAAGAGGCGCTCTGTTCGGGGAGATGTCTCCTTTATTGGGAGCTAAAAGAACGGCAACGGTAAAGGCGAAAAGCGATGTAAAGACCATTCGAGTGCCTGAGGATGAAATCACGGAGTTTCTTCATGAATTTCCGACCGTGGCCAGGGAGATAGCCACAATCTTAGCGAAACGGCTTGATGAAACAAGCCAGATTGTTTACGGGCTCAAGGAGTTTACCGATCACCTTCCAGATGCGGTTATTATGGCCGATCGGGAGGGAAAAATCCTGAACTGGAACAGTAGCGCTGAAAAACTATATGGCAGGGAAGCGAATCAGATGCGACACAAACCTGCCGAAGATATTTACGAGGACCCCGGGGCTTACAGGGCTTTCATTGAAGAGGTTCAGGAAAAATACGCGGTCAGGGAAAAAGTCCTTAAAATTAAACACCCTGAAAAAGGAATATGTCACATTTCCACCAGCACCACCGTACTCTATGACGGGCACCACAACTTCCAGGGAGTCCTCTCTTTAGGCAGGGATGTGACAGAATCGCAAAAACTGCACAGGAGATATGAGCGATTCCGCAAATGGTTAGTCCCGGCTTTGATAGTAATTGCCCTTCTGACAGCAGGCGTCTTTTATGGCTATGCGAGTTTTATTAAGAGCTATGAGACCATGGATGTTAAAAAGCAGGGACTGAGGGATGGCCTGGCCAAAGACTACCTCGTGCTTAAATCACTTCTTTCTGATCACCTTGCCGCCTGCGATATGTTAAAAACAACCAAGGCAATGAAAGATTTTTTTGATATTCAGGAGAAGGATAAACTGCCCTATACCGGGCTGGTTTTGCTTGGTGATGACAAGAAGGTATTCAACGCTTACTCTATTAAGGAGGGTGTTGATGTTTCGAAAATGATAGGGAGCAGTTATGCCGGTATTGGATTCAAGGGTAGCGATGAATCTCTCCACAGGGTGCTCTCTCTTTACAGGACGGATAAAGATCATCCCATGGGCTATAGAAGTATTGAGATTGCCTTTGAAATGAGCAAGGACAATGAGTTCTCGGGATGGATCGCCTTTCAAATGGATATGGATCTGCTCACGCGGAAATATAATACAGATGAGCACGATTTTTTGAAGTTCAAATTTAAAAAATAAATATATGACGGAATATAAAAAATTACAATCCTGCCAGTATGGAATTTCAGATAGTGGAGAAGAGGGTGTTACAGTCCATATCCAGGGCAGCATGGACGAATCCAATGCCACTCCTTTGATCAATGAGTTAAGCGCGTTCGTTAAGAAAAAGCATCCATCCTCATTGACCGTGGATATGGAAAAGGTAACGTTTTTAAATGATTTCGGGGCACTCGCCCTCGTTGAAGTAAAGAAGTTGATGACGCGGGGAAGAGGTGTTTTTCGACTGATAAATGTCAACGAAAATGTCGAGAAGGTTCTCTCTGTCCTCAGTTTTGACGTCTTAGGTGAAAGGTCTGCAATTTCAAAATCGGCCACTCCAGGTGCCTTTGTCCGGCTTGGCGACGCGACTCTCCGGCAGGCTTCGGACCTGAAATATATGATCTCATTTATCGGTTCCGTATGTATCGCGATGGCTCAGGTGATCCGGCACCCCGGATCATTGAGAACTGACGATACCTTCTCATATATGCAGAAAACAGGGGTTGACGCCCTTCCTATTGTGGGTCTGATCAGTTTTTTATTAGGCCTGATCATGGCATTTATGTCTGCGGTTCAGCTTGAACAGTTTGGCGCCAATATCTATGTGGCATCACTGGTCGCCCTTGCAATGACACGGGAATTAGGTCCTATAATGACCTGTATTATCGTGGCCGGGAGATCGGGATCGGCATTTGCCGCAGAGATTGGGACCATGAAGGTGTCTGAAGAAGTTGACGCCCTGTTTACTATGGGATTTGAACCGACACGGTATTTAGTGGTTCCCAAGATCATTGCATCCGTTACAATGGTTCCGCTTCTGGTCCTTTTTTCCGACATATTCGCCATATTCGGCGGTCTTGTTGTTGGTGTTGGGATGCTTGATCTGACCGTTAACTCTTACGTTGCCCAGACAATAAAGACCCTGACACTATTTGACGTATTTTTAGGTTTTATAAAAGGTGCGGTTTTTGCGCTGCTCATTGCCTGGGTAGGGTGTCTCAGGGGCTTTCAGGTGAGAGGCGGGGCAGCGTCTGTCGGACAGGCAACTACCTCTGCGGTGGTCAGCAGTATTTTTTTGATCATAATGACCAATTCGATTTTTTCGGTAATACTTCGCTACTGGGGATAACAGGGCTCATGGGCAGGCAGGCAATTATACAGGTAAAGGATCTGGTCGCTAAGTATGGTGAAGACACCATCCTTGATAATATAACATTCGATGTTTATGAAGGAGAGATATTTGTTATCTTAGGTGGTAGCGGATGCGGCAAGAGTACGTTGCTTAAACACCTTATCGGGCTTATCAAACCTTACGCGGGCCGCGTAATTGTTGACGGTGATGACATCTCCAATTGTGATGATAAAACATTTCAAAAGCTACTCATGAGAATAGGGATCCTGTATCAGAGCGGGGCCCTGTTTGGTTCCATGACCCTGTCTGAAAACGTGGGACTGCCAATTGAGGAATATACGGATTTGCCCAAACAGGCCGTAGATACTCTTGTCAGTATGAAGTTGAGGCTGGTTGATCTGGACGGCTATGAAAACCACCTGCCCTCCGAAATAAGCGGGGGGATGAAAAAGAGGGCGGGATTGGCGCGGGCCATGGCCCTTAACCCTAAAATACTTTTTTTTGATGAGCCTTCTGCCGGACTGGATCCCATAACGTCAGTTGAATTAGATGACCTTATTAATCATCTTAACAGGAGTCTCGGTACCACAATGGTGATTGTAACTCATGAACTTGAGAGTATCTATAAGGTGGCTCACAGGGTGATTATGTTGGACAAGCGTACAAAAGGCATCATCGCTGAAGGTGACGCAAAGTACCTGCGCGATCACAGCAAGAACAAATTTGTAAAATACTTTTTTAACAGGCAGGCAGAGAAAAAAAGGCAATAACCCGAAAGGAATTTAAGTAATGGATTCACAGAAAACCAAGTTTACAGTTGGACTGTTTGTGGCCTGTGGCATTGGCATTGCGTTAGTGGCCGTTATCTGGTTGGGCATGTCCCGTATTTTTGAAAAGGGCAGTTTTTACGCGGCCTTTTTCAATGAGTCTGTTCAGGGCCTGGACGTTGATTCTCCCGTGAAATACAGGGGCGTGTCAGTGGGCCGTGTGGAAAGCATAGGGGTCGCGCCGGATTCCAAGTTGATTCAGGTCGTATTAAAAATCGAGTCCGGCCAAAAACTTGAAAGCGATATAGTGGCACAGTTGAAATCTGTAGGAATTACAGGAAGCATGTTTATAGAATTAGATCGCAAGAGAGATGATGAGCCCGATCTCTCTCCCCATCTCAATTTTCCTACCGAATATCAGGTTGTGGGCTCAAAACCATCCGGGTTAAGCCAGATACTCAAAGGTATTGACGATGTCCTGAAAAAGATAAAGTCCGTGGATCTTGAGGGGATTTCAGACAGGGTCAAATCGGGTCTGGATGTCTTTAGCAGTGTCCTGAAAAAGACGGACGGAATCCTTGCCGCCAATGAGGGCTCTATTAACAAGACCATTGTGGAGACAGGTAGAACCATGGAACATGCCAGCGAGTTTTTCGGAAAGGGCTCCTCACTGGTGGCCAAGACGGATAACGCGTTTTCTTACCTCGAGAGGCAGCTATTGATTATCGCCCAGAATCTTGAAAAAACAAGTGAAAACCTGGAGCGGCTAACCGAGCTTCTTGCCGATCAGCCGTCTCAATTGATTTTCGGGGAGCCGCCATCCCCAAGAAAGATGGAACCCGGATTTAACAAAGAGTAGTAACGGAGAGTACGCCATGAATAGCATTAAAAGAGTGTCTGTTTTATTCCTCAGTCTTTCATTTATTTTATGCGCCTGTATACCCAGCAGCAAGCCAAGGAACAAGATCCAATTCTATACCCTGGAATACGATATTCCCCAAAAGACCGGCCTTAAAGCGCTCCCTTTTGTTCTCAGGATAGAACGCTTTAGCGTAGCGCCCTCATATAACACGAGTCGAATGATATATCGGGACAGCTCTTTTAAACGAAATGCATATGTCCTTCACAAGTGGAGGGCCAATCCGGGGAATCTTGTCACCTATTTTTTGAGCCGTGACATAAAAAACTCCGGTCTGTTCAAGGCGGTTCTTCCTCATGACAGCGGGTTCCCGTCTTCCTATATCTTAGAAGGTTCAATAGACGAATTTTTTGAATGGGATACAGAGAAGGAATGGAAGGCCGTTCTGGCAATCAGCGCAACTCTAATGGCCCAGGGTGAACCGGACATCAGTAAAAGGGTGCTTTTCCAGCAGACATATAAAGTTGCAAAGCTGTGTAAAGAGAAAGATCCGAAATCACTTGCAGAGGCAATGAGCCAGGCCATGTCAGAGATTTCGGGCAGAATAGCCAAGGATGTTTATTCCGTCCTGAAAGACCGCAAATAATTTGGGTCACCCCGATCATCCCCTTCTTTTCACGACATCCGGGATATGATCCCGGCCCTTTTTCAGATCCATGCACAAAAAAATGTGCATCATGCACAATTTTCTGTGCATGGTCATCCTTTTTCACTTCTAAAAAACCACCTGCCTTTACGCCATTCTTTAATTATTTTTCATTAATGCGTCATATCATGTTCCCCTGAAACGTACATAGAATAAGGTTTTAAGGGTAATGCGTTATGAATATATTCATTTCAATGTCTGTTTTTTGTCGAAAATCTGTTTTTGGCATGGTGTTTGTAAAAGATTATCCTGCAGTCTCAAATAGATTCGAGATCATCCTGTCATCAAAACCCATAATTTGTGGTCCCTGTTGAAGATAATTTGTGTTTATCATATCGGTTCATCGCCCTCTGGAGGAGCGGGGAATTAGACTCCTGCCCGCCTCTCTGGCGGGATTGAAATTATACGTAGCGCAGGCCCGTAGCACAGGCCCGTAGCGCAGGACTTCAGTCCTGCCTCGATATCGCACGTAGCGCAGGCCCGTAGCGAAAACCCGTAGCGCAGGACTTTAGTCCTGCCCAAACACCCGTAGCACAGGCCCGTAGCGCAGGACTTCAGTCCTGCCAAAAAAGGTATCGCCACAAATGAAATTATGACTAATGGAATCGTAACTACTCAGCCTAAATAACCTGAATATTTACAGGAGAAAGAAATATAATGAATACTCCCCGCCCCCTAATCCACATTGTAGGCCCGAATAAACTGCAAAACGATCTTTTGGTCTCGTTCCTGGAAATGGAAACGGAATTGAACTGCATATCGTTGCGAGAGGCGGACCTAAACCCGGTTGTTGATGACGACCGGGACGGACGCCGCTTGATCCTGTTGGACTGTCAGGGCATTGATCCGGCGGATTTCTGGAAAGACCTCGGAATCTGGGCCTATTCAAAACAGCCCAAATGTTTCATTGCCCTGTTTAACGTTGATCCTAACACGGGAATTGAAAAAGAGGCTGTCGAACGAGGCATGCGTGGGATCTTCTACATTAGCGATCCCCCTATGACGTTCCTCAAAGGTGTTCTGGCTATTTTGAACGGAGAGATTTGGTATTCCAGGATAATCCTGTCGAAATGCCTTTTGGAAACAAGAACCCCGGCCCAATTGTCATTAGATACCACTACCGGCTTGACCTCAAGAGAGAAAGAAATACTTGCCAGGATTGCATCAGGGGCCAGTAACAAAGATATTGCTGCCGATCTTTGCATCAGCCTCCATACGGTCAAGACTCATATCCACAATATTTTCAGGAAAATCGACGTACCCAACCGGTATAAAGCCATGCTCTTTGTCACCAGGCATCTTAATCCTCTAATGCTAAAGTATTAGAATAAGTATTAGTCATATCCTTTATCCTCATACTTTTTTCGTATAGAGCTCCCTATAAAATTACCAGAAAAATGGTACTTTTGGGCGATTGACCTCTTCTTGAAGAGGCTATACCCTTTTAAGAAACTTCAGCGTTTACAATCGGCTGAGGTGATATTTCAAAACCTGATTGCTTAGCCCTGCCCCTAACCCGTGCAATACGGCAGGGCTAAAGCCCTGCGCTACGCTTTAAGTTAATTACATTGGCCGTCTTAAGAAACTTCAGCGTTTGACAGTCACAGTGAGATGAGTATGGTCATGAAGCTTACGAGAATTGGCCGGATCATGCTCAATTTTTGTCTTCAATTTGGGAGCAGTATCATGTTTTCCCGCTCTGGTGAGTCCAATACCGGGCGGTATTGGCTCCGGATGACTATAAAGTTTGTCATTGCATTTTTTGTTTGCAGCTCTTTCCTATTCCCTGCCCATGCCAGTGAATCGGCGGAAAAAAACTATTCATTGAAACAGATTCCCGCCAAATTGCTTGCCGGAAAACCAAAGCAGCACAATCCTGCCTTTTTTATGTCTCTAAAATCTGTTTTGATGAAATTAAGACAGAAACGACAATTGCTCTTTGTTGATGTGCGCGATGCAAGCGATTTTAAAAGAGCCAGAATTCCAGGCTCCATAAACATTCCCCTTTTTTCACTCAAGACAAAGACCTTTCTCAAGTCCGGAACCCTAATTTTGATCAATAAAGGGTTCAACTACAGCCAGATAGAACGGGTGTGCCAGCGATTGAGAGATGCGGGATTTACTTACGTTTGGATCCTTGCAGGAGGGCTGCGATACTGGATACAAAGGGGCCTGCCCATTGAAGGTAACCTTTTTGTTCAGAAATCGGTGAACAGTATCTCGGCTCGGGATTTCTATTTGGAAAGGAACTACGACAACATCCTGGTGGTCGATGTCTCCGTGGCCATGATTCCAAAAGCCACCCGCCTGATGCCCCGCGCGGTCTCTGTGCCATATGGGAAGCAGACAAAGAGGAAATTTATCGACGAGCTTATGAAGATGTTGCGACCGCATGAAGGCAATCCTCTCATGACCGTTTTGTTCTTTAACCTGGAAGGGGCTTACCCTGAAGAGATGCAAATGCTTATTCGAAAAACAGGCATAAGCAGTGTTTTTTATTTGAAAGGCGGGCTTAATGAATACGAGATGTTCCTCTGGCAACAGGGCCTAATCTGGCAGGCAGATAACAAGAGAAGAATGGCTAAGCAGTGTGTCAATTGTCCGTGAATGAATCTGTTTAGTATTTGGTGTTTGTAAGCGAAATTTTCTTACGAAAGGTAGCACCAACACATAGCTCAGGCCCGTAGCGCACGGCTTCAGCCCTACTAAAAATGGCAACGCCATACTGTAGCGCAGGACTTCAGTCCTGCCCGGGACATGGCAAGGCTAAAGCCGTGCGCTACATTTATCAGCGGAACTTGAAAAAATAAATGCCATGAAACTTAAACATACGCCAAACGCAAAACACCAAACACTAAACACCAAATAACAATGAAAAAAATTTATCTAATAACTATCGGTGTATGCATATTTATTGCGTGTATATGGCTAACTGTCAAAAAATATTACCGGCCGTCTCAACCCACATACTCAATTTCACGGAATATTCAATACAGCTTCACCATCCGGAACACGACTAACAGCATGGTCAAGGAAGCGGAGTTCTGGGCTTATGCCCCGGTGAAGCAGACCGGGACCCAATGCTGCGGCCGGCTGGAAAGTTCCCATCCTTGCAGGTTGATCACGGATGATTCAGGCAACCAGATCCTCCATTTTACCTTTGATAACATTGCTCCATATACAACCAGGATTATTTCCATCAAGGCAGATCTTTTGGTCTCTGTTAAGCCGAATCCAATCCCTGTGCGTAATCCTCAGTCCTTTCTTAGGACAGAGAAGTACATAGAATCCGATGATCCTTCCCTGCGTAATCTGGCACTGAAATTAAAGGCCCGGGAATCCCTGAAGACCGCTGAAAAGGTCTTTCATTGGGTTGCCAATAATATTCGACATGCCGGGTATTTGAAAAACGACCGTGGCGCCCTTTATGCTCTTAAAAACAAGGTAGGCGACTGTACCGAGTTTATGTATCTTTTCGCGGCCCTGTGCCGGGCCAACGGTATTCCGGCACGCTGTATTGCCGGGTATATCTGCAGAGAGAGCAGCCCATTGAAACCGACAGGCTATCATAACTGGGCCGAGTTTTACGAAGACGGCACGTGGAGAATTGCCGATCCTCAAAACAGGGTCTTTATGAAAGACCATTCTAACTACATCGCGATGAAGCTTCTCAAAGGATCGCCTGATAATGCCTCATTGCAGTTCAACAGGTTTCGTGTAAAAGGGCGTGGGCTGACAGCAAAGATGAATATGTCTTAGGGATTAGGGGCAGCGCAGGCCCGTAGCGCAATACCGTAGCGCAGGACTGTAGCGCAGGGCTTTAGCCCTGCCCAAAACAAGTGCCACAATAATGTAGCGTAGGACTTCAGTCCTGCCAAAACGTAGTACAGGGCTTTAGCCCTGCATAGGGCATAGCACGGCTAAAGCCGCGCGCTACATGTGTCAGGCACGGCTAAAGCCGTGCGCTACATTTATCAGCGGAACATAAAAAAATATAAATACCATGAAATTTGACGGCTTCGTAAAAAGTCAGTTAAAGAAATTTGTCTGTCTGTAACCTATTGATTTTGTTAAACGCGATTCTAAAATTTTGCGAATTTTGCGCCTTTTTGCGGCTTCATCAAATTTGAACAGGTACAAACACCAAACACAAAAAAGGCAAATATCATGAAAAAACGAGAGACGCTGTTTTTCCGGAGAATAGCTCAATGCACTGTTTTTGCCCTGGCCTCACTTTTTCCTGCCTTTTCATATGCAGCCGACGCTTCCCTGTGCGCGGAGGTAAAGATTGAGGTTAAGCAGGAATTGACCCTGGAGCGACAGGCATTTGATGCGCACATGCGCATAAACAACGGTCTTTCCCATATCACCCTGGAAAATGTGGACGTGGACGTATCCTTTGCGGATGAGGATGGAAACAGCGTTCTTGCCAGTTCGGACCCCGATGATCCAGACGCCCTTTTTTTTATTCGCATTGACTCAATGGAAAATATTGACGACGTGGATGGGGCCGGAAGCATAGCCCCTTCTTCTTCTGCTGACATCCACTGGCTAATCATCCCATCGCCTGGTGCGGCAAATGGCGTGCCCCAGGGGACCCTGTACTATGTGGGGGCGACGCTTACCTATACCATTGCCGGCGAAGAGCACGTCACCGTGGTCACACCCGACTACATTTTTGTCAAACCCATGCCCGAGCTGACCCTCGACTATTTTCTCCCCACGGATGTCTATGGTGATGACGCCTTTACCCCTGAGATCGAGCCTCCGGTTCCCTTTTCCCTTGGAGTGCGGGCCAAAAACAGCGGCCTTGGTGTGGCAAGAGAGATGAAAATAAGCTCTGGCCTGCCCAAGATCGTGGAAAACGAGCAGGGACTTTTGATCGGCTTTGTTATTGAAGGCTGTGAAGTGAACGGGCAGCCCGCAACAAAGAGCCTGTTAGCAGACTTAGGTGATATCGAGCCAAACGCATCGGCCGTGGCCCGATGGACCATGACCTGCTCCCTTTCCGGCCAGTTTGTGGAATTTACAGCCGACTACTCCCACTCGGACGAGTTAGGAGGCGAGCTTACCTCACTCCTGTCGGCTGTCAATACCCATGTCCTGGTCCGCGACGTGCTTGTGGACGTTTCGGGCAGGGACAGTATCCGGGATTTTTTGGCCAAAGAGGGCGCGGGATACCGGGTCTTTGAGTCGGAAAACACGGACACGGATGTAGAGGACCTCTCTGCTTCTTCGAGTCTCAACGGTTCCGGGGATAACTACACCCTCTTAATTCCAGTTACCGCAGGCTTTATGTACGTGAAGTTGCCCGACCCCTTTTCCGGGCAAAAGGACATCAAGCAGGTGGTGCGCTCTGACGGCAAGATCATAAAGCCCGAGAATGCCTGGCTCTCAAAGACAAGAAACGGTCAGGCATGGGACTACTATTTTAATATCTTCGATGCAAACGCCACAGGCTCCTACACGGTCACCTTTGAAGACGCGGCCGCGCAGAACCACGCACCCGTACTTCAATTCATTGCGAATAGGAGCGTTGTTGAGGGGGAACAGGTCTCTTTTCTGGTCCAGGCCACGGACCCTGATGGAACCATTCCATCCCTTGCGGCAACTCCGCTTCCGGCCTTAGCGGCCTTTACTGATCAGGGAGACGGCACCGGCGTATTCGATTGGACACCGGCAGAGGGCCAGGCAGGACAATACGAGGTTACTTTTACCGCGTCGGACGGCATATTAGACGATTCGCAGCTTGTGGTGCTCAGGGTCAACACGAGCGATGACACGGACGGCGACGGCATGCCGGATGCATGGGAGATTGAGCACTTCGGCACGCTTGATCGTGACGGTACAGGGGACTTTGACGGCGACGGCATCTCGGATCTGGATGAATTCTTAAACGGTACCGACCCCACCCACTGCAACAACGCGCCTACCGTGCCTGTGATACAGACACCGGAGATAGGGACTGAGGTTGCATCTCTTACGCCCGAACTTGTAATCCAGAACAGCACAGATCCTGACGGCGACACCATAACATATGTGTTTGAACTCTATTCGGATGAGGAGATGACTAATTGGGTGGGCATGGCATCCGGTGTGAGCGAGGGAGTAGAGACCACTTCCTGGACTCTCCCGTCGCCTCTCACGGATAACGCCCGTTACTTCTGGCGTGTGCGGGCGGCCGACGGGGCCAGCTTCAGCCTTTGGGCATATGGCAGCTTCTTTGTGAACACGGAAAATGATCCTCCGGGGTCCTTCAATATCAGCGCCCCTGTAGACGGCCTCGAGGTAGATACGCTGACGCCCCTCCTCCAGGTGACCAACAGTGTGGACGTGGATGAAGACGCGGTTACCTATACCTTTGAGGTCTATGCGGACAGCGATATGAGCGGACTGGTGACTTCTGCGTCCGGTATCCCGCAAGGGACGGACGGGACCACCTCATGGGCGGTGAACGCGTCGCTTTCTGATAATACCTGGTATTACTGGAAGGCCGTTGCCATTGATGAGCACGGGGCCGCAGTCGAAACCGCCCAGGGCTCATTTATGGTAAACACCCTCAATGCCGCGCCGTGCATACCTGCTATCTCATCACCTGCTGCGGGGAGTGAAGTGGCCTCTCAGGAGCCGGACCTTGTAGTGACAAACGCGACGGATCCCGACGGCGATGCGGTCTCCTATTTCTTTGAACTGGACAAGGTCGATACCTTTGACAGCGGCGAGAAGCAGTCATCAGGTGCGGTCTCCGAAGGGGTGGATTCCACCTTATGGCATGTATCCGCACTTGAGGACAATACGCTTTATTACTGGCGGGTCAAGGCCGCAGACGGGAGCGCTGAAAGCGGTTGGGTCCAGGGGAGTTTCTTCGTAAACACGGCCAATGATGCCCCTGCCATCCCCACACTTAGAAACCCTGGTGAGAATGCATGGGTGGACACCCCGAGACCCATGCTCAGGCTCAATCCCACCATGGACCCGGATAATGACGGCCTTACCTGCCGCTTTGAGGTGTACGCGGACGAGGTCCTTTCCAGCCTGACGGCCCAGGGTGAAACCGATATCCGTGAGTGGACCCTCCCCTCCGCACTCAATGACAGCACCTGGTATTACTGGCGGGCCCGGGCCAAAGACGAGCACGGCCTGGCTGGCGATTGGACAGATGCAGCCCCCTTCTTTGTCAGGGATAACGGCGTAGATGACCCGCCGGACATCACTATTTTGGAACCGGCCCAGGATATCCTCACAAACGGGCAAAGCCTTCTCATCAGGTGGGAAGACAGCGACCCTGACAGCAACGCTTCCATCTCCCTTTACTATGACACGGATGATGCCGGCCAAGACGGTGAACTGATTACATCGGATCTCAGCGAAGATGAAGACGGGGACGCAGATTCCTATGTCTGGGATATCACAGGCATACAGGACGGGACCTATTATGTCTATGCAAGCATCACCGACGGGACGACTGCCGCCACTAACTACAGCCCGGGCAGGGTTACCCTGGACAGGACCCCGCCCGTGGTTGAGGCCACGCCGCCTGCCGGCACCTATACCGCGGCCCAGGAGGTTACCCTTTCGGCAAATGAACCGGCGGACATCTATTATACCACCAACGGCACCGACCCCACCTCCGGCTCTTCGGCATACGCATCCCCTATAACCGTCAGTGAGGACACCACGCTCAAATTCATGGCAGTTGACACGGCAGGTAACCAGAGCGGGGTTGTCACGTCAGGGTACACCATACAGCAGGACATCACTGTCACGGTTACGACCGACAAGGGTCGAAGGCTTTCAGGGCTTAGGGTCTATGCATTCACCGGCACTGGGTCATACACCGGTAAATACGCCACTACTAACGGCGACGGGATCGGGCTTTTCAATCCGGATGATTTCGCGGATGGCGACTATAAGTTCAGGGCCGACTACCTTGGGAACCAGTTCTGGAGCCAGACAATCACATTACCCGATACTTCAGCGATTGAGGTAACCATCGAGGAAGAGACCGTGGAAGTTGTGGTAACCACAAATAATGGGTCTGCCCAGGGGGTGAAGGTCTACCTGTTCTCGGAGAGCGGCTCCTATCTCGGACTGTACGAGATAACGGATGCAGAGGGCAAGGTCTCATTTGTGCTTCCGGTAGGCAGAGGCTTCAAGTTCAGGGCCGATATCCTGGGCAACCAGTACTGGAGCGATGTCATTAGCGTTACCGGTGGAGGGGTAAATAATGTGCCCGTGGACGCGGGCGGCGGTCTCTTTCAGGTAAGCGTGGAAAAGGACCCGGACATCCCCATGCAGGGGATCAAGGTCTATCTATTCAGCCAGTCTGGTTCCTATCTCGGGCGCTATCAGGTAACCGGTTCATCGGGCCTTGTGGGATTCGATGTGTCCGGGGGCACCTACAAGGTGCGGGCCGACTATTTAGGGTATCAGTTCTGGAGTGCGGACACCCCTGTCTTTGAAGATACCAATATTGATCTTACCATCGCCCACCAGCAGGTAGAGGTCACTGTATCAACCGTATTTCAAGCGGACTCAGATCCCATTGAAGGCACCAAGGTCTATCTGTTCAAGCCATCCGGTTCGTATTTAGGTCAGTACCAGGTGACGGACGAGAACGGTCAGGTCTTTTTTGACCTGCCGGAGATGGCCTACAAGGTGCGGGCCGACTATTTGGGCCAGCAGTTCTGGTCCGGGGACTTTATCTGGCAGGATGTGGAAGTTAACGTGCCCATGGCCGACGCAGAGGTCACCGTGACAGGTGCAGGGTTCCCCCGGGAAGGGGTTAAGGTGTACCTGTTTTCGGCATCAGGGTCCTATCTGGGTCTCTATGAGACCACGAATGATCAGGGCAAGGTAAGCTTCCGCATTCCTGAAAGCACCTACAGGTTCAGGGCCGACTACCAGGGAAGCCAGTTCTGGAGCCCTGATACGGCGCTCGCCGCGGATCAGGTGAATTACATAAACATATCCACGGGAGGAGGCGCATTCACGGTCATGGTCCTGAAGGGTGCGACCGAACCCCTTGTGGGAATCAACTGCTATGTGTTCAGTGAGGAAGGTTCCTACCTCGGCATGCACGGTTCCACAAATGGTGACGGAGAGGTGGGCTTTGATCTTTCGGATGGTGTCTACAAGTTCCGGGTGGACTACTTTGGGTATCAGTTCTGGAGCGAGGTGGTCACGATTCCGGACGCTTCCTCTGTCGAGGTCATTATCGAGCAAGAGCAGGTAGAGGTTGCAGTGGAAACGGGCTCCGGGCCGGCAGAAAGTGTCAAGGTCCACCTCTTCTCCGAAGCAGGCTCCTATCTCGGCCTGTACGAGGTAACGGATACTGAGGGCAAGGTCTCTTTTGACCTTCCGGTGGGCAGGGGCTTCAAGTTCAGGGCCGATATCCTGGGCAACCAGTACTGGAGCGATGTCATTACCGTTGCCGGAGGAGGCGTAAACAATGTGCCCATAGACGCGGGCGGCGGTCTCTTTCAGGTGACCGTGGAAAAGGGCACTGACAACCCTATGGAGGGGATTAAGGTCTACCTGTTCAACGACTCCGGCACCTACCTGGGTTTGTACCAGGTCACCGATGCCGCAGGCGTAGTGGTATTCAGTGTGCCCCAGGGCACATACAAGGTGCGGGCCGATTATTCAGGTTACCAGTTCTGGAGCCCGGATACACTGGTCAACGCGGATACTGACATCGTCCTCGCTCTAACCCACCAGCAGGTGGAGGTGACGGTGGCGGGTCTTTTCCAGGGGGCGACTGATCCTATAGAAGGCATCAAGGTCTACCTGTTCCCGGAGAGCGGCTCATATCTCGGCCTGTACGAGGTAACGGATAGTGAGGGCAAGGTCTCCTTTGACCTGCCAGGCAAATCATACAAGGTGCGGGCCGATTATATGCAACAGCAATATTGGTCCCAACCCTTCACCTGGCAGGATGTGACCGTAGAAGTCCCCATGGCCGATGCCGAGATTACAGTGACCGGCGCAGGCTTTCCACAGGACGGGGTGAAGGTGTATGTGTTCACCGCGGCCGGGTCCTATTTGGGTCTCTATAATACCACGGATTCGGCGGGCAAGGTGAGTTTCCGTGTGCCCGAAGGCGTTTATAAATTCCGGGTGGATTACCAGGGAAGCCAGTTCTGGAGTGCAGAGGCGGCCCTTGCTAAAGACCAGATGAATCCCATTCTAATATCCGTAGGAGGGGGTGCCTTTACCCTGACGATTATAAAGGGTGCAGCCGAGCCCCTTGTGGGCGTGAAATGCTATGTGTTCAACGAGGGTGGGACCTACCTTGGCATGTTTGGGGCCACCAACAGTAATGGTGACGTGGCCTTTGATCTGGCCGATGGGACCTACAAGTTCCGGATCGATCACCTGGGATACCAGTTCTGGAGCCAGCTCGTTATTGTGCCCGGCACCGTTGAACTCACAGAGACCATTGCCCACCAGGAGGTGACCATTATTGTGGAGGGTGTTTTAGGGGAGGACACTGAGGCAAGGTCAGGGATCAAGGTCTATCTGTTCCAGCCCTCCGGTTCGTATCTGGGTCAGTACCAGGTGACGGACGCGGATGGTCATGTCTCCTTTGACCTCCCCGGGCAGGCCTACAAGGTGCGGACAGACTATCTGGGACAGCAGTTCTGGTCAGAGGAGTTCACATGGCAGGACAGCACGGTCTCCATCCCGGAGGGCACTGCCCGGGTCCATGTGACCATGGCCGGGCAGGACCTTGAGGGCGTCAAGGTTTATGTCTTCTCTGCCGGGGATGCCTACCTTGGTGTTTATGAAACCACCGATCCTGATGGGATCGCCTTATTCAGGCTTCCCGCCGGGACATACAGGTTCCGCTCAGATCACCAGACCAACCAGTACTGGGCCACCGGGGAGATCCTGGCGGACGTGGTAAACAATATAGAGATCGATACGGGTGGCGGCGAGTTCGTCTTTACCATTGACACGGGCCTGGACCCCCTGATTGGTACGCGGGTCTATGTGTTCAATGAGGCCGGGGCCTATCTCGGCCTGTACGACAATAGCAATGAGAACGGGGAGGTGAGATTCAGCCTTTCGGATGGGTCCTACAAGTTCAGGGTGGACCACCTGGGATACCAGTTCTGGAGCGACATGTTCCAGGTGCCGGATTCGCTTAGCGGGAGCCTCACCATCATGCACCAGGATGTGGTCATTAGTGTGGAGGGTTTTTACCAGGAGGCAGAGCCTCTAAATGGTTTAAAGGTCTATCTCTTTACCCCGGCAGGCTCTTACCTTGGCCAGTATCAGGTAACTGACAGCGATGGCCATGTGACCTTTGACCTGCCAGATCAGGCATACAAGGTACGGGCGGACTATCTGGGACAGCAGTTCTGGTCAGCGGACTTCCAGTCCCAGGCGACCACCGTGACGATCCAGGAGGGACTTGCCCGGGTTCATGTCCACAGATCCGGCGCGGATGTGGAAGGGGCAAGGGTTTATTTGTTCAGTGAGGGCGGAAGCTATCTCGGGTGGTACGAAGATACGAATGCCTCGGGCATGGCCGAGTTTGTCCTGCCCGACCGTCCGTATAAGTTCCGTGTGGACGAGGGCGGCTATCAGCATTGGACCCCTGTATGCAATATAATTGCAGGCCAGGTGAACACCATCGACGTGGCCCTTGACTAAAATTATACGTAGCGCAGGGCTTTAGCCCTGCCCCAAAACCCGCAGCGCAGGACCGTAGCGCAGGACTTCAGTCCTGCCTCAATATCGCACGTAGCGCAGAGCTTTAGCCCTGCCAAAAAGCAAAGCACAATAAAAATGCTAAACAAACGCCCCCGACTCAAAAATTTTAATTACACCGGCTGTTATTGCTATTTCATTACCATATGCACGCACACTAAGCACTCGCTATTCAAGGATGATCACCTGATGAAGCATTTAATCAAGATGTTGAAGAAAAAATCGGAACTATTCGGATTCAAGGTATGGGCCTTTTGTTTTATGCCGGATCATCTTCACCTTCTAATAGAAGGCAAATTTCCGGGTTCTGATTTGAAAAAGTTTGTTTCCTCATACAAACAATCAACAGGTTACCACTACAAAAAGTATGTAGCGCAGAGCCGTAGCGCAGGACTTCAGTCCTGCCAAAACAAAGCCAGTCCCGCAGCGCAAAAAAATTACGTAGCGCAGGGCTTTAGCCCTGCCCCAAAACCCGCAGCGCAGGACCGTAGCGCAGGACTTCAGTCCTGCCAGGCCCTCTGGCAACCCAGCTATTACGACCATATTCTACGAAAAGACGAGGCCATTACAGACATAGCACAATACATATTCGACAATCCCGTAAGAAAAGGATTGGTAAAGCATTACCCGGATTATGAGCATAAGGGCTCATTTGAACTTGACCTGAAACATTTTTTTTAGCGTAGCGCAGGCCCGTAGCGCAGGACTTTAGTCCTGCCTAATAAAAACCTAACACAAATATGTAGCGCAGGGCTTTAGCCCTGCCACGGTGCATTACAGCAGGGCTAAAGCCCTGCGCTACTGGTAAATGAATAAAAGGAGTAGCCTCAAAATAACCTCAGCGACCTTTGCGTCTCTGCGGTGAAAAGAATAAATGGAGATGACATCATGATAATAAACACTCTTTTTGGTATCCGTACATTTGCCAGGCAGGGGCCAACCCGTCAATCAATCCTGCCGAAATACACACTAAGAACAGGCCTGCTTCTGTTTTGCCTTTTCATGCTGTTTATCTCCATATTTTCCTTCCCAGCAGTTTCCTTTGCCGAAACCTATGTGAGCGGGGCCATTACCCAGGATACGACCTGGACCTTGGACGGCAGCCCCTATATCGTCACCGGCGATGTGACCGTCCGGTATTCCAGCTATAACAGCGCCACTGCCACCCTGACCATACAGCCGGGTGTGGTGGTGCGGTTTGAGCCGGGGACAGGGCTTTATATTGGGCTCTACAGCACTTATAATTATTACGGTGCCCTG
>JAUWMR010000051.1 GCA_030613055.1 Desulfobacteraceae bacterium
TTAAACAACAAGATCCGTGTCATCCAGCGAAGAGCATACGGCATCAAAGATCAAGAATATCTGATGCTCAAAGTCATAACGTCATTTATCAAAACACCTTAAAACGGTTAACATTTATGCACACGAAACCCAGAAGACCCTGAAATACAAATCAACATAATCCTTCCATTTAGCACGTCCTCCCAGGGCATAGGTTTTCATTGCTGCCAGATCCAACAGTGGGGGAATTGAATGAATGATTTTATAGGGAAATAAAAAGAATGTTATTTTTACAGAATTTATTACAATATGCATTTGATCGAAGGCTTCATACAACAAATTATCCACCGTAAATCCACTTTTATCAATCAACTTCCTGATGTTTTTACGCTTGATATCCTGGGTTGTGAATAAATCAAAGTCAATTGATCTACGGTGTCCAATATACAAAGCAATCGCTGTGCCGCCTACCAGGTAGTAGTCGTTTGAAAATGACCTGATTAAAGGCAGAAGCCTTCGTTGTTCCTCCGTTAAAACTTCACTGTGCATGTCTTTTGAAATATATCTGAAAGAAATGTTTTGTTCGCTGATGATAGTTTGACCGTTTGCCGGATATTTGTCTATAAAATATGTTCGCCACTGTTTCAATTCCAACTAAATCGAAAAGTCTTTTTACGCTTTTTTCATTTCCATAATTCAATACAGCTTCGACAAGAGCATTGATGCTGATATTCATTTTATCTTCAGGCCTTATCCACCAGAACAAAGGACTGTTTTCCTGGATAAATTTGTCAATTTCAGAATTATGCGCCATTATTTAACGCCATCTCTATAATAATTTCCGGTTCTCCCTCTATCTTTGTCTCACTATCATTGACACTGAGGGCGGAGTTGACACGTAAGGTGCGTGATGCAAAGAAATCCGGCAAAATAATTTGGGGCAAAATGATTAGGGAAAAAGGATGATAAGGGTCAGGTCTCAATATCCAACAGTTCTTTTTAACGCCCAAATATTATTCATCTTTCAAAGCAGTTTCTTTAATTCATCAATGCTCAGACCGTCGGTGGGGCATGGGGACGTTGTTAGGTTTTTAGGTTATTCTAACTTCAATTTTGACAGGATTCACCCCAGGGGAATGTCAGAAAACAAATTGATCACTTATTTGGTAAGAGCAGTCCATGAAGCTCATCATATTCCCGGAATTGTTTGTCAAATGACATCAGTTGAGCACCATATGTGATGGCTGTGGCAATAATAATCCGATCGGCAGGGTCCCGATGATGATCTGGAAGATTTGCAGCAAGGACGGCTATTTTCTGATCAATGGGCAAACAGGTTGTCTGTGTTTCAGAAAGCCCCACCTCTATCCATTTCTCTGCAGGGATAGGAAGTTCCATTCGTCCGCGTTTTGCAAGATATACAACTTCCCAACAACTAATCGAAGAAACGCAGATCTCCTCTGAATTTTCAATGAGTGAGGTCAGTTTTGAACCTATGTTATCTGAAATCAACCAACGAACCCAGATATGCGTATCAAGCAATATCATTGCAGCGCATCCCACTCGTCTTCAGAAACAGCCGGCGCAATTAAGTCATCATGGATGACCGTACCTTCTAATTCCGTTGGCGGCCGCCGCCACTTGCCTCTTTTAGGGGATGTTTTTTTAGCGGCACGAACAATTACCTCAACGGTGTCGGCATCCATATCTGCAGGCAGCTCAATCATGATTCGGCGATCCACTGGTCTTGCTGTAAATCGCAATGCATCCATAGTTAACACCTCCTTCTGATGCCATAATGGTTGTCATTGATAACCTTGTCAAGTTAATTCCTCTGAGTGAATTTTCAAGTAAAACATAGGGTTATCGTTTGAGAAACTCGGATTGACCTAAATTATTTTGCCAATGGGCATCTTAATAACCCTGACTCCTTGATTAATTATTTTGCCCTAAATTATTTTGCCTCCAGCCTCTAACCTTCAGCCTCTAACATTATTCCTCCACCGGCCAATAGTGAGGGAGTAGAGAAAGAATTTGTTCTGCAAAGCTTGTTATACGATATTTTGATTCAGCAATATGTTCTTTATTCGTGTTGGCTGATATGCGAATAAATGCGCCGTCATTCCTGTTATGAAATACCCTGCCAAAAAACCTCGTTATATTCATTTGCATGCCGGTTGCCAGGATTTTGTTACGATCAGACTGATACCAGTGAAGTACAACATCATAAAGCAGCCCTTTTTGTGATAGGATATAATTTACCTCCACACCATTTGGATAATAATCCGACTTTAGCTTGACCTTATATGCCTGAATTAGGCCCCAACCGGCGCCAGTAAAGCAGGCATATGGATTGTGCGGAGTGCGGCCACCCTTGGCTGTTCCGTAATAACCGATATACAGATGGACCTGTTGGCCTTTTTCTGATCGATAATGACGGTAGACGTGCTTGTCCGCATTGAGCTCCTTGTATACAGACTCATCAAAAGAGTCTTCTGTTGCTTTATAACCAAGGATTTCCATGGGAAGATTTTCCAGATTCGTTGCAATAACTACGGGCTCTCCACGCCTGGAGATGAAGAGTACAGCAGCGATTGTTGCTAAGAGTATAATTAGTGCAACATAAAAAGGGCGAATTGGGTTTGTTGGGTTCGTTGGGTTTGTTGGGTTTGTTGGGTTCATTGAGTTTGTTGAGTTTGTTGGGTTATTTGGGTTATTTGGGTTCATTGAGTTCATGGGGTTATTTGGGTTTGTTGGGGTGCTAACTACTTGAAGAAACAAGGAAATAATCATATATTTTAAGTTTAAACAATTCAATTATGAGTTGTTTAAATGTGTTGACTTCAGATGAACCTTGAACATAGAACCTGACATTACTATTCTTTAAAAAATTCCTGAAACTGATTTTGACCCTGTTAGCATGACAGGGACATGAGATCAATATTATGCTCTTGTATCCTCTTTCATTGATGAGCCTGGAGATATATTTAGCTTCTGTCAAGGTGCCAAAAAATCCACTTTCAATACTTACTGGTTCAATGATTTTATCTGGTATCCCGAGGTTTTTTAGTTTCATAATAGCCCATTCATCGTTTGATAGATTTCTACCAAGCAAGTTTGAATATTCCGTTATACCGGGCCTGCTGAGGATCAATATTTTATTACATATCCCTGTATGATAAAGGGTAGCTGCCACCTTAAACTTGAGCTCAAGGCTGGGCTGGGAACCACCGAGTACATAAATTGCATCAACCACTGTTGATCGGGGTAGTGGATCGATGCTGACCAATTCGCCTTTTATCAAGTGTATTAACTTTTCTCTAAAATCACCTGAGCCTCCTATTGTCAACCACACTGAGAATGAGATAAGAACAAGAAGAGCACCTATTGAAATCTTTGTTGAATGGTTGAGTAGTTGAGTAGTTAAGTTATTTTTAGACATTTAAAGGTATTTAGGTCGAAGACTGAAGGCTGAAGACTGAAGCCTGAAGTATATCAATCATCTCTGGGTCTCCCTTTTTCCCATTCAATCACGCCTTGGCGTGATTCGATGTTCGGTCCGCCGGAGGCGGACAAGTGTTCATTTATTTCAGTAAACCTTTCACCTTCAGTCTATCCACCTGAGTATTTACATTTGTTCAATAATGAGAATTCCAGGAAGAGCAGCACAAATCCAAAGGCAAAAACAGCGAGGCCGGAAAATTCATGAAGAAAGCTTAGGGCGGGTTTAGCGCCGTAAAAATGTGCAAGAATGCCGGTGCCTGTTACTCTTACGATATTAGCAAAGATAGCCAGGGGAATTGCTGACAAGATGACAACAATTCTATTCCGCCAGTGTTTGTCCATCATATAAGCAAAAAGAAAACCTAACATAATAAAAGCAGTCATAGACCGGAGTCCGGAGCAGGCTTCAGCTACTTCAAGTTGAGTGGTGGCAAAATATAGCATATTTCCTTCGCGATACACTGGGATGGATAGGGCGTGTATGAGAAACATGGATACTTTTGTCGCGAATAACTGAAGTGGAAACGCTGCTAATCCATAAATAGTAACCGGAACAGGTACCATGAATAAAAGATAAAAAAGGGGGAATTTAATAATAGAAAAGATGGCTTTTCCGAAATTTGATAGCACAATCCCTGTTAAGCTAAAAACAATCATAGATCTTGAAATAAAGGCCACTGCGCCGGCCAGGCTCAAAACATACAGCAACATGCTTACGCACAAGATAATTATACCCCATTTTGAACCAGCGATTGGCGCATTTTTAAGCTTATCCCGCAGTTGCCAGATGAGATAGGCTGAAATAAAGGGTACCAGTATCCCGTGAGAGTTATTTGAATGATTGAGCCAGGTAGTAAACAGGTAAGGATAGACTGGGATAAAGGCAATAGCCCATAGTATAAGCAGGACACAAAACTTCAGTATAGTGTTAGTTGGGTTCATTGGGTTTATTGGGTTTATTGGGTTTATTGGGTTTGTTGGGTTCATTGGGTTTGTTGGGTTTATTGGGTTTGTTGGGTTTGTTGTGAAATTGATGCTGTGATTTGTGATCTATCATTTTGGGAAACAAAAGGGTGTATCGGTAATGTAATTAGGTTTTTAGAGATTTTATTGGCCACAGGAAAATATTTTCCTTTGAAATGCGAGGTTATTTCTTTGATATGATCAATGGAATCGGGGTAAGTGTACATAATTCCGAGACCCAGTCGATGGCTTTGTTGTACAATCCGTTCTCTCAGTGCATTATTGTCAAATCTAATGGGGTACCGGATCAGATTCGGGAGATTGCTGCTGTTTGAGCAGTAATGATGTATATATCCTGATTTTAAGCTTGAGAGCCAGTTTTTTGAATTTTTTTTGCGATCCACTTTTAATCGCTGCAGCTTGTCTTCCCAGCCATTTGCCAGACCTGCCTGGTAAGGCGACATTTTTGTAATATTGAATGTTGAATCGTATATTGTCGCCCCAAGCCTGAGAAAGGGGATAGATTTGGGAACCCAATAAAGCCCGGGATGAAGAAAAATGTTCAGCAGGATCGATTTTATGACCAACTTCATCATATCAATCAAGGAATAATCCGAAATCCTGGATAAACGGGCCATTATTCTCTTAGCTATATCCTCCCTGTTTGTTAAAACAATTCCTCCTTCCACCGTGGAGAGGGCCTTACCCCGGCCAAGGCTAAAAAAACTGATATCCCCAAGTGTCCCCAGATTTTTACCATTCCATTCTCCGCCCATTGCCTGGGCCGAGTCTTCCACTATGTTGACCTCTGGGTCACTGATCAATTCACGAAGTCGGTTAATATCAGAAGGAAGGCCGAAAAGATGGACGGGGATGACAGCAAGAAGGCGGGAGAAGGGTTGATTGGGTTCATTGGGTTCATTGGGTTCATTGGGTTTGTTGGGTTCGTTGGGTTCGTTGGGTTCGTTGGGTTTGTTGAGTATTTTGGATAACTGATCAAAGTCAAAGTCAAGCGTATCGGGGTTTATGTCGCAGAGTCTCACCTTAAGTCCGGCGCGGACAATAGCCGAAGGAACGGAGTAGCAAGTAAAGGCAGGGATGAGGACTTCGTCTCTATGTGGATGCATATCGCTTAATGCGCGTAGGACTAAAGTCAATGCGGCCTTTCCCGATGACAAAAGAAAGCAGTGTTTTATACCAAAATAGGTCTTGAGTTCCTTTTTGAAACGCTCGAGTTCTCGTTGTCCATGGACAAGGCCCTTTAGTCCTGAAATAATATCTTTTGGATAAATAGGCGATGCCGCAGGGGGGAGTGTTCGATTTAGGCGCATAAGGGGTTTGTTGGGTTTATTGAGTTCGTTGGGTTTGTTGGGTTTGTTGGGGTTGTTGGGTTTGTTGAGTTAGTTGGGTTAATTGGGTTGATTGGGTTTGCTGAGTTGAGAGTTCAAATATTTGATAAATCCTGAGTTCATCCTGGATACTTTTTCAGCCTGGTTATAAATTTGTTCGAAAAGTTCTTTTGATATGTATTTCTGATCAAGGGCGACATATAGCTGGCTTTGCACTTCTGCCGCAGAGCTTTTTGATATGAATAGGTATTGGATAAACTCTTTATTACTTTTACGAGAGAACCCCTCCGCAATATTACTCATTGAAGATACGGCAGCCCCCTGAATTTGATTCACGAGACGAAAATCCTTTTGGAATCGTCCACTTGCACTAATAGCATCGTATACAAGCTTAACAAGCTCGCGAGATTCCTTCCATGCGTCAATATCTTCAAAACGCTTTATTGTCATAGAAGTCCTTTTAACACAACAAACTCAATAAACTCAATAAACTCAATAAACTCTATTATAGTCCAATATGTTTTCTGATCATGGGTCCTATGATTTTTGTTATTTGGACCGGGATTTTCTGCCAGACGGAAATGGCCTTATCAAATTTCGATCTTTCGGGGATGTCTGCCTTCATCGGAGCGCCATATAAAGAAATATAATGCCAATGCAGAGGGAAAGGTTTCGCGCCCCATTGTTCCTTAAACCTGTAGGTCCCCTCTCCAGGGGAGGATCGACCAAAGTCGAAGAATGAAAAGCCGTTATCGCAGGCATATTTGAGCATAGTCCAATAGAGGAGCATATTTGGGCTGAGACGGCTGTATTCTTGGAGGGCTGAAGCCCATGGGTTCTCAAGAGTATCTTTGAAACCGGCGATCAGGCTGCAGGCCACTGGCTGCTCAGCTTTATAGACAATTATTATATTTACTGACTTAGAGAATTTATCAAGAATGCCTCTGATAAATCGCTTTGAATGGACCGGAGAACCCAGATCTCTCATATTTCTGGAAAAGACATTGTAGAAAGCGTCAACTAATTCACGACCGCCTATTTTTGAGTGAAGCCCTTCTTTTATTGGTTTTTTTATCTGGCTTCTCAGTTTGGACTTGAAGGATTTCATCAATACGTCAGAGGACCGAGGGAGTTCAAGAAGCATGCGAACCTTATGAGACTTTGTCTCATGGGTTATTGGGTTTGTTGGGTTTATTGGGTTTATTGGGTTTATTGGGTTTGTTGGGTTTGTTGGGTTTGTTGGGTTTGTTGAGTTAGTTGGGTTCGTTGGGTTTATTGGGTGTGTTGGGTTTGTTGAGTTTGTTGGGTTGAGGCATGATAGGGGTTGGGTATGGCGAAGTTCGATTTGCCTTGCTCCTAATTTCTGTCCAATCTTTACAGCCTCAGACAGGATCAGCATTTCAGTTTCATTATCATTGGCTATAATACCTCCTAAATCAAAAAAAGGCATAGAGATAAGGCTGTTACCAAAGAGAAAGTGCTTGAGATGGACCAGGGGTAGAATGCCGACAATTGGGTTTGTTGGGTTTGTTGGGTTATTTGGGTTTGTGGGGTTTGTTGGGTTTATTGCTATAAGGTAATATGTTTTGTGGCCGTATGCATTTTCAATAACATCTTTCCATCCGGATAAATGATACAGGGTGGATAGAGGATGTGCGTTTACATAGGCATCCCATGCAAGGGGATCAGTCGATTGGATTACTTTAATCTTAGAGGACAATTTTAATATAGCCGCAAAAAGGCACAAAATACACAAAAAGAAGAATTTGCATGTAGTAATTTCAATTAGTTATGGGCAACAGATACATGGAGCTGGATATTTTACAGGACAATCAATTTTGATATAGCCGTAAAAAGTCATTTTAACGACTGAATACCCGCTGTAGTTTATCCCGCACTTGATGCGGGGCGGGTATGACGGCCTTGGAGACTCTTTACGAAGCCGTCAAGTTTGATGGTCTTGTAAAAAGTCAGTTAAAGAAATTCCTCTGTCTGTAAACTATTGATTTTGTTAAATGCGATTTTAAAATTTTACGCTTTTTGCGCCTTTTTGCGGCTATATCAAGTTTAATAGCTCAAGATAATGGTGGCAGGTGATGAATCGATATTCTTTGAAATGCTCAAGGAACTTCGACAATTTATTATATGTCCTATTTAAATTAACATAGTGCCTGAACCTGGACAGGGCCGGAGCTCCGGTTACCTTAGGCTGTTCAGGATCGATTTCCCAGGGATGGGTATAGAACAGGTAGGCTGTTTCTCTTTTGAGTATAAGCTGAACACCTAAACAAAAAATATAAAAGGGAATCAAACGGAAATATCCTCCCCCTCCCCATGGCAATATTAATTTCCCAAGCTTGATATTACTGATCGGAAGTTCATAAAATGTTTTTGAAATACGCGCTGCAATTCCTTTTATTGTGTATTGAGACAGGTCCAAATGACCATAACGCTGATTCATCGCAAATGAATTGTAACTGGAATCGTAGATGTAACCACTTTTTTCAATGGCTTTTAACATGAAATGATTAACGAAAAAATTAGGAGCACGGTATCCATAGACTCTGTCCCCGGTGATATCCTCCAGGAGCTTTTTGCTGTCAGCTATATCTTTTTCAAAATTATCGGAAGTTAGATCATTAGCCAGATTGTGGTTATAACCATGAGACGCCACTTCATGTCCTCGGGAATGTATTTCGCGCACCAGATTGGGGAGGCGCTCGGCGATCCAGCCAAGGACAAAGAAGGTGGCGTTTGGGTTTGTTGGGTTTGTTGAGTTTGTTGGGTTTGTTGGGTTTGTTGGGTTTGTTGGGTTTATTGAGTCGAGGAGGTCGAGGATACGGTGAATATTTTTTTCAACCCGCAATTCACATGATGACCAGGATGAGAAGGGGATACATTGCCTGAGATTTTCGACCTGAAACCAGTCCTCTACATCAACCGTTATGATAAGGGTATGGCTCATAGCTCATGATTTTGTCGCTGACGGTAAGGGATAGCAAAATCCTAAAAGAAAAGGGCTGTGCACTGCTCCGCCCCTTGAGTTACATAGTGGCAATCAGTTTAACTCATTGAAATTACGTTTAAATTTAGACATATGTTGCAAGATTGTCTGTCATATATAACTACAAATAACATTTTATTATAATCAAATAAAGAAAGGTAGTAAAGACGGAATTTAACATTGTACAGTTCACAGGGTTCAGTGGTTGGTTTCTGACTCGATTGTGGGCAGTACATTTAAAAAAGACAAAAAAAGGCAGGGCCATGTCTGACCCTGCCATCTATTTTTCGATTATCATTTGATTGGCCTTACTTTTTAAATCCCCTCCTGCTGACTCCCAACAGACCTACGATACCTGCTCCCAGAAGGAGCATGGTTGAGGGCTCAGGAACCGGGGCCGGCAACTGTCCCGATGCCCCAGCATTATTTCCACCAGCACCACCGTCTCCAGAGGCAGGATAAAGCGCTGGAGGCGCATAACTTGTTATCCAGAACCAATCGCTTGTAGAGCCGTCGTCAAGAAAAGGCCAAAAATCCCACAACGCGGTTGTCCCGGTATCACTCATAGATAAGACATCTCCTGCGACAGTAGGAGGAGGACCTTTATCATAATTGATCTCTTCCACAGTATTTGGCCAATGTTCAATTGAGATGCTCTGAAAATTAACACCGGAACCGCCTGCGCCATCATAAACATTGGTCACTTGATATTTGTATTGGTATAGCCCAAAATCCGGATCAGAAATATCAGTTTCCTGCCACAAATCAAAGTCAACATCGAATAAAAAAGCATCGCCAAGACTATCCTGACCGGAAAAGTTGTAAGTGCCCTCTAAAACATGCCCAATATCTGTAAAGGCAGCAAACACATTTGCGGCTGGTGCAGCCAGAAACATGGCTAAAATAATTAGCAAGGGCAACTTGCAAATATTTTTCGTTTTCATTTTGCATCTCCCTTTAAAAGCAATTACAGGTAAATTTTCCAGATATTATACGTAAAATTATATAAGACCTTTCAAGTGAATCATCTATCATAAACAATGTCAAGCATTTTTTTGAGTTTTATCACGGTCTTCCGTGTGAAATACTTCACACTCCATAAATGGAGATTTGAGTCTTTCCGGATCAATATCCCCAACGAAACTCATGAAAGCCAGTCAGTGTCAACATAATCCTGTTATCCACATATTCATCATCCGGATTATCACTTGTGTGATTTCTATATGTGTAGTCCAGACCTAACGAGAACCAGCGGGGAATTTCATATGAAAGACCGCATCGTCCCTCATAGGTTTGCTTATCAATTTGCAGGTAATCTCTATCAATTCCAAAAGATAAGCCCGCATAGGCGCTCAAATTCTCCTGGAGCCTGTAATCAATCTTTCCATTAAAATTCATATATTCCGCGAATCCGCCTTGTTCCGCGTCCATATAATCTTCACGCCATCCGCCACTAACCCCTAAAACAATGCTTCCATGCTCAATTCGTCTCGTGAGGCGCGCGTTGAAAAATGGCCCCGACCCTTCAGTGATATCCCCTTCGGGTATGTAGATACCTCCATCCAGGGACACAGACGTGTGTTCGGAAATATCATGCGCAACCCCAAGCGAGGCCGTGTGCACCTGGTATTCCTTGGGCAACACCCTGAAATCCCTGAATGCAAAGGCATATCTGGCGTTTGCTCTTGTGCGCGGGCCGAAACGATGAATGAAACGAACGCTCGCATCATGCCCGTCATAGTCATCTGCCTGTAAAGCGGCCTCTTCTCCCGGGTCGTCCCTGTACATGGTAAACGCGTAGTTCAGGTCAACCCCGTTTCTCACGTCAAACCAGTGGGATAATGCGACGAACGGCCCCTGCTCTGTAGAATCATCGAGAAAGGGGTCATCATTTTCCAGGAGTTGGTGAACATATCCGATAATGAAGTGGTCATTTGGGCCGTACTGATAGTCAAGACTGGCCCTGGCCCTATTTCTTTGATACATATCTCTGGTATGTCTTACCCCTGCTCTTTCAACATCCGGTTCGAATGTCTCTTCAAGAGGCCTTTCTGACTTCAGATACTGGTCTTCTATAACCAGATCCAGGTGCTCGCTGAGTCCGCGACGGTAAGATAGAGAGCCGGTATGTCTCAACGTGTCATGTTCCGAATGTTCATGATACCTTGCCCAGGTGGGGTAATAGGTAAGACTCAAGCCGTCCTTTTCAGATTCAACCTTAATTCTGATAGTCGGCGATATAGTGGTAATGTGGTCTGATTCCCTGTTTGTTTTGATCAGATAGATATTGTCATCATAGGTGTGAGCAACAACTACCATGGGAACAATTTCAATACGTTGCTTGCTCATGGCAGGGCAGGACATAAAAATGACTACCATTACCGCTGTCAAATTGAGGAAAAAACCTATTTTGAGAAAATTAGGCATTGATATATCCGTTACGGCACAACAATCACGTCCCGTCCACGCAGATAGATATTCAACTCAGGGTATTTTCCCGAAACTCCTTTCCTGTAATTATAGGGAATGTTTTCTTGTTTTCCGGCCTCATTTCGGACTATGGTTATGTGCTCTGCATCAGCCCACTCTGTCAAACCACCAGCAAGGGAAATGGCCTGTAGAATAGTCATATTGTCCCATAATTTATATTGCCCGGGGCTTCTGACCTTTCCTGTAACATAAAACAGCTCATCTTCCTTCGGCTCAAAAACAGTTAGTTCCACATAATTCACGTAGACCGTATCCCCTCCATATATCTCAGGTATCTTCATAAGACCTTCATTCTGCAGGAAGTCCTCTAAGTTTACACGTACTTCTACCTTGTTATTCCGTATAATCAATATCTTGCTAAGATCCGCATCGTCTGTTTCGCCGCTCGCTTGAACCAAAAGGTCGAGGAGGGTTATACCTTCGAAAGGCTCATAAATCCCCGGATTATTTACCGCACCAAATATTCGAACCTTTTTTTTGGGGTCCTTTTCCAGCCTTTCAGTGGGCGGCGTCCATGGCATCAGAGTTCTCTTGACATTGCCAAAAGCGGAAGAGATCGGGACGAAAATCCTGTCGCCTTCATGTAGCGGGGTAAGGAGCCTGGGATCACCTGTTACTGTGAACTGGTAAAGATTAACCCTTATCGACCGTAGTCTCCCACCCCATTCCCTCTTGATACTGACATCACTCATGATAGCGCCGTCAATAGCCCCGCCGGCCCTGTTGATGGCATTCTGTATATTCGATGCTTCCGGGATATTATAGCGGCCCGGATTTGTAACGTGTCCCGACACCTGGACATAGTGCTTTTTCTCAATAAGGTTTATCTCCACCTCCTTGGCCTGTCTGAGATACCTGGGAAGCTTGTCAGACACGAGCTTTGTTATCTCTTTGGTCGTCATATTCTTGACATAAAAATGACCATAGACCGGGACATAGAGATAGCCATTTTTGTCAACCTCGATTTGATTTTTCTTTATTGTGTCGGCTACTTGAAGGGACTCTATACCAACAGCTCTCGTGGCCGGCTGTTTCCGCGGGATTTTTACATAAAGAAGATCGCCGGCGTCTATCCTGCTGTGATACACTTTGGGGTATGGAACTTCTAAGATATCATCCGGCTCCATCGCTATCTTGCCTTTCAACCCAATTTCCCTGAGACCTTCCGCACTCTTTCGCTTCAGTCGAATTCCGGTGTAATCAGAACCCGATAACAGGCCTCCTGACATTTCAACAAGCTCGTCCAGCGTTATTTTTTGAGGAACTCGATACCACCCCGCATAGCGCACGCCACCCCTTATTTGAATATAGCGGGTACGTTCTATAAGCCTGATTGATACCTTGTCTCCCTTTTTGAGAAATTTTTTGATCCTTTCCCATACTTCCTTAGTCAGTGTACCCAGATTCAGACCTTTTGCCTCAATTTTACCAACACCCATCATATAGATGTTGCCTGACGGATCGACATCATAGTGTTTACTCATATCTTCCTGCTCAGGTATTTTCATCTCTAAGACATCGCCAGCGGATATGAGGCTCGCCCGGTCCACCTTCTTTGTAGCATCGTTAGAATCTATAGAAGCGAGTGGTGTCTCTACAGGTTTATCTGTTTTGGTTTCATCTGGCGCAAAGGGTAATAGCTCGGGTTTTTCTTCCCCAACGGGCATGGCAGGCTTGTCCTTAGGGCTGTGCTCTTTGACCGATGCTGCTGCGGGGAATGCCACCTCATTGGAATGAGGGCTTTCAATACCTTTATGGGTGCTGAAAGATGTAATGGATAAATAATAGTCTTTGATTTTACTTAAACCATGAAGAGTAATTTCGGTTACATCCTTTCCAATGATAACCGGCGGGGCGCCTTCATCCGCATAATCGGCCTCATCAGGTTCATAAGGTGGCCCGGGATCTGTATCATAGTAGATCTTATACCCGTCAATATCGGCTTTATCGCTGGGGTCCCACTTGAGCGTTATATCCCTTTTGCCAGGAGAAGTTGCTTTTTTTGAATGGCTGCCGGATTTAGACTGAACAGGAGCAGTCGGAACAGGTTCAGTCCTTGACAAACGTTTATTCTTAGTAGAGCCATATTTTTGTCTAATAGTTCCCTCAATAGTATCGGTCTTCCCCGACTGGGTTTTCACCACTACAATATCATCATTAAAACCAGTGGCGTGCATAGATCTTTTCCGGCTTAAGGCATCTTTTAATGTGGCAAAAGGCCCAATACGAACTTTGTACCAGGTCCCTTGCCCTGGAACTCTGCTTTTTTGGGTGTGAATAAAGGCCCTGTAGCTTTTTTCAGTAAGGTCCTTTACGGATTTTTCAGCGTTAGCCCTGTCTAAAAAAGAGCCTAACTGCAGGGCAAAGTCAGCGTTAGCTATTGACGAAAATAAAGCCACTAAAAAAAGCTGTATTAAAATATGGTAAAAGTATTTTTTCATTTTTCCGTATCTGCTCAATAAGTTGCGGCACCACCCTTTGGTTCACCGACTTCTTTGGATTCCCGCCTTCGCGGGAATGACGAAACATGTCCCCGCCCAGCATCAAGTGCGGGATAAACTACAGCTGGAATCCAGGACCCAATGCCTCGACTTCTTGAGCTGTTACATTTTTCATATATTAATGCCTCAATTGAGCTTTTTTGCTCAATTAAGGTAGAAGATACTCAGCATCAGTTTAGGGATTATTCATCTATATCCCGTCAGAACGTGAAGCTCGACCCTCCGGTTTAAGGCCCTGCATGCCTCATTTCTGCACGAAACCTTGGGCCTGGTTTTGCCGTATCCCACAGCGGTGAGGCGTTCCTCCTCAATGCCTTTTTGCGCTAAATAATACATCACGGCCCTGGCGCGATTTTCGGAAAGAGTTTGATTGTACTGGGCGCTGCCTAAATTGCAGGTGTGGCCCTGAACCTCAATCCTCAAATAGGGATTCCGCTTTATCACGGCAACGACTTTGTTGAGAACATGATAATATTTTGGCTTAATATTATGTTTGTTAAAATCAAACAGGGTATCCCCGAGAACCCAGCATCCGCGTGAATCCACCCGGGCTCCTTCCGGTGTATCCGGGCACTGGTCTATGTAGTCGGGTACACCGTCTCTGTCTGAGTCTAAAGGACACCCTCTACTGTCAACTTTTACTCCTCTTGGTGTTCCAGGGCATTTATCCAGGTAGTCGGGTACACCGTCTCTGTCTGAGTCTAAAGGACATCCCCTGCTGTCAACCTTCACGCCTTTTGGTGTATCCGGGCATTTATCCAGGTAGTCGGGCACGCCGTCGCCGTCTGGGTCTAACGGGCACCCTCTGCTGTCAACTTTCACTCCTTTGGGTGTTCCGGGACACTTATCCGGGCCATCCGGTACGCCGTCGCCGTCTGAATCTAAAGGACATCCCTTGCTGTCAACCCTTACGCCTTTGGGCGTATCAGGGCACTTATCCAGGTAGTCGGGCACGCCGTCGCCGTCTGAATCCGGGGGACATCCCCTTTCGTCAACTTCTATGCCTTGAGGCGTTCCAGGGCATAGGTCTTTATCATCGGGTACGGTGTCACAATCCGAATCTTTTGGAACAACCGGACATGTAAGGTAGTTGCGGATATTGTCATCGTCAAACATGGCAGCCACCGCCTTTGACACCGCGCCGTCGCAGCAATCATATAGATCGGTGGACTTGTTGGCTTTTTTAAAGTTTACGGTATATCCGTCACCTGTCGTTACCCTTAGATTCAATTTGCATTCAACAGTCCAGAATCTCCAGAAAAGTTCTGCTTGTGTAATGGAGAGCTTTAGTATTTTAGGCGCGCCTTTAGTAACTTTAACCCCCCTTTTTTTCAGCTCGGTCTTAAGCACGCCAGTCGCTGTCTCTGTCCATTTCCTTAGATTTCCCCACCATTTGTGAGTATAAGAACCAATAGGTATTATGTCTTCATTGTCCTGAACATTTACGATGGTGACGAGTTTGCAGATACTGAACTCCGGTTTCACGAACATTCCCTGTTCTATTGGAATCTGTCTGGGGATATAGAAGCGCTGTGTATAATCGGGTTCATAGTAGATCCGATGTCCACTGCAGCCCGAAAAGATGAGCAGAACGAACAGAAAAAAGATGATGCTCATTATAGATAATATTGATCTTGACATTTTTACCTCGCTTTGAGTGCGCGTTTTTTCTACCCTACTGTTGCATAAACAACATGGTTAACATTATTAAAAACCCCTAAACTACAGTGTTTCGTCCCGTTGTCACAGGCATTGCAGGAATTCACCGCAGGTGCATTCGAGCAAGGCCCGTCAAATCACCATGTTGTTTACCCGAAGGGAAAGCCGAGGGCACCGCATCTCCTTCGTTGTCAAGGGTTCGCAGTAGATTATTACGGCTTCACCCTTTACGCCTTAGATCTGCGGCACCCTCGACTTTTGCAACGTTAGGGTCTATTCTTTGGCTGGGGAAGCCGCCCGTCGCAGAACGTCTGTATTTATGATCCACGTGCCTCCCTTGGCTTCACATGTTATCTGATCCTTTGCCTTTGGCCGCCATTTGCCGCCTCTGGCCTCGCATGTCTCTCTATCAAGTGATTTGGGTATCCATTTGTGATCCTGGGATTCACACGCCATTTGATCTATGGCCGTAATCCATTTTCCATTGTTCTGTTTACATTCTGCTGGAAGCCTTCCTTCGGCGCCTTTGCAATGGGCAGCGCCTATTATTTTGCCATCAGCATCCTCACAATAAGGTATCTCAATGTTGCCATCATCAGTTTCACAATAATCCTCATCCGGGTTGCCGTCAGGTCTCCGGCAGTAGGCACATAGATACGCGTCCCCCCTCAGTTCATTTCCATCACCCCTGTTAACAAATACATGGGTTGCTCCGAGTTCAGCAGCATTGTCTAATAATTCATTAACCGCCCTGTTGTTATATGTCCAGCAGCCGGGGAATCCCCAGCACAAGCAGAAGCCGCATAAGGGCTCCAATCCCGTTACATTTCCAAGAAATTCACACTTGGCTTCCACCTCATGGGCCTGAATTGCGGTAATCAGCCTGACGCGAGATGCCCGGGTGGACATAGTGGGAGTGGTTGAGCATGAAATTAGTGAGAGCGCGGAAACCAGGCAAATAAGCATTGTTCCTGATTTAATTTGCAGTATTATTTTTTGCTTAATCTTCATAAAAAACCTCGGCCTTGAAATATAATTTAGAACTCGTTGAATAGTTGATTGGTTAAATGGTTTAGTAGAAAATAGTTAATGTTACATATTACCCCCATCGAGCTTTTGCTCAATTGGGTTTATACTTTTGGGATCTTGCCCAGCACCGGAAGATGGACGGTGCTTGTGATATCGCTTTCGTGACGAATGGGCCCTTTAATAAACTCCGGTAACAAGGCTACCCCAATGCCCAGAAACAATCCTACCATAATTCCATAGGTCAGGAGCCTTTGTCTTAATTTCTTTGATCGTCCATAGCTGACCTCAGGGGAGCCTATAACAGAGATATTCCCAACGATTCCCGCTTCCTTCATCCGGGTCTCAAGAAACACCTGATCCATGAAATTAAAACGGGTCTTTGCCATCTCGAGATTGGCCTGGAGCCGTTCCATTTCTAACTGGAGTCCAACATCGCGCGCTACTTCAAGTTCACCTGGGATTTCATAGTGTTTCTTAAAGTCAAGAAGTTCTTTCTCTGCCTTTGTGTACACATGATATGCCTTATTTCTTTGCTCTGAAGCGAAATCAGCTTTGGCCTTGCTCTCTTTCTTATTGTCTTCCAGATTTAATGCTATCAGAACATCAATATAAGCCTTGATTATTATAAGCCCTGTTTCTTTATTAATGGTCCTGAGAGAAATAGAGATCAACGAATTTCTGCTGTTTGGTTTGATTGTCAGTCTTTCCCGCATTTCCATCAGTATCATTTTTCTTTCTGAGATATCCGTGTCTTTTTTGATCAACCTGGTTCTCAACAATTTCTCGAGGCCACTGATGATCTGGGAACTGAGGCTCAATGAGGTTTTGAAATCATTTTTGGTTTTATCAGGCAAAATTTTAAAGACTTCAATGGCAATCCGGTTGCCCTTGAGCCTTTCTGCCATGGCACCAACATATGCCGCCCGGGCAAATCGTGGAGCGACCTCATCTTCTGTGCGCTTGGGTACAGCTTTTGTGCGGGGTTGTTGAATAAGCAGGGTCGAGAGGGTGACGTATTCAGGTTTGATAAGCTGGGTCATGGTCAGGGATACAAAGAGACATATCAGAAAGGTGATGAGCGCTATCCATTTCTTCTCCAAAACCGGAATAACATATTTTGAGATATATACGGTAATATCTATTTTTTTTATTTCTGTTTCGTAGTTCATTTTACCTTTAGAAGAGCAGGAAGATTTTTGTGAAATTGCAAATTATATATAATCCCGTGGATAATCCCGCCACCCTGGGCAATGACAGAGACCGCGTTTTCCAGTTTGGATTTAGACGTCTTCTTGTCCTGAACTATTATGAGCACCATGTCGCAAATGAGACTTAAAAGGACAGGATCCACGTTATTTCTGTTCTGGTTGAGTACGGGAGATGTATCTATCATTATGAGATCGAAGTCCTGTTTGATTTGATGCATAAGATTATCAAGAAATGCCCGGTTTAAAAAACGGTATAGATCGGGGTTGGGATTGCCTGCCGTTATTATCTTCAGTTTTGGGAGGTTCGTGCTTTTGATGGCCGAGCGCCAGTTTATGGAACCTGTTGCGACTTCGGCAAAACCCGTATCCAGTTCTAACCCAAATGGAAGGTGTAACTGGGGACGACGCATGTTCATGTCTATGAGAAGAACATTTAAGGCGCTGAATGAAGCGGCATTGTAGCCTAATAATGAGATCAGGAAGGTGTTGCCGGCATCATCATGGGGACTGGTTACAAGTATCGTACTATGATTCTGCTCCTTAAGCGTGCTGACGATCCTTTCCCTCATCCTGTGTAATTCAGCATAATTAGAACCTCTGGTCACAATTGCCCTTGTGAGCGAGCTTTTTTCTGCCTGCTTCTTGCGTTTGCGTTTTGACGGAGAAGGCGCGGGAGTGGTTGAGGGTTCAGGCGGAAAATCAGCGGGAGGCGGGGGCGGATTATCCGGTCGTTTCAATGGGGGAGGAGGGGTGTCCGGAATGTCGTTTTCACCAAGACTTGATTCTCGAATTCTTTGAGCGAGGCCTCTGCGGTGTTTTTCTGTGTTTTGTGAGATCATTTGTTCCTTTTCGGGGACGAATCTGTAAAGTCAGCGCAGACTGATAAAAATTCTTTAGCTAATTGCCTGTATGCCTTTGCCGCCCTTGTGGTTGAATGGTGGCGAAAAACCGTTTCCCTTGCGTATTCCGCTTCTTGAAACGCGGTGTTAGCCGGTATCAGGGTATTAAATATCTGACTTTTACTAAAACGTTCGGTAATATCGTGAATAATAACCCTGCTTATGGAGGTTCTCAAGTCAACACGGTTGATGAGGAGTCTTAAGAATTTTAGATCGGGATTTCCCGAGGCTCGAATACTGCTTATGAGTTCTAATGCCTTTCTGAGGCCATCAAAACTGTATGCCGACCCCGCGTCATTGGGCACGATAACAAAATCGCTGGCGTACAGGGAGTTGGCAACAAAGACGCCCATATTTGGCGGGTTGTCAATGATAGTGAAATGAAAGTGTTTTTTTGCCCAGTCCCGCACCTTGTTTCTCAGGATCATCAGGCTTGCGGGATAATGGGAGATGAGATCCATTTCCAGACCGGATGTCTCTTCAACGTTCGGGAGGCAATAAAGACCCTTGTATTTTGAGAGATGAATGCAGTTTTCAACAGGCGGGGGGTTGGCTTTATTCGGATCGGTCAATTCATAGAGGGTATTGCGGGTCATTGTATTGTTGGAAAGCAGAATGCCCGTAGCATTACATTGGGAATCAAGGTCTATGACGAGAACCCTCTTGTCTAAACGGGTCAAGGCCACGCCAAGATTACATGAAATGGTGGTTTTGCCGACGCCACCCTTATTGTTGACAACCGAGATAATAATACCTGGCATATTGACCACACTTGGATTGCTGATCCCATCTCCAGCAGGACTCCATCCAGGCTTTTTGATTTCTGGATAGGAAATAGTTAGATGGGTTGACAGCTAATGATATAATTGTTTATCACTTACAATATAACCTCCTTATTTGTCAAGATAATTTTTTATCACTTATAGTTACCAAGTCCTTACAATAGGTGTTTCTTCAAGAAAGATCATATCCTGCAAAACCCTGTCCTTTTGAGCCATGATTCATTGTCCAGACTTCATACAAGTTATTGTGGTAGTTGTCAAAATACAATCAATATATTGCATAACTGGCATGTATGGATGAAATTAGGGGCTTCGCCCCAATTGAAAAGTCGAAGATCCCGACTTTAGCGGGACTGGAATGATGGAATAATAGGTTGAAATAGTGTTAGAGCCTGCCCGCCGTTTTTCTGGCGGGTCTGGCAGGCCTTTTTGCGGCCTCATCAAACGTAAATGACTTGAAATTTTCCTTCGTCATGTTGATCTCTTGTGTTAAAGTTGCACTTAAGGGTCTTGCCCCAATGGGAATGTTGAAGATTCCGTCTTTAGCCTTTAGCCTTGTGCCTTACGTATATAAATATTACAACGCAACTCAACATGCTGGGGCAACGAATATCCAATGTCCAATATCCAATGACCAATATCCATCGAAAAACTTGAGAATTGGACATTGAACATTCAATATTGGATATTTTGTATCTGCACAAAAAATTAGGGTAAATCCCTTGCGAAGGCGGGAATCCAGGAGTTGTTACCCTGATTTATTGAGATGTTACATTCCAACTGACCAGGCAATGAGAGGAACAACCGTATGAATAGAAAAAAATCTAAAAAAATAATGACAATTTTATTATTCATTTCTTATCTGATCATCAATTCCGGCTGCTTTTTGTTGGAAAGTGATGAAAAGAAGGCTGAAAACTATTATCAGTCAGGCATGACAGCGCTGGAGGAGCAAAAGGACGATGAGGCTATAATACAATTTAAGAATGCTGTGCAGAAAAATCCCTCTCATGCAAAGGCCCATTACCAACTGGGAACTCTCTATATTAAATCCAAAAAGCTCTATTTAGCCGTTCAAGAGCTAAGCATGGCCGTCGATCACGACCCAAAGCTGAACAAGGCAAAAAAGGCGCTGGCATTGCTATACTATCAGAATCGTGCCTATTCCAAGGCAGTTCCCATCTTAAAGGAATTGATAGCAAGTAAGGGAGAGGAACTGGAAACTCTCCTCCTTTTGGGCAACTCATTAGTGAATATGAAAAGCATGGACGAGGGGGAAGAAATACTGGTTAAGGCAGTGGACGCCTATCCGGATAATTCAAACGCAAAGATAAGCCTGGCCCGGGTGCTTGTCTTGAATGACCGCCCAAAAGAGGCACGAAAAATGATGGAGGATGCGGCAGCCCTTCATCCTGAAGACATTTATGCCCGGATACTGCTTGCTCGCTTTTATGAAAAAATGAAACTTGGCAGGGAGGCTGAAAAGGAGTTTAAAAAAATCCGCCATGACTTCTCCGAAAAGGCGGTTTCATATCAGGTCCTTGCGCGATTCTATCTGCGTAAAAATAGACTGAATGATTCTGTTGCCACAATAAGTGAGGCCATGGCGAAAGGAATTAAAAAACCTGACCTGTTGCATGTTCTTGGCCTTGTCCGGCACAGGCAGAAGAATCACCAGGCTGCTCTTGAAAGTTTTAAAGAAGCGGCAGCATTATCTCCGGATGATCTGAAAAGCTCAATTCTCCTCGCGGACTATTATATCTTTTTAAAGAAGTACACCGAAGCCAGGGCGATATATGAAACAGTTGCAGAAAAATGGCCCCGGCTTGTGCCGGTGAAGTCCAAGGTTGCTGAACTTCTTTTAGCAGAAAAACGTTATGACCAGGCCATGAAACACATAGAGAAGATGTTGGAAGAAGACCCTGAATACGCCAGGGGCCATATCCTGCGAGGCATGTTATGGATGAGGGAGGGAAAGGGTATCAGGGCAAGAGAGGATTTTTTAAAGGCCCGTGATCTGGACCCGGAATCGGCAGACGGCCATTACTATTATGGCCTGACGTTAATGGATAAGAAGGAGTATGAAATCTCCCTGTCTGAGATTACGAAGGCGCTTGAAAAAAGACCCGATTCCATAAAGATCCGACTGGCCCTTTCCTATCTCTATTACAAGACTAAGAAGTTGCGATTGGCTTTAGGAGAGCTTGACAGGGTTTTAAGAGTGCGGCCTGACACCGAGCGTGCCAGGATCCTGCGAGCGTCGGTTTACATGCTATCCAGGAATTATGAGGGCGCGGCATCAGACTACCGGTACTTACTAAAGAAAAATCCCAATTCACCCCTTATTCGACTCCGGTTAGCAGACACATGCTATGCCCAGGGAAACATTGAAACGGCCTTGAAAAGTTATCATGACATTCTGGCGCGTTCGCCCGGTTTTGTGGGAGCCCTTGAAAGAATCGCGAAAATCTATGTAGGGCAAGGTAAACATGATAAGGCCCTCAGGCTGTGTGATGAGCAACTGAAAAAACAGCCGGACAACCTCCAGATGTGCCTTATAAAGTCCGCGCTCTTAATGGATCAAAAAAAATACAAGATGGCGGAAGGCCTCTTGACCGGTCTGATTGAGAAAAATCCTGAATCGGATCGGCCTGTTATGTTAATGGCCAGAATCAACGTGGATCGCAAAAATTATGACGCCGCGTTAAAGCTCTATCAGAAGGCAGTTAAAATTAGACCTGAGAAGATTGAGGCATATATAAAAATGGCCCATATTTATAAACTGACGGGGGATATGGATAAGGCAATAGAATCTTATGAAGACCTTCTCAGTATTAACGATTCGTTTGCCCCTGCAGTGAATGACCTGGCCTACATCTATGCCGATATGGATGGAGACCTGGACAGGGCCCTGAACCTGGCCAGGAAGGCCCGTCAACTTATGCCTGATAACCCGGCCGTGGCAGACACACTGGGATGGGTATATTACAAGAGAGGCTCTTTGCTCCTGGCACGAGAGCATATTAGTGAGGCAGTCAAGGCCAAGCCAAAAGACGCCCTTTTGCATTACCACCTTGGAACAGTATTTCACAGGACCCAGGAATTTTCAGAGGCTGCAAAAGAATTGCAGCAGGCGTTGATTTTGGGGTTAGGCAAAAACGAGACAGCGGCTGCTTCCAGTCTCCTGAAGGAGATACAGGATATTGAGGCCCATATGAAAATGGTCAATGTTTATAAGCGGTCAGGTGATATTAACAGGGCGGCCAAGGTCTATGAAGATCTCATTAAAAAGAAGGATTCATATACCCCCGCGCTTAATGACCTGGCTCGCCTTTATGCTGATATGGATCGAGACCTGGACAGGGCCCTGACCCTGGCCATGAAGGCGCGGGAACTTATGCCTGATAGCCCGGCCGTGGCAGATACACTGGGATGGGTATACTATAAGAGAGGCTCTTTTCTTCTTGCAAAAAAATATTTAGATGAGGCAATAATGGCCACGCCGGAAGACCCGCTCTTCCATTACCATCTTGGCACGGTGTTTTATGAGGAAAAAAATTCTTCTGAAGCCGTTAAAGAACTCCAGCATGCCATCAAACTGGGCCTGAGGAAAAAGGAAACTGCGGCCGCCAGAAAGCTGCTTCAGCGGATGGGGGTGGAGGAGCGTAAGCGCTAAGTTGTTTTTGCCTGTCAGGATTTTTTTAGGGGTCAGCGGCCTTTGCCAAACAGGACTTCCTTGATGGTCAGGATGATTATCAACAGATCCAGATGCCATGAAAAGTGTTTGACATAGTAAAGGTCATACTTGAGCTTTTCTCTGGCATCTTCGAGGCTGTCTCCGTATGGATAATTTATCTGTGCCCAACCCGTCAGACCTGGACGCCTGGTGTGGCGGAGGTTGTAGTAAGGTATTTGTTCCTGCATCTGTTTAACAAAAAAGGGCCGTTCAGGTCTGGGGCCAACAAGGTCCATGTCTCCTTTGAAGATGTTAATAAACTGGGGCATTTCATCCAGCCTGGTGTTTCGGATAATGCGGCCCACCCGGGTGACGCGCGGGTCATTCTTTTTTGTGAACACGGGTTTTCCTGATTTTTCAGCGTCGATATACATGGAGCGGAATTTGAGCAGGCGGAATATTTTGCCGTTAAGGCCGACCCTGTCCTGATGAAAAAATACGGGACCCGGGGAGTTGAGCTTAATCAGTATAGCTGTCAGCAATAAAATCGGCGAAAAAACAGTGAGCAGAATAAAGGACACAATTACTCCCTGTGATCGCTTAATGGAACCGTGGAGGGAGCTGTGGAAAAATCCTTCCTCAAATATTATCCAGCTCGGCTTGAGAAACTCGTCGATTATAATTTTTCGTTTGACCTTTTCGTAAAAACTCGGCCCCTCCTGGATGCGAACATTATTAACCTTGAATTCGAGCAACTCGTGAACCGGCAGTTTTCCACGCCGTTCGCGCAGCGTTATCACGATACTGTCAGGGCCGTGTTCCCTTATGATTTCTTGAATCCGCTCCATATGGCCGAGGACACGAACGCCGTGGAAGTCAGTCCCCACCTGGCTTTCCAGTGATGTAACGATCCCTCCAATTTCATAGCCGCAGAATTTTTTGTCGCGAGATTCCTTGATAATCTCCCGGGCCTGCTCATTTGCGCCTATGATCAAGATGCGTTCCCGGTTTTCCGGAAGATAGTAATACAGCAAATACCGGAAGATAAAAATCAAAACGCAAATAATAATTAGGGGAGGGAGCACCCGCCAGTTAAGTGAGGGAAAGCTTTTGGTAAGAAAACCAAGTGTGGCGATGGAGCCAATTGCAAGGGAAAACACAGGAATGATTTCATTGAACAGGTCGATGGAGTATGTATATTCCATAAGAGAATAGAGGCGGGCCGGGACCAAAGAAACAATAACAAGCATGGTGAAGAGGAAATACGTCAGGTGAGCATATAGTCCACCGGAGGTTGCCCATTCAGGTGATCCGGGCAGATTCGGGATGACAAGCAAGAAGATCATGTAGGATATGATTGCATCGGCAAGAATAACGGAAATTGTGCCCCAGGTAGTCCGAAGTGAAAACATACCAGAATCATTCCTCCATGTGCTCAAATGTTTTGACTCGATTGCCTCCCAATATTTTTGCGGAAACAAGCGCGGTTTTGGCTCTTTCCACAAGTTTTTCGGGCGTATCGGAGTCATCCGGAAATGTAGCCATGCCACCACTCAAGGTGGGTGGATGTGTCAACTGAATGCGCATATCCACAGGAAGATCTGAAACAGTATCAAGGATACGGCTCGCTACCTTGAACGCATCCTGTTTGGGGGTGTCAGGCAGCACAACACCGAATTCATCTCCCCCGATTCGACCCACTATGTCATTGCTTCTAAGACAGCTTTTTATTCTATCGGCAATAACGCGAAGTAGTTGATCTCCTATGAGATAACCGTGGGTTCGGTTAAACCGGTCCAGATGGTCAATGTCAAAAATTACGAGCGAAATCTTGCTGTCTTTCAGTCGCTGCCCGCGGTTGAATTCCTCATGGAGTCGTTTCCACCAGAGGCCGTAGTTGTATGTGTCGGTCAGGCTGTCGGTAAAAGCCAGCTCATGAAATTTGCGCCCTGAAGCCGCTTCTTCTATGCTCTTGGCAGCATCTTTGCAAATAAGTTCAATTGTCCCTCTCATTGCCTTGTCGAGAGCCGGTGATTTGCCGGCAAACAGCAAGAGATGGCCGTGAGTCTGATCCTGCCATATAAAAGGCATGAGGACAAAATAGTCCTCCTTAAAAAATTTTGCCGGTCCAGCGAAAAGTTCCTTGCGGCTGAATATTGTAATATGCCGGGCTTGCTCTACTTTTGATTCCTTAAGACACGGAACCAGTTCCTCGTAGATCTCGCGATAACGCTTTGTATCGAATCCGTAACCCAATACAAGATCAAAAAAACCCGATTCCGGATTTTTCAGGAGAAAGACGCCTTTTTTTTGTGTTGTTAGAAGGTCGGTGATAAGATGAAAAATGAAGTCGAATACCACCCTCAGCTCCCTCAATGTGTTGTATTCTCGAAAGATATTCATCATGTAGAGCTGGGAGGGTGTCTCGTGATGACTTACGGGTGATTCTGCCTGGATGAGGTATTCGAAAAAGCGGCTAATGATGCCCTGGACCAGCCATTCTTTTTCCGGACGTATGTCGTGATTTGCTTGAGTAGAGTTAATATTGACAGTACCAAGTGTTCCGTCGTTAAGCTTAATGGGCACTACATAAGAGGTGTCTATTTCAGGATTGATCAGATCGCCGGGCTCAATACTGAGACGCCGTTCACCGCTGATCCCTTTTAGAAAGATAGACTGGCCGCTGGCAGCGACCTTTCCGGAGACACCGTTACCAAGCCGCACACGGGTTTTTTCAATAATCTCCTTTTTCAGGCCGCGGGCACTCCGGATTGTAAGCTCCTGGAACCGGTCATCGAGCAGCATGATGGAGCCCCGTTCCGCTTTCATGACTTCCAGTATTACATCCAGCATCAGATCCAGGATATTGGCGGGAATTTGTTCAGCACCGGATTTTTTTATTGCTCTTTCGTTCATGTCAGAAGCGCCCAATATGGTTACCTTCTATCTTCTTGCCAGGTAAGGATACAACCTGCAAAAAACATAATAAAAATTTTACACAAAATTTGTCAAGATTCAATTACAGGGGCTTGTTGTAATATAGTGGTGTTGCCGGCCTTATGAAGATGGAGGGAATACCGGGTTTAACTTACCAGAGCATGGTTTTGAAATCATCCGTAAGCGGCATTCTAAAATCACAAGAAGAAATAATCCTCGCATTGCTCGCCTGGACGATGCGAGCGGAGAGATATACATCATTAGGAGCAAGAAGGTATGTGCCCACTACAACGGCCTGGGCATTATGGGCGCTCGATATGTCCCTGAGCTTACGGGAGAGTAAAAACTCTCCTTCCCGCTCCTTGACATAAAGCGAGTCTCTTAACTTTACTTCAATTACAGTGTAGCCATTTTGGGAGAAACGGGAAACCATATGCTCTGCCAGCATACGACCGAAACTCGAGGACCTCTGGACATTGTTTACGTCTACGAAACATGCTACAAGTACAACTTCATCCGGGTTTAATGGCGTGCGCAGATTATTAATCAGGCAATCTGAAATAACATAGCCGACCCTGACGAGATTTGATTCTTTCAGATCGACAGAGGTACCTATCGTTGTATATGACACGTACGGCGCGCAACCAGCAAGCAGAAGTAATATCAGCGATCCCACAAAAAAAACTCGTTTTCGCATTGGTGTTCCCCTAAAACCCTTCCTATTTAAGTTTTATGCCCAAAATGATTTCATCGAACCGATAAAATTGTATGGAGTTCTACCCTTCTGTTTAAGGCCCTGCCTTGCGGGGTTGCAGAGGATGCCTTTGGTCTTGTTAACCCGTACCCGACTGCGGAAAGACGACTCCGGTTGACACCTCTTGCAACAAAATAATCCATTACCGCTCTTGCGCGATTCCCGGAAAGTATCTGATTGTATTGAGTGCTGCCTAAATTACACGTATGGCCCTGGATTTCGATATTCAGGTAGGGATTCATGTTTAATAGAGCGACAACTCTGTCGAGTGCATGATAGTATTGAGCTTTGATCACATACTTATTAAAATCGAACAGGGTATCCCTGATAACCCAGCAGCCCCGTGAGTCAACTATAGCGCCTTTAGGGGTCCCCGGGCATTTATCCATATCATTGGTTACACCGTCACCATCCGTATCCAGAGGGCATCCGTTCCCATCGACTCTGACGCCCCGCGGAGTTGCGGGGCAGTTATCCCTGTCATCTGTTATGCCGTCACCATCCGTGTCAGGGGGGCAACCGTCTCTAACGACCCCGGCTTCTTGCGGGATTTGCGGGCATTTGTCAAGGTAGTCCGGCACGCCGTCGCCGTCTGAATCTATTGGGCAGCCTCTGTCATCCGCCTTTTCGCATTTAGGTTCGCCCGGGCATTGGTCCCTGTAGTCCGGTACACCGTCGCAGTCTGAATCAACTTTTTCATCTACATCACATTCTTTGCCTTTCACCTTGAATTCTACCAGAGGTAACTCATCATAGGTAGGAGCAGGCTTAGGCCTCGGCATCTGAACACATCCTGCGATCAAGGCCGCTATTCCCAGTGCAATACAGATATTAAAAGATCGCATCTTTTCCACCATTTTTTTGAAACAATTGCGTGTTTGCCAGCTTATCTCTTGAGAGGCCAATTACTTGATAAAGCTTCCTTTTGTGAGCGCATTGTAGGATGTAATCCGTCTTGTGTCAATAGAATAAGAAAAAGAAGGGGGCGGGCCTGCTTATGACTCATTTAGTGTCATCTCCTCGATCCTCTCGAATAGTATCTTCATGTCTCCCCAGAGTATACATCCGGTGGGGCATACCCTAACGCATGCGGGCGTTTCATTGTTTTGGAGCCTTTCATAGCAAAGGTCGCACTTGATCGCCACCTCCGTGTTTTCATCAAATTGCATAGCCCCGAATGGACAGGCCTCCACACATTCCTTACAGCCAATACAGAGTTGATTGTCAATGAGCACGATTCCCCGCTCATTCCTGGATATGGCCCCAACGGGACATGATTCCAGGCAGGGAGCCCTGGCGCAGTGGTGGCAATATACAGGTATGAAATCGGGGGCCTTCTCAATCACCTTGACCAGCCTCGGACCAACGCCAAGCTTATGTTCCTGCTTGCAAGCTATTTCACAAGAGTGACAACCCATACAATCCTTCTTAAAGAACATTAAAGAGACTTTTTTCATTGCATTTTCTCCTCTTTGTCCTCACAGGGTGATATGTTGCACAAAAGGACTCTTAGGCTGGTGGCACCCATAACCGGGTCCATAGACTCATGAGAATTGTCGGTCAGTATATTGATATTGGATATATCCCAACCGTGTCCCGGGTCCTTAATCTCAGGGAACCACCATCCATGTTCGGCCACGATGACAAGAGGATCAATCCCATTGTTCAGTTTGGCGCGCTCCTTCACACGGCCCCTTGGCGACTCTATAAAGACCCAGTCACCTTCCTCGATCCCATGTTTTTTGGCTGTCTCAGGGTGGATCTCTACAATGGGATCGGGCCTGATCTCCCTCAGCCAGGGAATCATGCGGTTTGCGGAATGGAAAAAGGTAGGGGTCCGCAGCCCCGCATTGAGAATATACGGGTAGTCCCCAATGAGGTCGGGCCGGGAAACAGGGCTTTCCGGGATCTCCGTATATTTGGGAAGGGGATCATGCCCCCATTTCTCTAATATAGTCGAGTAGAGTTCCACTTTCCCGGTGGGGGTGGAAAAACCCTTCTCTTTGTATTTATAATAGACCTGGTCGCCTTTCAGATATCCCTTTTCTTTGAACTCCTCCCAGGTTAAGCCCGCAGGTTCAAGCAGGTAGTCAAGGGCGTCCTCCACAGTGTCCCACCATTCCTGCCCCATCTTTTTACCTAATTCCTGAAAGATCTTGTGGTCCTGCCAGCATTCCCCGATCTCCACTGCCTTCTGTCTTGCCAACACATAACCGTGCCGCTTCCAGTTGTCTGCTACATGGTTCTGCTCAAGCCAGGTCCCGGCGGGAAGAAAAATATCGGCAAGTTCTGCAGTGGGGGTGAGAAAGAAATCAATCACAGCAAGGAAATCAAGCTTTTTTAAGGCCTCATAGGCCTCCCTGGCATTTGCCCTTGTTGACACGGGATTCGTGCCGCACAGCAGCCCCGCTTTCAGAGGATAAGGTTTTCCGGTAAGGATGGCGTCCCATGCCACCTTGGGGGTGATGAGTGCCACGCGGGAGGCCAACTTATACTGATCGCCACCTAAGCGCTTCTTCCATTGTTCTTTGGAGAGGTCCCTGTGCCGGGAGAACTGGGAGACCGTGCGTACCGGTGGTGGCACAAAAAAGGCATTTCCACCCGGTGCGTCCAGGTTGCCTGTTGCTGCCATAAGGCCTGTGAGGATACGGGTGCAGTCCGTGCAGTTCAGGGTCTGTTCCGTAGGCACGCCCCAGTTGATACACGCGGGCTTTGTGACAGCATACATCCTTGCCGCCTTTCGGATCATGTCCTGTTGCACCCAGGTAATCTCTTCCACCTTTTCCGGGGGATACTCCCTGACCCTTTCCACAAAGGCATCCCAGCCGTTGATGTATTTATCAACAAATTCCTTATCGTAAAGTTCTTCTTCAATGATAACGTTAAGGAAACCCATGGCCAGGGCCGCGTCCGTCCCCGGACGAAGTTGAAGCCAGAGATTCGCTTTTTTTGCAAGAAAACCCTTTCGTGGATCAATGACGATCAGTTTGGCCCCTTTCTTGTAAGCTCTCCAGAAATCCACACCTTTATGCTCATCCGGGTTGGTCCACTGGGGGTTGCATGCCCACATGACGATGCACCGGGGGCCACCGCTCCAGTCGGACACAGGCAAATTGCCACAGGTAATCAGGGTTGCCCCGACACGAGAGACATAGCACATGTGCCCCGCCGTAAGGACATTGGGTGTGCCTAAGAGGTTGGCGAAGCGATATAGATGGCTCTCGTAATCCCTCCCTGTTCCTTGACCTATGACGATGGACTCCGGCCCGTACTTTTTGATAACATCATTAAACTTCTCAGCCACGGTATCCAGGGCCTCATCCCAGGTGATCCGTTCCCAACCATTGTCACTTTTTTTCATGGGATAGAGGACCCTGTCGGGATGGTAGGCTAATTGGGTGATGGCGAGGCACTTGCTGCACAGGGTGCCGTGACTGATTGGGGAATCAGGATCCCCTTCCACCTTGATCACCTTGCCGTCCTTTACATGGGCTATGACGCCACACCCACCGTGACAACTTCGGCAGGCAGTTCTAACCCTTTTTGGTTCTCCCATTTTTTTTACTCCTTAAATGTTTGGCAACGTCCAAATAAGTTCGAATGGTCTAAAATTGAAGGCTTCGAAAAAAGTCTCCAAGGCTGTCACTCCCGCCCCGTACTTGACGCGGGGCGGGAATTACAATAAAGCATTTAATCCGCCAAAGGCGGACAAGCCAGCCAGAGGCAGACAGGGGTTTAATTCCCCGTAGCTTGTCGGAGCGTAACGGAGATCCCGCCTGAGCGGGGCTGCGAGGTAGTTCATTTATCAATTTGTAATTTTAATAGCAGAAAGGAGATCATCTATGTGGGCGGTGACAAGACAAATGGAGGTATCAGCGGCACCATAGTATATTTTAAGCTCACCATCCTTTTCCAAGATTGCCCCACAGGTAAAGACAACATTTGGAACCTCGCCAACGCGCTCATAGTATTCAGTGGGTGATAAAATAGGCTCCTCTGAGCGACCAATAAGCCTGGATGGATTCTTTATATCAAGGAGGGCAACGCCAAGTCTGTAAATAGGGCCTGCAGATGTCATCTTGACACCATGGTATATAAGAAGCCAGCCCTTCTCCGTTCGGATAGGTGGGGCACCAGGGCCAATCCTGTCTGCATCCCAATAGCCCTGCCGGGTCTCAAAGACGACCTTTGAGTCTCCCCAATAAATGAGATCATTGGAGTACGATATCCAAGTGGCTATCCCCGCAGCCATGGGTCTGTCAAATCGGATAAACTTTCCATTAAACTTCTTAGGAAACATAACGGCATTTTTATTTACTGGCTCGGAGATAAGGCCGATCCGTTCAAATTTCTCAAAGTCTTCTGTTTTAGCTAAGGCAAGGCGAGGAGAGTAGTGGGAATAGGCGGTGTAGATGATGTAGTAGGTTCCATCCATCTTAGTGATTCTTGGATCCTCCAGACCCCTTTTCTCATATGTTTTAAAGGGCTCCTGATCCGATGGAGAAAGAGCAGGCTTTTTACCTATCTCAAATTTCATGCCGTCTTTGCTCCTTGCAAGCCAGAGCGAGGATTTGCCTTCCACTCCCTCAACCCTGACTAAGAGGATATATTCATCCTTATAGACCGTGGCTGCAGCATTAAAAACTGTATTACAAGGAACAGGTATGTCTTCAGCCCTAATGATGGGATTTCCTCTAAATCTTTCGATCATCTCCCTACCCTCCGTTAGACAATTTCTAACCTATATTATCGGCAAAAAATGTTTAAATCTTTAATTTTGGTTCATATGGGGCAGGTTATACAAGTTGATTTAAACAGGTCAAGGAAAAAAGATGGGGATTTTATTTAACAGCACCTCACCTCTTGAGCCCTGGATCGCTTGAATCGGCTTTCTCAGTTACAATTTACTCAAATAATCGTTGATCTTTCAGAATCTTATTATAGACTGCCATATGTTTAGAGGAGACAATCTGCCAGGAGAGATGCTTTTCGACATACCTTCTGGCATGATCAGAAAACTCCTTTGCCAGATTCTTGTCTGTCAGAATTTTGATTATGGCCTCTGTCAGCTCAGCGTCTGTGTCGGCCACAAGACCACTTCGGGTTTTTTGAATTGAATCAACAAGGGCCTGGGTATCGGAAGAGACAACCATTGGTTTTGCGAAGGCAAGACAATGAGCCATAATCCCGCTTTGCGCACCCTTAAGATATGGAAGGACGGCTACATCAGCCGATGAAAGAATAAGATCAAATCTCTGCTCTGGAAATGGTCCCAGTAAGACCTTTATCTTATCCTTTGCCCTTGATTTAGCTACAAATTCAAGAAACTCATCCCGATAGGCAATATCCTCTGGTCTCCTGGCTGCAGATGCAATGAGAAGAAGGGCATCATCGACATCCTCTGCTATCTTTGGAAAAAGCCTGACCACTCGCTCAAAGTTTTTGCTTCTTCTAAAATAACCCTGAAGCAGGACTATCTTTTT
>JAUWMR010000023.1 GCA_030613055.1 Desulfobacteraceae bacterium
GCCGGCAATGCAGGAAAAACTGGCCGAGGTACTTGAGGGGCCAGTAAGTCATGTCAATATTAAGGCCACTACTACCGAACGAATGGGTTTTTGCGGTCGTCGGGAGGGGATAGAGGCCTTTGCTGTAGTCAGTCTTGTAGAGGCAGTCTCCTTCAAATGAGGAGGCACCATCTTTTTTTGCCATACTGAGTATATTTAATAAGCTATTTTCGGACAGGCTCTGAGGCACCCATGCCTCAAGCGGATTCGGATGTTTCCCATATTTTTGGGTTACTCAGGCAGTTCGATTTCCTTAAACGGCGGCATGAAGGTGATCGGAAAATCCATGGCATAGTAGACATCCACACAACCCCTGTGATGATAAGCTTATTGGATATGTATCGTTGCGGGAGAAGATTTGCATTGCGGATTACACTTGGAAATATTACCCATTTTTTTGTCACAGGAAAAAGCAATGCAGAAACAATGGCATCTGAGCGAGCAAGATTTCTTCTACGACCTTCCTGCTGAGAAAGAACACTTTTTGTCTCTATCAGTGAGGAAGTGTGTAAAAAAAGATGACTTTATTTTTTTTGAGGAGGAGTCGGGAGATTTATGCTTTTATCTTGAAAAAGGCTCTGTCAAGATCTTCAGAACAAGTTTTTTGGGAAAAGAACTCGTAATTTTCGTTAGAAAAGCGGGTGAGATGTTTGGTTTGGCTGAAGTCATAGATGGGAAAAAGAGAAAATGCAGCGCCCAGGCAATCACGTCTTGCATTTTGTATGAGATCAAGAAGGATGATTTTGAATTTCTGCTTTCTCGGTATTACTCTCTTGCCAGGAAAGCCATTAGTATTCTGGGCAGACGCCTCAGGTATCTCTGTGAACAGATTGAAAACTTGATGGTTTGCAACGTAACCACGCGAGTTTTAAGGCTTCTGATTTACTTGACCTACCAAGAGTTAACTAATTCTGGTTCATGGAACAGACCAATTATGGTTCCCGTCAGGCTTACACAGGAGCAAATTGCAACTTTGATAGGTTCTTCCCAGCAAACGGTCAGTGAAACTTTGAAGAAACTTCGAAAAGATGGACTGATCCTGGTATCTAGGAAAGGAATTACCCTTCTTAAACCTTACGAAATTTTTTCCAGAAGCTATCAGCACAAAATTACTGCAGAACTTTAGCACCTTAATAAATTAAGCTGGCAGTTTATAATAATCTCGTAAAGTGCCTTACAGTAACCTTAAAACATTCCCCGGTAAATGCGTCGTTGTCCACGGTTAAGCCATGTGAATAAAATGCGCGTTACCTGGAGTCCAATCTTTTTGCCCCGTAATCGTCTAAATATCCGCTTTCATACCATTCAATAAAATAAATCCATCAATTAAGAACGAAAACACTACCTTTTTATCAGCTTTATCAGCCAGCCGATAGATTTACTTGTGTATTTGTGGATAAAGATAAAACCGTAAATGGAAAGAGGCAAAAGAGAGGGTTGTGTATATGTCATGGACAGTACAATGAAAATGAAATTTGTAAGAACAGATCAAGAAATTAAGAACGGTATAGTAGGCAGAAGAAAGGAGCATCTAACACTTAAACGAATGAGGAAAGGGGGAAAATATGGCAAAAAAGTTACCTGATAATATAGATGAAATTCAAACAGAAGTCATTGAGACCGATCTGCTTATCGTCGGCGGTGGAAATGCAGGGTGCTTCTCCGCCATCGAAGGCAAGAAGATCAACCCTGATTTGAAGGTCACTATCATGGAAAAGGCCCACATAAGCAGGAGTGGTGCAACTGCAGCAGGCATGGACGCTATTAACACCTATATTCCTGAAGGGAAAACCCCGGAAGATCTTGTTAGATGGAGTCGATCTCAGGTAGGAGGAGGACCTATTCGGGAAGATTTGGCCTTGAGTAATGCCAAGGAACTAAACCAGGCCGTAGATGATCTCGAAGCGTGGGGCCTCCCCATTGTCAAAAACGAAGATGGAACATTCAAGTACCGTGGTGCATGGGATATTTCCATCCACGGCGAGCAACTCAAGCCCATCATGGCTGAGAAGGCCATTGAGGTGGGAGCGGAAGTCTACAATCGCGTAGTTGCGACCTCACTGCTGATGGATGGCGAAAGATGCGTAGGGGCCATGGGTTTCGGGGTCAAAGATGGGAAATTTTATGTATTTCGGGCCAAGGCCGTGATTATTTCAACTGGCGGGGCCTGCGGACTGTATAAATCTTACACCAGTGACGCCACCAATTCACACCACCAAACCTGGATGTGCCCTTTTAACGTTGGAACGGGGTACGCTGTGGGAATACGACAGGAAGCAGAAATGACGTCCATGGAGCAGAGATGGGTGGCCACCCGTACCAAAGATCACTGTGGTCCTGTAGATACCATTTCAGTGGGATACAAGTCTGCAATTATAAACGCCAAAGGTGATCGCATTTTACAGAAACATTATGCTCATTTAGGTGGGGATAAGGCGCCCCGCTATATTCGAGCCAATGCCCCCATGGAAGAGTGGCTCGCAGGGAGAGGGCCCACTTTTGTGGATACCACTCACCTATCCCCTGAGGAAGTGAAAGAACTGAAAATTGATTATCTGAATGAGAGGCCAACATTTGTTCTGTTTTTGGCCAGTAGAGGTCAAGACATCACCAAGGACCCTATAGAGATATACGGAAGCGACCCGTATATTGTGGGTGGCCATACGCAAAGTGGCTACTGGGTTGATCTTGAGCGAATGACGACTATTCCTGGACTATTCGCGGCAGGTGAAACAGCAGGCGGAAGTCCCAATAAATTTGTGGGTGGTTGTGCAGCAGAGGGGAAGCTGGCAACTCGGGGTGCTATAAATTACATTTCTTCAGTATCTCTACCTGAATTGGATTCCAAACAGGTAGGACAGGAGAAGGAACGGGTTTTTGCACCTCTTTTACGCGGGCCTGAGTTTGATGGCGTTTCCCCCCTTGAGATGGAGGAGCGGATGCAACGCCTTATGGACGAATATGCGGGTGGGACTTCCCAGTTTTACAGAACCAACGAAGAACGATTGGATTATGCACTGAAGCATCTGAAGATGTTGCAGAGTCAGGTCATATACCTTTATGCAAAGGACCTCCATGATCTGATGAATGCCCATGAGGTCATTGACCGCTTAGATGTGGCTGAGGTTCTTACGCACCATCTTAAGTTCCGGAAAGAGACCCGCTGGCAGGGATGGCAGACACGGTCAGATTACCCTGAGATTAATCCTGAATTTGATTGCTTTGTTGAAAGCAGGCGTAACAAAGAAACGGGTGAGATCGAAGCCTTTACCCGCCCCTATGAGCAAATCGTCTCAGGGGATCGATATAAACCATAAAATAAGGGAGAAACTAATATGCCACCGAGAATTGATATAGAAAAATGTGATGGATGCAAGGCTCAGGAAGAGCCTCTTTGTGAACAAGTGTGCCCGGGGGGCCTCATGTCTCTTGGCGAAAACATGAAAGCCTACTGCAGGCAGCTCCGGGATTGCTGGGACTGTATGGCCTGCGTTAAGATCTGTCCTGTGGGCGCTATTGAGACCCGAGTCCCATATCAGTTAGGCTACCACGTGGCCAAGCTCATCCCCATGATGGGGACCGATACCGTTACCTGGACCTGCCAAGACATTAACGGAAAAGTGGAACGGTTCAAATACAGGAATAGGAATGATGCAGAATAATGAAGAAACTTAACCCTAAGGTAGGAGTTTTTATATGGGATCAAGGAGGCTGGCTCGCCCGGGCCATTGATCTCGATGCCCTGGTAAAAAAGTTTACCAAGGCAAAAGTTGTGGTTCGCTGCGAGGTCTTGAATGATCTATGGTCAACCGCCCTTCTTGATTTAATTAAGAAAGACTTAGAGGCCGGTCAGGTTGATCGGGTCATGTGGGTGGGACGTTTTACATCCTATCAAATCAAGTGCATCAAAGGAGAACTCGCTTCCACAGGATTGAATCCATACCTTCATGAATGGTGTGACCTTGAAGAACAGGGAATTTGTGTTGAGGGTATAGAACCCGGTGTCCAGACCTGTAAGGCCATGACTTTGATTCAGATGGCGCTTGCCCGGACCCGCTTGCTTGAGCCCTTAGAGCCCATGGAGCTCCCAGGATCGAATGCAGTTCTCATCATCGGAGCGGGTGTGGCAGGGCTCCATGCGGCGCTTTCTTTTGTAGAGCTTGGCAAGCGCGTCTATCTGGTGGAAAAGCAAAGCGGTGTTGGTGGAAAGGTCGCTCTGCTTTCTCGTTTTTATCCGCGGCTCTGCGACCCGCGATGTGGATTGGAATTTGTGCTGCATAAGCTCAGCGAGTCAGATCTTGTGGGGTTTTACACACTCTCAAATCTTATATCTCTTGATGGGAGCCCAGGAAATTTCCAGGCGAGGGTTCAAAAACAGCCCCGTTATGTAAACGAAGTACGCTGTAACACCTGTGGGGCATGCGTTGATGCATGCCCTGTGGAACTGTCCTGGTCTTCTGGGGTCATTCAAAATTTGACTCACAAAACCAAAATTTTGAAGGGGGTTAACGGGTTCCTACAATCAACAAGGAAGGCCATACATCCTTCAATACCAATGGCCTTTCCCTCCGCTTTTTTGATTGAGAAGGAACACTGCCCCCCAGAATGCAGGGAATGTGAAAAAGTCTGTCCCACACAGGCTGTAGAACTTAATCAATCTCCTTTGGAGGAGATACTCAGGGTCGGAGCTGTGCTTATTACAACCGGTTGGGACCCATATCCTTTATCTAAAGTTGTGGAAAAAGACTTCGGTTACGGGCTGTATCCCAATGTGATTAGCAACTTTGAGATGGAGCAGCTTCTGGGCTCTGAAACACAAGGACAAAGCCCACCATCTGGATTCTCCCTCAGTGATCTTAAGGAGGTTGGATTCATCCAGTGCGTGGGGAGCAGGGATTTAAAGCACCTCAAATACTGTTCTTCTGTTTGCTGCTCAGCAACTTTAAAGCAGGTTCTTTATCTAAAGGAGCAGGTGCCTGATGTAAATTGTTACATATTTTATCAGGATATCCGTTCCCCCGGTTTCGATGAAGACCTCTATCTGAGGGTAAGACTCCTGGACGGCGTCGTATTTTTTCGTGACCTTCCCACAACAGTGGGACCAGAAGGGGATACAGGAAAATTGAATATCATAGCCAATGACATCGTGTTGGGCAGAAACGTAGAGGTTAGTCTCGATCTCTTGGTTCTGGCAGGGGGTATGATCCCTTCCGAGGGCTCCCAAGAGGTGGCTCGAGTGCTCAATCTTCCTCAAAATCAATATGGTTTTTTTGAATCACATCTTCAGTGCCATCCAGAGGAAAGCCAAAGAACCGGCATCTATGTGGGGGGATGCGCCCGCGAACCCATGAATGTGGCTCAGTCCATCGAATCAAGTCATCGAGCTGCCATGAAGGCATTGAAATATTTAGAGGGAACCGTCCAGGTTGAGCCCACCTACCCGGTACTGGATAAGACCAAATGCGATCAATGCAAACGCTGCATGGAGGAATGTCCATTTTCCAGCTTTGTATTCGATGAAAAGGGATTCCCTTCCCTGGACTTAGCAAAATGCCGTCAGTGCGGAAATTGTATGGGGGTCTGTCCTCTGGTGGCCATATCCCTTCGCCATAATACCATCAAACAGATGGCGGCTCAGGTCGCGGCGATAAACAGCTCGTTTATCGGCAGCAACGAGCCCGTGATCCTGGCATTTCTCTGTGAAAATGGTGCCTATAAAGCCGCCCAGTTTGCAGTTGAACTGGGCTTGTCCATCCCGCCCAATGTCATTTTCATCAAGGTTCCGTGCGCGGGCGCGGTAAACAACGCCCTTATTGCCGACGCGGTCTCTTCAGGCATCGATGGAGTTTTGATTGCCGGGTGTAAGGATGGCCAGTGCCAATATGTGTGGGGAAATCAGCTTGTCAGGAAACGAAGTAGTGACCTGAGTGATAAACTGAAAATGATGATGATTGAGCCTGAGAGAATCCGGTTTGAGGATCTTGAAATACGCGATGCTGGAAAGTACGTGGATATACTCACATCCTATATTGAAGATTTGAGGGCCATGGGTCCGAATCCATTTAAGTTTATTAAACAGTTTCTATTTTAAATAGGATTGGGACATAGTAAGTATCCCCTATTTGGGGGAATCAACGTCATTGAACAAAGAAGGAGGGTATTGAAAATGAGCAAAAAACAGACTTACGTAATTATTTTCATCAGCGCATTCCTTTTGTCATTTGGAATGATACAATCGTCACCAACAGCTGCAATAGAATCCGCGCTTGCGGCCACTAAACCCCATACTAATATATCATCCGCTGAGTTAAAGGTGGGAGACACCGTCACGGTGGAGGGGCAGATTCCAGCAGGAGAAGACCTGTTTATCGTTATTGCCGCGCAGACGACTTTTGCGCCAAAGGATGCGTTAGGGGTAAAGGAGCGAAAGCGATTAACTAATAAAGATAATATTGCCAAGGATAAGAAGACCAAAAAAACTATTATTGATCCAGCTACTGGTAAGAAAAAGTTAAAATGGAAGCCCGGCACAACCATTCCTTACCTGTATTACATTGTTACCAATAATCCCGAGGTTTTTGGGAAGGTTGGGGATAAAAGGTATGGTGGTGCCTTTTTCTGGAAAGGCCTTTACAAGACAAATATGTTTTATTTGACAAAATGGAATAAGTTGTCTGACCTGGTAAAGGAGTATCTGGGGCCTATCAAGACCAAAGAACAGTGGAATTTCCTAACTTATGCCCATGAAAAGAAGTTCGGCATTAATACCATTGGCAAGGAAGGGACACTGAAAGGAAAAGTGGTGATCTTTTCCCGCACTGTGGTAACCGATTACAACAAAGAGCCATATTACTGGAATAAGGGAACCTCTGTCTGGCTGGATAAAGCTACAGGTAAATTTAAGGCAAGCTTTAAGACATTTCGCCACACAGCGCCTAACACGAAATTTGATGTATTTGTGAATAGCCAAAAGGCGGGGACATACAATTTAGCCGCCAAGGGCTACTGGCTAAGCCGCGGCTGGCGCTATATGAACCCTTTGTGGATACTTCTCGGCGCCGTCGTGATAGGGATATGGTTTGGTATGATGGGAGCTGGAGGCGGTATGATGATGTCTGCCTATCAGGTGATGGTTGTCCATACATCAGGTCCTATGGGAATCAATGCGGCCAACACCCTGAAGCCTTCAAACGCGCCGCTGACTTTTTTTTCTTCCCTTGGCGCCATGTATCGCTACGCCATCAAAGATCGGAGAGTAGCTTGGCCTTTAGGGATGTGCTTCGGTGCTGGCATCTTTATCGGTGCTTTCTGGATAGGGCCCAACTTTTCGGCCAAGTATCTCCCCATGATGGTCTATAAGCACTGGCTTGGCATCCTGACCCTGAGCATGGGTATGCGTCTGGTTTATGAGCTTACCCCGAGAGTGATGGAAAAACGAAAGGCAATCAAGTCCATTATTGCCAAATTCAATGAAGAGGTAAAAAAAGCTAGGGAAGAAGGGCGTGCGGCCCGAATGGGAAAGATCGAGACTATTAAAGGTGGATTTGGCGCTATCTGGGACTACCGATTTAAGTTCTGGGGCGAGGAGTTTGCAATTAAACCTTGGATTTTTGGCTTAACTGGAATCTTTGTCGGTGTGGTAGCAGCCTCTTTCGGCATCGGTGGCGGATTCTTATTAGTTCCCATTATGACTACCCTGGCGGCGTTGCCCATGTATATGGCGGTGCCCGTATCTATGATAGGAACCATGTTTAGTTCGGTCTGTGCACTTGCCGGATATTTTTTGCTGGGTTACTACCCCGATCTGGTCATTGCAACATGCATCGTTTTAGGTAGTTTTGCCGGCGGTGTGATTGGGTCCAGAATTCAGGGATACTTTACTGAAAAGCAGCTAAAGTGGGCCTTGGCTATTCTGATGTTCTTTCTATTCTTCAGATTTACAGGAACGGAGATCTGGATCTAAATATGATTTATTTCAATGCAATCTCTGATTTTATGGACCTTATATGGGAAGAAATCAGCGTGGTATTCCCAGCGATAGGTGGACTCTTGGCGATCTTATTCTACCCCTTAATTTTGATGGGGCCGGCAGTAGCTATCATCGGCATTGTTCTCTCAACAATACTTATTACCCGTTGGCTTTCCGTACGTACAGAACCAGAGCGTCTAAAAAAACTCCGCTCAGACTTTCAACACTGGATGAGCGTACGGAAAGCCGCTATGCAAGCCTCTGATAATGAAAATCAAAAAAAAATCAACGCCAAGGCTGTGGACCAGAGCTATCTTGATGAAATTTATGTTAAGATGTACATTGAATCGACATGCTGGAACGGGCTGACAAAAGGTGTACCGATTCTCTTGATGCTCCACTGGGTAACTTGTCAGTTTAATACGGAAAATTTAATAGCTCAATACGGGAAAGGCTATGTAGTTAAACTACCTTTCGCCTTGGGGGTATCGGGAGATACCCTGGGTGCCTTTGGATGGTTTTTAACTTCCCTCGTTTTATGCTATTTAGGTCTATGGATGTTTAAAATGGTGAAAAGGGGCTCTATTAGGAAAATTTTCAATATCTGCATTTAGACCCCTCCGTAGGACGCGTCCTTAAGTAATTAACTAGTACGTCGCAAGCGGTCGGTGTATGAAAAGGGAAGATATACTAATTTTGTCCCCTCGCCATACCCCTCTCTCTCGGGAGAGGGGACTATTGGAAACTCCACAGAAAGCAGATTGGGAATTAAAAAAATAATCAATTAATTTATTCGACCAGCCGATTACCATCCTCCGGCGATGATCTCCCTTTGACGTATTGCGTAACCAACTCCAGCAGAACTCATCCCAAGATATCTGGCTATTTCAGATAGAGACATCCCTGATTACCGCACGGCCCAATAACAAAACAAACTCTTCGCCTCCACCATGATTATGAAGTTATGCAAAATAGCTGGAGCGTCAAGGTGTGCTAATCCCGGCAGGGACGATCTGTTACCATCCATAAATTTGGATTGTTAACCGAATTAGTTAAGGACTAAGCGCCATCTTGTTACCCTTATTTTCAAGCCGATTTCTCCTTTGACAGCAAGCACTCAATAGCATAGCTTATAGGGGGATATGGAGATGAAACTATGTCGATTGCAAAAGTCCCCATCCCGGAATATAAAAGAGACTTTCTCACTTGTGACCTTTTGCTGCCCCCGAAGGTTAGGGCCTTGACGGGAGGACTCCAGGGAAATCACCGCCTCAGAGTAGGTAAATGGAGAATTCTTTTTACCGTGGACAAAGGGTAGAGAATAATTTTCTGTTTTCGCGATAATTCCCCGTGGCGACGCATACTAATATCCATTTCACCTATCTGATTAGATAACAATCGCTCTTTTTTTCCGGGAAGGACTTAAGGGCGATAGGGCTTATGTATCAATAAGGAGAAGTTTGCATGACGCTTAGACTGTACAATACTGCAATACGGAAAAAAGAAACATTTAAACCTTTGCAGGAAGGCAAGGTCGGGATCTACGTTTGCGGTGTGACTGTCTATGATTTATGCCACGTCGGTCACGCCAGGTCAGCCATTGTATTTGATGTCCTGACAAGGTATCTGAGGGCAAAGGGCTTTGATGTTACCTATGTGCGCAATTTTACGGACGTGGATGACAAGATTATTGAAAGGGCGAACAAACTCGGCAGGGAAACCGGTGATGTGGCCCAGGAATTTATTGATGCTTTTTACGAGGACATGGACCGGCTTTATGTCCTGAGTGCTGATGTGGAACCTAAGGCCACAGAGCATATTGACGGAATGATAGAGATGATTTCCGCTCTGATGGACAGGGGCCATGCTTATGCTGCCGATAGCGACGTGTATTTCTCTGTGGAAAGCTTTGAGGAATACGGCAGGCTTTCGGGAAGGAAGTTAGAGGATATGCAGGCGGGCAGCAGGATTGAAGTGGACGCTAACAAAAGGCATCCCATGGATTTTGCGTTGTGGAAAGGGGCAAAACCGGATGAACCGCAATGGCCGAGCCCCTGGGGTGCCGGCAGGCCCGGCTGGCACATAGAATGCTCTGTCATGAGCAATCATTATTTAGGCGCAACTTTTGATATTCATGGTGGTGGAAAGGACCTGCTTTTCCCGCACCATGAGAATGAAAGGGCACAGTCCATTGGGGCCAATGACGGCGATTTTGCCCGTTACTGGGTCCATAACGGTTTTGTGACTGTCGAGTCGGAAAAAATGTCAAAATCCTTAGGGAATTTTTTGACAATACGAAACGCCCTGGAAATATATCATCCGGAAGTCCTGCGCCTTTTTCTCCTTTCCAAGCACTACAGGAGTCCACTCGATCTCTCGAAAGCCGCTGTTCTGAGTATGCAGTCCGGCCTTGTACGTATTTACAGGACCATTCAGAGGCTTGAAGAAGTGATTGGTCCGGATCCGGAAAAGGCAGGGGAGATCCCTGTGTCTTTTTTAACGGAAAATATGGACGATTCCTTTCTGAAGCACTTTATTGGTATGATGGATGATGATCTTAATACGGCCGGAGCCATTGGCCTGGTTTTTGACAAGGTCAGGCAGATGAACAGGCTGCTGGATTCAGGCAAGGAGTCCCCTGATGATGCAACCCGCCGCAGGCTGAAGAACGACCGGCGTCAATTATTCCTCTCCGGCCGTGTCCTTGGCATCCTGCATGAGAGGCCGGATGAATTTTTTTCGAAACTGGCGGACTTTGAGGATCAAGTGAATCCCTCTGAGATCGAAAAGATGATCCGGGACAGGGAGGCAGCCAGGACCGCAAAAGACTGGGAAAAGGCAGATAAGATTCGCGACCGGCTGAAAGTGATGGGTGTCGTCCTGGAAGACGGCCAAAAGGGTACTACCTGGAGACTTGATGTTTAAACTGGTTACAGGCCTTACGCCCTGTGGGGACCAGCCTGAAGCCATTGATGAGCTTTCAAATGGCATTGAGAAAGGACTCGTCCACCAGGTCTTGTTAGGTGTAACCGGCTCCGGCAAGACCTTTACAGTGGCAAATGTCATCAACAGGGTACAAAAATCTGCCCTTGTCCTGGCGCCCAATAAGACCTTGGCCGCACAGCTTTATGGTGAATTGAAAAATTTTTTTCCCGAAAACGCGGTGGAGTATTTTGTCAGCTATTACGACTACTACCAGCCTGAAGCCTACATCCCGCAGACAGATACTTATATTCAGAAGGACTCCAGCATAAATGATCAGATTGACAAGATGAGGCATTCCGCTACCCGGTCGCTGCTTGACAGGGATGATGTGATCATCGTGGCCAGTGTTTCGTGTATATACGGGTTGGGTTCTCCCGAGGCATATTACAATATGCTGCTGTATGTTGAAAAGGAGAGCATCCTTTCAATGGAGGATGCTGCCAAAAAGTTAGTAGAGATGCAATACGAACGGGGGGATATTGATTTTTACAGGGGACGTTTTCGTGTGCGGGGCGATGTCCTGGATATCTATCCGGTTCACGCAGAGGACAGGGCCATTCGTATCAGTTTTTTCGGTGATGAGGTGGAATCAATTTCCGAGATTGATCCTTTAACCGGCAAGGCCGTTAAATCTTTGAATCGTATTGCAGTATATCCGGCCACCCATTACGTAACTACGGTAGATATCAGAGAAAGGGCAATCCGGCAAATCAGGGAGGAACTTGAACAACAGATCCGGTATTTCCGTTCGCAGGACATGCTCATAGAAACACAGCGAATTGAGGAGCGCACACTTTTTGATCTTGAGATGATGCTTGAGATGGGATACTGTCATGGCATAGAAAACTATTCCAGGCATCTTACAGGAAGGACGCCAGGCGACCCCCCACCAACGCTCCTTGATTACTTCCCAAAGGACCTCCTGGTTATTATTGATGAAAGCCATATTACCATCCCGCAATTACATGGAATGTACCGTGGGGACAGGTCCAGGAAAGAGACCCTTGTGCGTTACGGGTTTCGGCTTCCCTCGGCCCTGGATAACAGGCCCCTGAGATTTGAAGAGTTTGAATCAAGAGTAAAACAGGTAATCCATGTCTCAGCCACTCCCGGCCCGTATGAACTTGAAAAGTCTCCTGTGATAATAGAACAGGTTATCCGGCCTACAGGGTTGATCGACCCGGAGATCGAGGTCCGTACGGCCACCAACCAGGTAGATGACCTCCTTGGCTGGATCAGGAAAAGGGTGGACGCAAACGAACGGGTCCTTGTTACTACCCTGACAAAGAGGATGGCCGAGGATCTTACGGAGTATTACTCCGACCTGGGAGTGAATGTCAGGTATATGCATTCCGATATAAAGACAATTGAGAGAATGGAGATTATAAGAGACCTTCGATTAGGGGTTTTCGATGTGCTGGTGGGAATAAACCTTTTAAGAGAAGGTCTGGATCTCCCTGAGGTGTCATTAGTTGCTATACTTGATGCGGATAAGGAGGGCTTCCTCCGGTCAGAACGTTCTCTTATCCAGACCTGCGGGAGGGCGGCCAGAAATATCAACGGTATGGTGCTTTTTTACGCGGATGAAATAACCGGCTCTATGACAAGGGCTATTGATGAGAGCGATAGAAGGCGCATGATCCAGCTTGAATATAATAAACTTAATAATATTACGCCGGAATCCATTCAAAAAAACATTGATGACATCCTGGGGTCCGCATATGAGGCAGACTATGTGACTGTTCCTGCTGTGGCGGAAGAGGAAGCGGAGTACCTCACACCTGAGCGCCTTGATGAAATGATCAGGGACCTGACCGGAAAGATGAAGAAAGCGGCGGCAAGGCTGGAGTTTGAAGATGCGGCCCTTCTGAGAGATCAGATAAAGGCCTTTGAAAAAAAGGAGTTTGAAGCGCTCTCCTTTAGTTAAATTAACTGCCGGTTCGTTTCGTGAGCTCTTTTACTGTTTTTTCAAGAGATTCCACGTCTTCCACATTAAGCCTCTGTATAGACGGGTCAATATCATTGATCATGTTACTTAAGACCATTTTTGGTCCTATTTCAATAAAAAGGTTTTCCCTGTTGAGGATGATTCTCTCAATCGTTCCCCGCCAGTTAACGATATTAAAGATCTGTTCATAGAGTTCTTGTCTTATGTGATTGGGGTCTACGATTGCCTCTTTTGTCACGTTTGCCATGATCGGTTTTGTAGCAATATGAATTTCGCTTTTATCTAATTCCTTTTTGAATTTATCAGCAGCAGGTTTCATGATAGGCGTATGAAACGGTCCTTCCACCTTCAACATCGTAGGGCGCTTGCCTTCTTTTTTCAGCTCTTTGGCCATTTCTGCCAATCTCTTTTTTGATCCACCAACTACAATCTGGCTTTTTGTGTTGTTCAACGTGATAAAAACACCAATATCCTTGCACAGGGCACATATTCTGTCGTAGTCCAGCTCTCTTCCTCTATCCACGATGGCCATTAAGCCCGCGCCAGGATAGGCCTTGCCCCATTCTGTCATGAAGGTTGCCCTTTTTTGTACAAGGCCAAGAGTGGTTTTAAAATCCATTGCCTCCGAAACTAATAATGCCGTATATTCACCTAAACTGTGTCCTGCCAGTAAAGAGGCATTTAAATCGACGTTGCATTCCTTACATGTTTCATCAAGCACTCTGTAGCAGGCATAACTCATGGTCAGTACGGCGGGCTGTGTATAAATCGTTTTGTTCAGATCTTCCTTGTGCATGAACTTTCCAAGCGTATGCCTTTTAAAACATAGTTCAGAAATATCATAGCCAAGCAGCTGAGTGGCCTCATCGTATATATCCCTGACAAGTTTAAACCTGTCATATAATTCTTTTCCCATACCCACATACTGTGAGCCCTGGCCCGGGAAGATCAGTATGGTTCGCTTTATTCCCATAACATCAATACTATTGCGTAAAAATTCGAATTCATCAAGTGTTTGTCGTTTAGTATTTTATTTGAAATATATGCCGTTATACCGGCATGTTAGATCACCAAACACTAAAAACCAAATACAAAACACTCTTGTAAAAAAGTCGCTTTTCTGACTTTTTGCGGGACCGTCAATGTATCAAAGGCTAAATAATTTAGCTGGTTGTGTCAAGACATCAATTTTTATGAAAGAGCGGCCCTGAACAAGAATTATTGATTGTTCTTGACAATAATGGCACCTAAAATATTATATGACCGCACTGAAGGTGTATATTTAGATCATTCTTTTCAAATATCATCAACTGTAAAACCCACAGGATTCATGGAGAAAATGCCTTTCCCTGTTCCCTGGCCCCCTACAGGCCGGAGGCTGAGCCCTGTGGACTATTACTTACCTTTTTAATAGCACCCGGAGATATTTTATGGACATTGAGGACAAGATAAAGGAACTGGAAAGTAGAAACCTTGAGGCGGAGATAGGCGGCGGTCAGAAGCGTATCGACCAGCAGCATGACAAGGGCAAGATGACCGCAAGGGAAAGGATTGATTATCTCCTTGATGAGGGCAGTTTTCAGGAAGTGGACAAGTTTGTTGTCCACCGGTGCCAGGATTTTGGCATGGAGAAAAAAAAGATACCGGGTGACGGGGTTGTGACCGGTTACGGGACCGTAAACGGAAGAAAGGTTTTTCTGTTTGCACAGGACTTCACGGTATTCGGCGGTTCCCTGAGCGGCGCATTCGGCCAGAAGGTGTGCAAGGTCATGGACCTTGCCCTGAAAAATGGTGCTCCCATGATCGGGTTGAATGACTCCGGAGGGGCCAGGATCCAGGAAGGTGTCATGAGCCTCGCAGGCTATGGGGATATATTTAAGAGAAATGTATGGAGTTCCGGGGTTATTCCCCAGATATCGGTTATTATGGGCCCCTGTGCCGGGGGCGCTGTCTATTCTCCGGCGCTCACTGATGTAACCATTATGGTCAAAAAGACGAGCAACATGTTTATCACCGGCCCCCAGGTCATTAAAGCGGTTACCTCCGAGGAGGTGACCGCGGAGGATCTCGGGGGTGCCATGGCCCATAATACCAAAAGCGGGGTAGCGCACTTTGCAGAGGACTCAGACCAGGCCGCCCTTGACAGGGTCAAGGAAATTCTTTCATATCTTCCTCAAAATTACAGAGAAACGACGCCTTCTGTTGAATGCACGGATGACCCTGGCCGGACAGATAAATCTCTGAACAAAGTTGTGCCCACCAATCCCAGGCTGCCCTATGACATGACGGAGATCATTCGAACGGTACTGGACAACAACCTGTTTTTAGAGGTCCATAAGCACTTTGCAAAAAACATGGTTGTGGGCTTTGGCCGGCTGAACGGTCTTTCCGTGGGTATTATCGCCAACCAGCCCAGGTTCTTAGCCGGCTGCCTTGATACCAGGGCCTCCGTAAAGTGTGCCAGATTTGTGCGGCTGTGCGATGCCTTTAATGTTCCTCTGATCACGTTTGTGGACGTTCCCGGATATCTGCCTGGGGTTCAGCAGGAGTATGATGGTATCATCAAACACGGTGCGAAGATTATTTTTGCGTATTCCGAGGCCACGGTCCCGAAGCTTACCGTGGTAACCCGTAAGGCATATGGCGGAGCCTATATCGCCATGTCCGCAAAACACTTGGGAGCGGATATCAACTATGCCTATCCCACGGCCGAGATCGCGGTAATGGGGCCTGAAGGGGCAGCCAATATTATCTTCAAAAAAGAATTAGCCGAAGCTGACGATCCGGATGCAACCAAAGAGAGGCTGGTTGAAGAGTACAGGAATAACTTTGCCAGTCCATTCAAGTCCGCGGAATTAGGTTATACGGACCATATTATCTTTCCGGAAAAAACCCGGCCAAGATTGATCAAGGCCCTGATGATGCTAAAAGATAAGAAGGAATCAATTCCTGACAGAAGGCACGGCAATATCCCGCTTTAGGGAAGTTATGATGCGGCTTTTAAAAAGAGATCCCCATGTCCCGGTCCTGTTTTCAAAGGGCTAAACTATTACCTTTTCAGTTGGAATTTTTAATTTAGTGATGTAAAATGGGCAAGTGTTGTAAGCAGACTATTTGCAGATTCTTTAGTATCCTGGAGGTGCATTATGTCAAAAAAAGTTTTGATTGCTACTGAAAAGCCTTTTACTCCGGAAGCACGGGAAAAGGTTGTAAGTATCCTTGAAAAGGCTGCTTACGAAGTAAAGGTCCTTGAAAAATACTCGGATAAGTCCGAACTGTTAGAGGCTGTCAAGGAGTCCAATGCCCTGATCGTGCGCAGTGATAAAGTGACCCCGGATGTGATGGATGCTGCTTCTGAGTTGGAGCTTGTTGTCCGGGCCGGAGCAGGCTACGACAATATCGATTGCCAGGAAGCGAAAAAACGAGAGATCGTGGTAATGAACACCCCGGGCCAGAACTCCAACGCCGTGGCGGAACTGGTAATCGGTATGATGATTATGATGGTCCGGGGCAAGTTCAGCGGTAAGCCAGGGACCGAGCTCAGGGGAAAGACACTGGGGCTGCAGGGATTCGGAAACGTGGGCAGAAGGGTGGCCGAGATTGCCTCCCTGGGGTTTAAAATGAGGATACTTGCTTATGACCCTTTAATCCCGCCGGAGAAGATACGAGGATCCGGGGCCGAACCGGTCGACTCACCCGAAAAGTTGTACGCTGAAAGTGATTGTATCTCTATCCATATTCCAGCTACACCGGAGACAGTCCGGTCCATCAATTACGATCTGTTGTATAAAATGAAGCAAGGCGGGGTCCTGGTCAATACTGCCCGGGCCGAGGTCATTGACGAAGATGACCTTCTCAGAATCTACGCGGAACGGCCCGATATCAGGTACATCTCCGATATCGCCCCAACGAATCAGGAAGGCATTCTTGTCTGTGATGGTAATCGTTGTTTTTTCACCCCGAAAAAGATGGGGGCCCAGACCGCAGAAGCCAACTTCAACGCCGGCGTAGCTGCTGCCAACCAAATCATCGGCTTCTTTGAGAAGGGTGATACAACATATAAGGTTAACAACTAAGTGAAGACATCGATTTTGTTTATTATCTTTTCTCTGCCTATCTTACTATCCCCCTCTCCGAACCAGCCATGCACGGAAAAACGGGTTGGCAAACTGGACCTCCTTACCCTTCTCAAACAGGATATTCAGAGATATCATTCTGCTCACTGCCTTCCTTACCGAGGACGGATTTGCGGCACCTGAAGCTTTTGCTATACGTGCGGATAGCACATTTTTCCCACCTTCACTTGTAATGGCCATCAGGCATTTCTGCTGCAGATCAGTAAGCAGGCTAAGGTAATTCTCGTATGCGTTTCTCTCCCTGGCAAATATCAGAGTCAGCGCGTCTGCTATGTTTGTATCCTTAATTTCCGCCCCTTCCGGGGTAACTTCCCACAGCGCCTCGCAGAACTGCTGGATATCACCGGTTACGTTGTCGGCCATCTCGAAGATCTTCTGCATGAACTCATCACGGATCGTCCGTTTTCCCGTCCTAAATTTCCCCATAAGGAACTTTGAGTATTCGAAATAGGGCAGGGAATCGATGTTTATGAGTATTGCCGACTTGAAAAACGGCGAGTCAGGAGAGGAGAATACCCAGTCCATTTTGTGCCGGATGCTTCCTGCAAAAATGTACGGCACATCACTCTGGAATTGAATGGTGCTACGCAAAAGTCCAAGGGCTTCGTGGGAATCATTGATATCGAGAATAGCTTGGAATTCGTCAAATACGGCGACGAGCGGTTTCTCGTTAGCAAGCTTTTCTATGAGCGAGAGGATTCCGGGGATTGATTCTTCTCTCAACTCAGTGGATGCGTCGAAGGTTAGAGAAATCGCACCCGTAAGGGGGTCAACCGACAGTTTTGGCCTGATATAGGGAATGGCTTTTATGATTTTCGTTATCCACGTTTCTTTTTTTTCCATCAGAGTAATTCCATGGATAATCCGTTTGCACATAGCATCGATGGACTTGACGCCAAAGAAATCTACGTACAGAGTACGGAGGCCCTTCGTCTTTCTGGCCGCTTCTCGAACGAGGGACGTCTTCCCGATCCGTCTCTCGCCGATGATTGCAATATTCTGGGCCGACTCGATATGCTTAACTATTCCTCCAAGCAGTTCATACCGACCGCAAAAATCTTTGCCGGTAACGACAGTTCCATATTTAAAAGGGTTCGTGGTCATATACTTTATTCTCCTGTATTATACTATACGGAATTATACTAACTGGTATTATACATATTAGCATAATTTTGTCAAGCTGTTTTAGGGTTGTGCCGTACATATTGCACTCCAGTGGTTTAGAGAAATTGGAATGCGATTGGCTGCAACGAGTCTAGCTCAATAAAAAAAGGAATCACTTGAAAAAGAATTACTTTAGACTATCTTATATTACTTGATATAGAAATTATTTTCGTATATGTAACCCCGTTAACAATTAATTCCAAGCAAGGGGAGGGATTATATGGAAGGGCCAATAAGGCTGGTCAGATCGGATAAGATCGCGGAATACGAGAATCTCGGACCCATCTATGAATGGTCGGAGGGCAAGGCATATCTTACTATTGACCGGGTGGTTTATCAAGGGAAGCCCGGCGCTGTCCTCTGCTACTATAACCCGCCGGTACATCAGGTCGGAAACCAGTGGCTGGATGCCTATCTGGAAGGGCTGGACAAGGTTTTTGAGAAAAGGGATGACCTTGAATTCCTTATCATTTATGGCGCGAATGATCCGGTGCATGCAGGTGGTGATCTTAAGGAAAGTCTCAATAGACTGGATACGACCCTTGAAATAAAAAAGGAGAAAGAGAAGGCCGGCGCCCCGGCAGAAGAGATAGCCCGGCTATTTGACTGGGCGGATAATCGAATAAAGAAGGGTATAACTCTCCACGGAAGTGTCAGAAAGATTGCCGGGTATTTAAGGGTCGTTGCTGTTTGTGGGGGTGGAACCAGGTTTGGTGGCTCGGCAGAGATTCCCCTGATGGCCGATTACCTGGTCGGCGATTCCAGAAGCGGCATGTGTTTCAGCGAGGCCATGATCGGTCTTATTCCGGGCTGGTCGGGAGTAGCAAGGACAGTGGTTAAGGCCGGTCCGACCAATGCGGAGTATATGGCCAAAACATCAAAAGACGTGAAGGCCGATCAACTAAGAGGAATGGGAATCTATAATATCGTTGTAGATACACCCTTTTCGTTTCCAAAACGGCAAAAGACCGGTGATCCAGGGGCGGATAAGGCGGCGTATCTTGGGGCCCTTGAGACCCACAACGACGATACAGGATTCCTCCTGCTTCCGAAAGGTCTGGGCCTGGCCACCTGCCCGGCAGAAGAAATCCCTAAAATTAGTGAAAAAGAAAGGCTGACCTTGGCGACCAAAGAGGAGATCTCTCTTGAGGTTGATAAGAGAAATGACCCGGAAAATTATTCACATCTCTGGGGAAAACCCTTAAGAGAAGTGAAAGAGGAAATGGTTAGGATTGGAAGACCCCTGGCACCGCAATCCATAGATGCCTTAAACAACCTTCTTAAGGATTATAATCCATCAAGATTTGATGAAAATACATTTGTAAAAAACGAGGCACAGGCAGACTCAAGGCTTTACAGGAATCCCAGATTCCGTGCCGGTCTAATCGCGACGCTCGAACAGCGTGTTGCAGACTATAGGGAGGCTTAATGAAATGAGACAGTATTTCCGGAAAATGAGTCCTATAGGGAAGGAACTGAGGGAAAATGAAAGAGAACGGGAAAAGCCGAATGCCCTTGAGGTAACCAGGGTTGAAGAAGAGGTCGCAGAAGCTATAGAGAAAAGAAAGCTGGCCGGCATCCCTGCCGAGAAGGTTCACAAAAGGGGGGAGAAAACGGCCTGGGAAAGGATCGATTTATTAGTTGATCCCGGCACATTCCTGCCGCTTAACAGCCTCTACGATCCTGAGTTCAACCAGGAAGGGTCCACCGGCGTTGTGACCGGATTAGGCAAGATATCTGGCAGGTATGCCCTGATCATTGCTTCTGATAACAAGGTCCTTGCAGGGGCCTGGATTGCGGGCCAGCGTGAACATGTGTTCAGGGCCCAGGATATTGCCGAGCAACTGCGCATTCCACTTGTCTGGGTACTCAACTGCAGCGGTGTCAAGTTGACCGAACAGGAAAAGGTATACGCGGGCAGGAGGTCCGGCGGAAGGACCTTTTTCAGGCATTCCGAACTGATCGAAAAGGGGATACCCGTGATCGTGGGCATGTTTGGGACCAATCCGGCCGGAGGCGGATATCATGCTATCAGCCCCGCTATCATATTTGCCCACGAAAAATCGAATATGGCTGTGGGCGGCGGCGGGATTGTCAGCGGGATGTCTCCTAAGGGGCATTTTGACGTCGAAGGTGCGCAGACCCTCATTGATGCAACAAGACAGTTTAAGCAGGTCCCGCCAGGCGGCGTCAAGATTCACCATGATAAGACCGGTTTTATGAGAGAGGTGTTTGACACTGAGGAAGGGGTCCTTGAGGCCGTGAAAAAATGTATGGCAGGTATGCCGCTATATGATCCTTCAACCTTCAGGGTTGCAGAACCGGCTGATCCGGTTTATCCGGCAGAGGATCTTAACCTTATTGTTCCCTTTAATCAAAAAAGGACCTATAGCATTGAACAGGTCCTGGCAAGGCTTTTTGATGGAAGCGAACACATGGAATACAGACCGGACTATGGTCCTGAAGTGTACTGTGGCCTTGCAAAGATAGACGGTTTTTTAGTCGGGGTGATTGCCAATCGCCAGGGATTCCTTGGCAAGGGGTATCCCCAATATGCAGAGGGCCAGTACCCGGGCATAGGAGGCAAGCTTTACAGGGAAGGTCTGATTAAGATGAATGAACTGGTCATGTTCTGCGGCAGGGACAAGGTGCCCATGATCTGGTTCCAGGATACAAGCGGTATTGATGTGGGGGATATTGCGGAACAGGCGGAACTTTTAGGGCTCGGGCAGTCACTTATCTACTCTATTGAGAGCTCACACATTCCGATGATGTGTGTTGTCTTGAGAAAGGGGACGGCTGCGGCACATTACATCATGGGAGGGCCCCAGGCAACCCGGAATAATGCCTTTACCCTGGGGGTGCCGACAACTGAAATTTATGTTATGCACGGGGAAACGGCAGCTGCCGCCGCTTTTTCAAGACGGTTGGTAAAGGAACAGGATGCTGACCACCCTCTTGAACCGGTAATTGATAAGATGAACGCCCTTGCACAACAATATTACGACCAGTCAAGACCTGTATACTGCGCAAAGGCCGGCCTGGTGGATGAGGTCACCCCCACAACGCGGCTAAGGGATTATTTTATTGGCTTTGTGGGAAGCTGTTACCAGAACCCGACCAGTATTTGTCCCCATCATCAGATGCTGCTGCCAAGATCAATAAAGGGCTAAGCGCAAAGTCATAGGATCCATATTTTTTAATGAAAAGGCGATGCGGGCGGGGATAAACCATAAAAGCGCTTGAATAAGGCGGAAAATGAATAACCTATTGCTTTCGTCATTCCCGCCCCGCATCAAGTGCGGGATAAACTATGTCGGGAATCCAGTTGTTTTCCAAGATGATTCGGGTTTCTGGATACCCGCCTTCGCGGGTATGACGGCTATCATATCTGGTTGATATTAAATTTTGAATTTATTTAGCAGTTAGAAATTTAAATTTCTGAGAAGGAGGGAAAGATGAGTGAATATGATATTTTCAAGGTCAACCCGAGGATGCCGAAGAAGGTCAGATTAGCCGATATTACCGTCAGGGACGGGTTTCAGCATGAAGAGGCATGGATTCCCACTGAGGCCAAGATATATTATCTTCAGGAATTGGCCTTTGCTGGTGTAAGAAGGATTGAGGTGGCAAACCTGGGAAACCCGAGAATCATGCCCCAGTTCAAGGACGCTGAAGAGGTGCTGAAAGGAATCAGGAGCGATATATTTGAAAAAAGGTTGGTCAAAAAGGGCATTGACCCGAAAGATATTGAATGGACCGCTGTAACGATCAGAGAACCCGGTGTTGACCGGGCAATCAGGCTCAAGGAACAGGGATGCGGCCCGGATCGGGTCTTGATGATGGTCTCAACGGATGAGGAGCATCACTTTGCCAACAGCGGCACAACCCTGCCGGCTTACTGGGCCGAGGCGGAAAGGTGTATCAAGAAATGCAAAGACGCCGGTATCAAGATGAACGGAACAGTGAGCACCATCTGGGGCAGCCCAATATCGGGGCCGACAAGATTAGAGGATGCCATAGAATTCACAAAGCGATTTCTGAGTATCGGAGCGGACGATATCGAGCATGCCGACCATGACGGCTCGGCCCCGCCTGATCAGGTTTACCGTTACTATTCCATGCTATTGGATGAGATTCCCAATCCGGATTTGCATGTGGCCCATTTTCATGTGACCAGAGGCTGGGGACTGGCAAATGTCTTTGCCGCCCTTCAGGCAGGTATTGAGATCTTTGAGGGGACCTTAGGAGGTATGGGGGGGCAGCCGACAAATTTCCTTGACAGGACACCAGTGGCCGGGACAGGAGCGTATTATTACAAAGATCCTAATGTCGTTGGCCTGGTCACCTTTGAGGATATGTGTGTCATGATGGATGAGATGGGCATTGATATCAGTGGAATCAATATCGAAAGGATTTTTGAACTTGGCACACTGATGGAAAAGACCGTCGGGAGAAGACTGCGTTCGGAGGCCATCCTCAACGGCAGGATTCCAAAGGAGCCAAGGGAAGGATTCAAAAGGCCCAAGTTACACTCCGACAAGAAGAAATTCGGCGAAAAGCCCGGTCAGCTCGTTCCCGATGGATGGCCTGAAAAGGCAGAAGTTCCCAGGGAGATGCTGCAAAGGAAATAATGGGGGCCTCTCCAGCTGTTACTTGTGAGAGGCTATCCGCTAAGATGCCTTGCTGTCTTCAAGATAGAAACGCCACTTGCAGAACAGATCTTCCGGATGGGGATCAGGCGGCGCGAAAAGGCATTCGATTCCTATTCGGGGATCAATCTTCCGGGTAAAGCTTGCAAATTCCCCCCTGTGCATTTCCTTACACACAAATTCACCTAATCCTCGCCTCAGCCTGGCCTCCTGTGTGGGGCAGGACGGTACGGAGATGATGACCTCCTGGTCGGATTCTTCAATCTCATACCCCACAAGGATAGTCCATGGCCAAAACTTGAGTGCCTTCACAAATCCTTTGAGACCCTTTTCCTGGATGTTGAAACGGGATATCAGGTCTTTTGCGGCCATAGCAGGCACGCGACCCCAAACCTTTTCATTGATCCGCTCTGCCGTTGGCTGGTCAAACTGCTCGGCCACATTAAGAAACCAGAAGGCGTCCATTACCCTGTAATGCCAGAGGAGAAATTCAATATACTTTCGGAGTTCAGGTGCATTCATTTTCTGAATAATTTCAAGATCCATGTATTACCTCCATTGTTCAGCTACCAACCATTAAAACTTGTCTGTGTGCATTCTCTCTTACCTGCCTGCCGGCAGGCAGGTAGCGTAGCGCCGGGCTTTTGCCCTGCATCAAAATGGTCCCGCTAAAGCGGGACTAAAGCTCTGCGCTACAAAAAAAGGTTAAACTCAAATGAGATCCCCATGTCCCGGTACTGTTTTCAAAGAGCTAAACTATTACGGAACTTTAAACCTGAGTCGTTTGCATAAATCTATCGCCAATGGCCGGCTATCCAGCGCCCCCTTGGTCCACGATGACCGGGAACCCATGCCTTGCCCGGTTTGCGGGGAGCCCTCAGATATTTCCAATGCCCCGGGACCCACTTTCCGCTGGCATTATAGTGCCCTAAGACCCAGGTCTTTCCTTTTACGGGCGAACCCGTATGTTTCCAGTGGCCGGGTATGTGAATGCCGTTGCTGGAGATATGGGCCGCTACCCAGCCGAAATTAACCCCTGGTCTTGGCGGTCTTGCATGACTGAGGGTTCCGAAAAAAAATGGTAAAACTAATAAACAGAAGACAAATAAAATTTTTATCAGCCTATTCATAACATCCTCCTTTTCTGATTGGCCCTCAACAGGCCGATTTTTTTGTCTATACAGTTTAACGATTCTTTCCGATTTGCCATTGGCCTAAAAGTTGGGCTTCGATACATCCGGTTCATTTTTTTCACGTGCTCCAAATTTCTTTACTTTAATCCCTTGTGCTTTCAATAAATCGCCGCGTACGTTTTACCCGGCCCCTGCGATGTTTTATCTCCAATCTGCGCTGTTTTGATGCTAATGTCGGCCTTGTCTTGCGTCGCACTTTGGGCTTTTTGTCTGCCCTGCGTATCAGTTCGGCCAGACGAGCCATTGCATCCTGACGGTTTTTTTCCTGGGTACGAAAACGCCGGGCGCTAATTATCAGTATGCCGTCTTCAGTAATCCGTTTGCCGGCCAGCCCGATTAACCGCTCGCGAACGTCATCAGGCAGAGAAGATGATTTGGCTACATTGAAACGGAGCTGCACGGCCGTTGATACCTTGTTTACATTCTGCCCGCCCGGCCCGGAGGCACGGATGAAGTCCTCCTTTATTTCGTTTTCGCCAATCGCTATATTAGGTGTGATTTGAATCATGTTCTGCCCCTGCCCGTGACATCTGCTCATTTAGTCACATTGTCACCCCATTCTCGGGCATTCCCTTACGATCAGATTCTTTTGGTCTGGCAACGTTAGGGTTTAATAATATGGTTCTTCTCCCAATTAGTTGGGAGAAAGGGGTCCGGGATTCGAGGAGTCAAGGGGTCAAGGCCTTAAGCATCCTTTCAACCTCACCGATCTTTGTTTGAAATTCTAATAAACTTTCCTTATTAAGATAGTACAGATCTCCGGATAATAATAGTTGTGTCTCCAATTCACATGTCGAACCATAGCCGTTAAGACTTTTGCCAAACCATCAATTCTTTATAGTTTTTGAGCATTTCACTGGAATCCCTGAATCCTTGGCCCCTTGAATCCTCTCAGAATCACCAACCAATTTGGAGATGATCCATTAATGTTAACCATGTTGTTTATGCAACAGTAGGGTAAACGCCGTTGTATAGAAGTTAGGGCTTACTTAGTAATGCCCTACGGCCTCCCGCCTTGCCGTACAGAGAGTCGGATCGAAAACCGGTCTTTTCAGCAGTTGCCACGGTCTGAGCAAACCGGTCCTGGGAGACGTGGCCCTTGGGCTCGATAACTAACAATTTGCCTCCGGGTTTCAGGACATTTAGTACCTCGGTGAAGAAAGATGACTGATCCGGCACCTCATGCACCATGTGAAGGGCCGCGGCAAAGTCCACTTTGTCCGAAAGATCATCCAGGCCAAATCCCCCGTCTGTAGCCTGACGAAGATCGATTCTGTCCAAAAGGCCCGCTTTTTCGGCCCTGCGGCCAAGGGCTGATAGCATCTTTTGCTGGACCTCCACTGCTATAACCCTACCCTGTGGCCCAACCATCCGGGCCAAAGGCAAAGTGAAATAACCCATGCCGCAGCCGGGTTCCAGGACGATCATTTCCTCCCGAACGAATTGCCCCAGTATCTTATCTGGATTTTCAAGCAGTCTCCGAAAGGGGCTTAGCAGGAGATACCCCACCCAAAAAGGACAAACATGCTCAGCCATTCACTCTCCTCCGTTTGTAACTACACAGGTATTTATTAGACAGGATAACTGTTTTGATTTACAAGACTAAAACAATCTAGTCCATCTTGTTAATCCTGTCAAAAGAATGGACGGCTGAACTATTGCGACAAAATTTTTGAAGTAATTCCTAAGTGTGCATTTCAATGGTTTCGATGTTTGCACAAAGGCTCAATGCCTGTCAGCGTGCGGCCTGATAAAGCTCCTTTGCGTGATAAGAACTCCTCACAAACGGACCACTGGCGACTTCGGAAAATCCCATGTCAAGGGCTTTTCCCTTCCAGCTGTCAAATTCTTCAGGTGGTACAAAGCGCTCAACCAACAGGTGTTCCTTTGAGGGCTGGAGATATTGACCCAGTGTCAGGATGCCGCAGCCCGCATCAAGAATGTCCCGCATTGTTATGTCGACTTCTTCGGAAGACTCTCCCAGGCCTAACATAAGGCCTGACTTGGTGGGAACGGCGGGGGCATAGGTCCGGGCATGCCTTAAGAGGTCGAGTGAGCGATTATACACGGCCTCCGGCCGTACCCGGGGATAAAGCCTCGGCACGGTTTCAAGATTATGGTTCAAGACATTCGGGCCCGCATTAAGCACGGTCTGTAGCGCACGTGTATTTCCCTGAAAATCGGGTATCAAAACCTCCACAAGGGCATATGGCATTCTCTTGCGGATTTCTTTGATTGTTTCCGCGAAAAGGCCGGCCCCGCCGTCAGGAATATCATCCCGCGTAACAGAGGTAATAACCACATAGCTCAATCCCATGCTCGTTGCCGCTTCAGCTACCTTGGCGGGTTCGCCAGGATCAGGCGGGTCTGATGGTCCATGGGCAATTGCGCAGAAGCGACAATCGCGTGTGCAACGATCCCCCATAATAAGAAAGGTCGCGGTCTCCTGTGAAAAGCATTCCCAGATGTTGGGGCATCTGGCTTCCTGGCATACGCTGTGCAATTTGCCCCCGCCAAATACTGCCCGGACCCTTTCATATTCAGACCCTTTTGGCAGACTTCGCTTGAGCCACGCTGGTTTTCGGGGTTGTGTTTCCTTTAGCTGTTTATGATTCATCATTAGACCTGTATGCTTCTCGCCTATGCCTGATTCTTAAGACAAGAGCGGTATCACCAATAAGGGAGTAAACTATACGATAATCTCCGACCCTGCATTTTTTTAGACCAGTGAATTTTACTGTTAAAGACGGGTAGGTATCGGCTTTTTCAGGAAGCTCTTCTTCTATTTTTTTTAGGATTCTATCTGCTTGGTCTTTGCCAATCCTTTTCAAGTCACGCCCTACTGATTTTTTGAATGCAATCTTATAGCTCAAGCTCTTTCCTCATGTCACCCAAAGATATCACAGGATCAGATGTATCATGCAATCGATCAACTGCGATTTGTAAATCAGCAAGTTCTTCCAAATAAGCCTCTAAAGCTTTTTGTATGTGAAAGGATTTTGGTCTTTCAGTCTCTTGTGCGATTGACGAAAGTTCCGAAGCAAGGCTGTCTGGAATCCTAACTGAGATTGCTGTGCTCATACAACACCTCCGATGTATTTCATTGTCATACATTGTAATCATTGTTTGAAAAGAATGCAAGTGATTTTTGGAGCTTTGGTTGTTGGTTGGGGTCGGGACACGCTAACTTATTGAATATTATAGCTTAACATTCCAAAAATAGGTATTTTCAGGCCCTATATCCTCCTTTTTGGCCTTTAAGCCACATCCGCCGATCCTTTTCAAATTTCAGCAGGCCCCAGTTAAATAGTTTTTGACATAGCCGCAAAAAGGCGCCCGTCCTCCGCAGAAGCTGCTACGGAGGGTGGGCAAAATTAACAAAAATAAAAAATGACCATCAGTAATATCAGGTGGTTATAAGCATCAAAAATTCGATATCCGACTTTTTACGATTTCATCAATCTTCAATTCCTCAAGGTCAGTCATAACAAGCTCAACAGAAAAGACCGCTTCAACGTGACGCTTTATGGCCTCCCGTACCTGGGCCATGGATACCTTGCGTGAGAGTTCCTGTTCCATGGATGTCATCCCGATATCCTTAAGACCGCAGGGCCTTATCCAGCCAAAAGGTCTCAGTGAGAGATTAACATTAAATGCCATGCCATGAAAAGAAATTCCCCGTCGAATTGCGATCCCGATGCTCCCTAATTTATTGTTGCCGACCCATACGCCTCTGTTTACGGGATTTCTCTCAGCATTAATTCCCCAGTCTGAGGCAGTCCGGATCATGACCTCTTCAAGGTGCTCGACAAAATCGAGCACTCCCAACCTTGCAACCCTGATATCTATGATGGGATACATAACGATCTGCCCGGGTCCGTGAAATGTAATGTCTCCGCCCCGTTCCACATGGATTACCGGGATGCCCGCATTATTGAGGAAATCTTCGGACACAGTGAGATTTTTCAACCCGCCCCTGCGTCCAAGTGTAAAAACAGGGGGGTGTTCCAGTAACAGGACAATATCCTTGTCAAGAACCCCACCTTTTCTGGCAGCGACAATATTACTCTGCAGGTCCCACGCCCGGGTGTACTCCATGGCTGGAAGTTCAATCAAGAGCCACCTGTTGTGTTGCGGCTCCGTCTCCGGATTCCGTTGGTGTGTGGTCAATTGAGATTACCCATGAGAAGTCATTGAAACACTAATCCCCCCTGACCCCCCTTTTGTAAAGGGGGATTTATCCGCCTCTGGCGGGTTGAGGGGGATTTTTCAGATTTCGCTTGGCTTGGACTTTGACGTTGCCCGGCATCAGGTCTGAGGAAAAACTACCTTATCGCATTCCTTTGGTCCAAGCCTGAGCCTTTTGAGACCGATCTCAGCAACCTGGGAGATGGGATCATACATCTGTGATACCGGGGGATTGTAGGAAAGCTCGGCATCCATTAGGTCATAGAGGGTCATATTTCCATGTATGGCAAGGGCAAACACGTTTATTCTCCAGCCGGCCCCTTCTTCACCCACGGCCTGCGCCCCTAATATTTTTCCGTCCTTTGCACCCACGATCACCCTCAGGTTGATCTCTTTTGCACCCGGCATGTAATGGGGTCTTATTTCGCGTTTTGTGGAGACGGCCTTTGTATCATAACCCAGGCTTTCCGCCATCTCCAGGGAATACCCTGTTGAGGCAATTTCCAGACCACCCACGCACACAAGTAACGTGTTGAGTGCGCCGGGGTAAAAGGTGTTTCCCCCTGCCGCGTTTATCCCTGCGGTCATCCCCTGGCGATAGGATGAAGTGGCAAGCTGCATGGTTATAGGTGTACCATCTATACGCGAATAGGTCCGGACAAGGTCCCCGACCGCGTACACGTCTTTGACGGTTGTTTCCATCCGGTTATTCACCAGGACCAGACCTTTTTCGGTCTTTGCGCCGATGATTTCAGCTAACTTCGTGTTCCCGCGCATCCCCACGGCCATGACCACAACGTCGCATTCAATGGTTTCACCGGCGATCTCCACCGATTCCACTTTATGAGTACCATTGATGCGGTCTATACCCTTACCAAAGAGTACCCGTATCCCCAGTTTTTCAAGATGTTCAATAATAATCTTTCCCATTGCCGGGTCCAGGTTACGGGGGAACGGGTGGGGCGTCCTCTTGGTCACTGCCACTTCAAGTCCTAATTCCTTTAATCCTATGGCCACCTCCAGGCCGGTTGCACCACCACCAACAATAACAGCGCTTTTCTTGCCGGATGATTTCGCGGCTTCGAGAAGCGCCCTTGTGTTTTCTATATCAGATACGAAATGGACCCCTTTTCCCACAAAGTCTTTCGCGCCTGGAACCGGCAGATTAATCGGGGATGCACCGGTCGCAAGTATCAGTGAATCATATTTGATTTCCTTCATGTCCGAAGTGGCAAGGTCCACTACTTGCACGAGCTTCTTTTCATGATCAACTGAGACCACTTCATGATGAATAAGCTTGGTCAGCTTAGTTGACATTTCAGGGACATCGTACTTCAGGGCCTCGAAGTCTTTGACCGTCCCCTCAATGACATAGGGAAGGCCGCAGGGTGAGAACTGGTCAAAGTTCCTCTTCTCAATGATTGTTACATGGCATTTCCTGTTAAAGCCAAGGGCGTTTTTTGAGGCATAAAGCCCGCCCGGGCCGAGCCCGACAATAACGATTTCCATAGGTTATTCCATGTTTGCTTATTGGAAATTACAAATACCAAATCACAAATAACAAACAATAAAAAGATGAACGTCGAACATCGAACGCTCAACATCGAACATCGAATGTGGATGTCGCTTCACTCCGTTTTTTTAATAAAATTGAAACGCCAAAGGCGTACCATAATTCGACGTTGGAAGTTCGATGTTCGATGTTGGTCATTGGAATTTAGAATTTATTTCTTATTTGGATATTGTATATTGGTGCTTTAAAAGTTGGTACTTGGAATATTGGACGTTTTTCGTTGATTAGCCTCGCCAATACTCCAAAACTCTCCTTAATAAATCATGTTTCTCAATTTTCAATCGTCAATCTTCAATTACCTCTCATCCCGCAAGACACGGTTTCCGGGCTGCCAGGGTCTCATCCAGCCGTTTTACTTTGCATTTATTCGGGGCCCCGTGAAGCAGGTTCGGGTCATCTTTGGCCTCATTCACAATGGCCTTTAATGCCTCAATATACTGGTCCAGTTCCTCTTTGGACTCCGTCTCAGTGGGTTCCATCATAATGGCACCGTCCACTACAAGCGGGAAGTAAACGGTGGGTGGATGAAATCCGTAATCCATAAGTCTTTTGGCCATATCCAGGGTTGTAATATGGTCGTCTATCTGGTGTTTGTCGGAGAAAACACATTCGTGCATGCAGGGTCTGTCGTAAGCAAGGTGCAGTACCCCCTTTAACCTTTCCTTTATGTAGTTTGCGTTCAGCACGGCAAGCTGACTGGCTTTTTTCAGATTCTCCGGTCCCATGCTGCGAATATAACTGTATGCCTTTATTATAACACCCACACTTCCGTGAAAGGCCTGTAATTTCCCGATAGATTCCGGATAATCATCAGAAAGAACGTACCTGCCGTTTTCCTCCACCACGCGGGGAACAGGCAGAAACGGTTCAAGATGCTTTTTCACGCACACCGGACCCGAACCGGGTCCACCTCCCCCATGGGGCGTGGAAAAGGTTTTGTGGAGGTTCAGATGCATCACGTCAACCCCGATTGCGCCCATTTTAACCACACCCATGACCGCATTCATGTTTGCACCGTCACAATATACCAGGCCCCCTCTGCCATGGATGACTTCGGCTATTTTCCGGCTATTTTCCTCAAAAAGGCCTAATGTATTGGGGTTGGTTATCATGATTCCGGCCGTGTCATCGTCCATGACATCAAAAATGGCCTCCACGGAGAGGATCCCCTGTTCATTAGATTTTACAGGCACGGGACGGTATCCGCAGAGCGCGACACTGGCCGGGTTTGTTCCATGTGCCGTATCCGGGACAATGATCTTAGACCGCTTATTTCCCTTTTTCCTGTGAAAGCCGTGAATAAGGAGCATTCCGGCAAGCTCGCCGTGGGCCCCGGCTGCAGGTTGAAGCGTGGCGGCATCCATACCTGTGATTTCGGCAAGATACAGCTCAAGTTCAAACATCATTCTGAGAATTCCCTGGCACAGACCGGCGGGAAGCAGGGGATGTGCCCCTGTAAATCCAGGCCTGCCTGCCTGGGTTTCATTGGTCTTGGGACTGTACTTCATGGTGCATGAACCTAACGGGTACATGCCGGTATCCACCCCGAAATTCCACTGGGATAACCTTGTGTAATGGCGCACCACGTCAACCTCGCTCAAATCCGGAAAGTCGGGGCCTTCCCCTGTAAGTTCCGGGGCTAAGGGGCAGGATTCAACGTCACGCCGGGGAAGGGAAAAGCCGCTTCTACCCTTTTTCCCCTTTTCCCACAGCAAAGGCTCGTTTAGTATCAGACCTGTTGTACCCAAAGATTCTTTCATGATCTAACCTCCCTGACCAGGGCATCCATATCCTCCTTAGACCTGGTCTCTGTTACGCACAAAAGGTAGTGGTTGGCAAGTTCAGGATAGTAGGGAGCCAGGGAAAGGCCCGGCACTGTATTTTTCTTCAGGAGGCGTGCGTATGTGGCCTCAAAGCCCGGCGGGAATTCAACCACGAATTCATTGAACGTGGGACTGTCAAAAGGTATGGTAAATCCTTCCTTTTTCAGTTGGGCTTTGAGGTACTCGGCCTTGTCATGGTTGAGCAGTGCAAGTTCCCGTATCCCGCTGCCACCGACCGAGGCCATGTACATGGCAGCGGCTAATGCACAGAGGCTGTTGTTGGTGCAGATGTTGGAGGTAGCCTTTTCCCGCCGGATATGCTGCTCTCTGGTGGCAAGGGTCAAAACAAAGCCCCTTTTTCCATCCAGATCCTTAGTCTGGCCGACCAGGCGTCCCGGTAATTTTCGCATGTACTTCTTGCCGGTTGCGAGCATACCAAGGGCCGGCCCGCCAAAGGAACGGGGGATACCGAGGCTCTGGCCTTCGCCGCAGACAATATCTGCCCCTGAGCTTCCCGGGTTTATCAGGAGACCGTAAGCAAGGGCTTCCGTAAAGGAGGACACAAAAAGGGCATCTTTATCATGGGCCTTTTCCCCCACGGCCTTAAGGTCCTCAATGCAACCGAAAAAATTAGGAGACTGGACCGCAACGGCCGCAAGACCATCCATTTCATCAAGCCCGGAAAGATCGGTCAGGCCGGTATTCAGATATGGCAGTTCCAGGACTTCATAACCGGTGGGCTCAAAATAGGTCTTGACCACCCGGCGATACAGGGGATGAATCAGGCTTGAAACGGCGACTTTTCTCTGTCCGGTTATACGAACGGCCATGAGCAGTGATTCCGCAAGGGCCGTGGCCCCGTCATAGTGGGACGCGGTGGCCACTTCCATCCCTAACAGTCTGGCCACAAGGGTCTGGTATTCGTAAATGGCCTGAAGGGTTCCCTGGCTCATTTCCGGCTGGTAGGGGGTATAGGAAGTCACAAACTCGGAGCGATTCAGGAGATATGACACGGATGCAGGAATAAAATGCTCATAACTGCCGGCCCCCATGAACACCCTGTACTCCGGGGAAACAGCCATTTCATTGGAAAGGGCCGCCATATGTTCGTCTAATTCCCACTCGGTCAATGCCTCCGGCAGATCAAGACCTTCCTGTAAACGGCAGTCCTCCGGGACCGTGGAGAACAGATCGTCTAAATGCTCAACACCAACGGCCTGAAGCATAGATTCAATGTCTTCTGCAGTATGTGGCAGGTAATGCATCTACTTTGCTCCTTTCAGCTTTTCCAGACATTGGACATTGGTCATAAGGCTTTCCATTTCAGAAGGATCGGTGGGATTGACCTCAACCATCCATCCCTTGTCATAGGGACTTTCATTCATCAGTTCAGGGGATTCTTCAAGCTCACTGTTCACGGCGATAATCTCTCCGCCCACAGGGAGGTAGCATTCACAAACCGCCTTGACCGATTCCACGGTTGTGAATTCCTCACTCTGCTTAAAGGTATCCCCCACCCTGGGAAGTTCCACGAAAACAATGTCCCCCAACTGGTCCTGGGCATAGTCGTCAAGCCCGACAGTTACCTTGTTTCCCTCGAGCCTTGCCCATTCATGATCTTCTGCATAGCGGATGTCATCGGGTAAGTTCAATTCATCGATTTCTTTCATATTCATTTCTCCTTAATATGTATTTATGTAATAGCTTGATAAATAGGGATAACAACTCATGGATTCCCGCCTATCGAAGATGCCGCTTGCGGTGCGCGGGAATGACGAAACCTGATTTTTTTTTGCCTGAAAGCTTACTGCCTTTATCACAAACTACATGTGAATGCAAATTCCATTGAATCCGCCAAAGGCGGACAAGGGTTAATTCCCCGCAGCTTGCTGCGAGATAGTTCATTTTGGTTCTAATATTGACGAAAGACCTCAAGCCTGATATCAGTGCATTGATTCCAATTGTGCGTCTGATATGTGCCTCTCCGAGCCGTAGGCCCACAAAATTCCGTGCGATTTATCCATTCCAGGGATGACAAGGAGGAAATTATTAATCTCATGAGCGAACTTCAACAAACTATTTTCCATGACAGGCATGTGGCCTTAGGGGCCAAGATGGTGGAATTCGCCGGTTGGGATATGCCTATTTTCTACCCCATCGGCATTATCCAGGAACATCTGGCTACCCGCAAAGGGGCAGGGCTTTTTGACGTCTCCCATATGGGACGCTTCATTGTCAGGGGCCACGGTGCACTCAGGTTTCTCCAGCACGTCTTGAGCAATAATGCCGAAGCCCTTGACATCAGGGTGACGGGTGCCCAGTACACCCTCATTCCCACCGAATCCGGCGGGGCCGTTGATGACGCGTATCTCTATCGCTTTATTGAGGATGAGTATTTGCTGGTGGTAAATGCCGCCAACTTAGACAAGGACTGGGCTCACCTGCAACTGCTTTTAAAGGATTTTGACGACGTTGAGCTGACGGACCGCTCCGAAGAAATCGCCATGCTCGCGCTTCAGGGTCCCATGTCGCGCCAACTGATGGAGCAGATCATTGAATCCGGACAACTCCCGGAACCCATGCGAAACGCCGTAAGCACGGTCACCATTTCCGGTGCGCGGGTAAAAGTTGCCCGTACCGGCTACACCGGAGAGCCCCTGTGCTTTGAACTTTTTGCTGATCAGGAAGACGGCCCCAGGCTGTGGGATGAGATTGTGGCAAGGGGAGCAACGCCCATCGGTCTTGGAGCAAGGGATACCCTTCGCCTTGAGGCCGGCCTGCCTCTCTACGGCAATGAGTTAGGGGAAGACCCTGATAATAAGGAAATACCCATCATGTCCTGCCCTTTGGCGAAATTCGCGGTCAGTTTTTCGTCCTTGAAAAGCGAGTTCTTAGGCCGCGCGGCCCTGAGAAAGCAGCAGGAGGCTTTAAAGAAGATACTGGCGAGGGACTACTCCCTGATCCTAGACCTGCCGCGCATGACCAAAACCATTGCCGTTTCCGGCCGCGGAATCGCCCGTGATGGTGCCAGGGTGTTCAAGGGCGAAAAGCATATGGGCTATGTCACCAGCGGCACAATGATTCCAACGTGGACCGTTGAAGGCGAAGGACTAAAATCGGCCCAGACCGATCAGCATCAGTTGCGGTCAATCTGCTTTGGCTATATCGACAGTGACATTATCAATGGAGACGAAATTACCATAGATATCCGCGGTAAGGCGGTTGATGCCGTGGTAGTGCCATTCCACATGCGCACCGATTCTCCTCCCTACTCCCGGCCCATCATCTACGATCACCAGTTGCCGGCCGAGGAAATACCGGGCGGCGATTCACCCGTTAAGGTCCGCAGACTCTTAGAAAAGGCATTAGAGAACACCCTGTGGCGCCAGAAGGAATGTATCAACCTGATCCCCTCGGAAATGACCATGTCACCCATGGTCCGGATGCTTTCCGTGATGGACCCTGCTTTCCGTTATGCCGAGCACAAGAAGTCAAAGGCATTTTACGACGCGGACATCTTCTATTACCAGGGCACCGAATTCATTGATCAGGTGGAGCGAATGCTTGAACAGGAGATGCGGGAGTTCTTAGGGTGTGACCACGTGGAGACCCGCCTCATCAGCGGGCAGATGGCCAATACTGCCGTTTTCAGCGCCATGGTGGACTACATCAATCGCGCCGACCGCAAGCGCGAGCCGCGGCGAATTCGCCAGGTGATGAACAACCATATCGGCAAGGGCGGTCACTTAAGCGCCCAGCCCATGGGCGCGCTTAAAGACTACGTTGCCCGGGACCCCCGCACGGAGCGGCCTGCAGTGGTAAACTTCCCGGTGTTAGTCGAAAACCCTTTTAAGATAGATGTTCCGGCCACCCTGGAACTGATAAGTGCGTACCGGCCGGAGCTTATCATTTTTGGCAAGAGCATGGTCCTTCACAAGGAGCCGGTGGCCGAGATCCGCCGGTTCCTTGACGCCCAGGACATAGACGCGGTGGTGATGTACGACATGGCCCATGTATTGGGGCTTATCGGTCCCCACTTCCAGGAGCCGTTTGCGGAAGGGGCCGACCTTGTCACAGGGTCCACGCATAAGACCTTCTTCGGCACCCAGCGCGGCGTGGTGGGCAGCCGTTTTCAGGAGCATGAAGAGCGTTACGCCCTCTGGGAGGCCCTGGAACGCCGGGCCTTCCCCGGGTCTGTTTCCAATCACCACCCTGGAACGTTACTTGGCCTGCTCATGGCCACATATGAGATGAATCATTTCAAGGGAGAGTACCAGGCAAAGGTCATAGCAAACGCAAAGGCATTTGCCCGGTCATTAAGCGATTCAGGGCTGAATGTGGCCGGTGACCCCGCCATAGATTTTACGGAAACCCATCAGGTGGTGGTGGATGTGGGCTATAGTCGCGGACCGGAAATCGCCGGCCGGCTGGAAGCCAACAACATTATTTGCAACTACCAGGCAAGCACCGACGAAGAGAGTTTTACTGCGTCAGGGGCACTGAGGATGGGTGTATCGGAGATGACCCGCTTCGGCATGGAAGAAGATGATTTCCGCGACCTGGCAGGGCTGATCCATGACGTGGTAATGAACAATAGCAATGTTATTGATCAGGTCAAGGCGCTCCGGGAACGATTCCGCAACCTCAGGTTTTGTTTCAGTAGCGATGAATATACTGACCTGCTCCAGGACCTTCACGGTCTTCTTTAACCAGGATGTGAAACCTTTTTTCAACTTCCTTAACGTCTTTCATCCTTTCAGGATCGAGAAACATGTTATAGATAGGGTCCCCTCTGTCTAAGGTCCTGCAAAGCAGCTTCTGTTCCATGAGGGAAAGGGCTTCGATGGATTTGTCACAGACAGGATAGCCCCTGTCATCGAGTGGGATTGTCCGGTTAAACGAGACCCTGGAAATATTGTTGATGTCCACGAGCCTGATATTTCCAAAACGGGTGAGAATGAGGTTGCCTACGCCAGCAAGATCCGGGATATGATTTGATTGCGCGATCATCTGTTTGAGTCTATCTATGAAATGTTCAGCCTTTTCCCGTATTCTGCGAATCCATCGGTTACTTATCCTTTCTAAATCCTCATCTTTTGCAAAACCCATGAAAGACAAAAGCGAAACCAGATGGTTTTCATCCAGATGGCTCCAAGGATCAATTACCTCACCTTCCACATACTCCTGAAGACCGCAAAGAAGAAGTTCGTATTTCCCGTGCCGTGCATAATGTACGAGAAATTCATCGGACCTTGCGATATAATCGGGTGCAAGGTGTTTTCCCACAATCTTTATCCTTTTTAACTCCTCTTCAGCGTCTCGCAGGCTGTTAAATCTCGTTCTGAAAATCCTCAACATCTTTAATGGCCTGGCCCTGGGAAAATGCTTCAATCCATCAATGATGACACCCGCCGTTTCCCTTGCCACATCCTCCGGACTTAATACCTCCATGATATGCGAGCGCAGCCCGGCACGATAGTGCTGCCTGTACAGAAATATCCCCGGGCTTCTGATAAAATTCAGGCGAAGTACGTCTTCGTGCTCTAAACTCGGTTTGTCTCGAACGTCTTCTTTCAAATCACTAAAAACCTTTATACGGGATTACAGGCCTGATAACATGATCTTCATGGCTAAAATCGTATCCAAGCCCCTTTTTTCAAAGTAAACCCTAACGTTGCAAAAGTCGAGGGTGCTGTCCCGCCATGGCGGGACTTTCCCGGAGGGTAAATAAGATGGCTGTTTTTCACTGTTTTCAAGATATGACTTGGATTGTATTCCAAAAAAACAGTTAATAATGTTGGAATGGTCTTTATTTATTGTTTATAAACCCACTTTGCCATTTTATTTATGCAACGATAGGGTTCTTTATTGCTTAGACATATAAGCATGAGCTTCGTCAATCCTTTGCTCGATATATGACAATAGAATTTCATCCTGATTATCGTAATCAAAGCAGTGAGCATCCTCGCCTAAAAGACCTCCGGGCACAAAATCACCAAACTCATCCTTGTCTGTAATCATGTCTCTAAAAAAACATATGGAAAGCCACCTGTTGGCAGGGTCATCATCTATAATATCTACCATTACAAACAGCGGTTTGTCGGTTACATCTGAATCCTTCACTGTTGCCCGTAATGAATAAGTGATACCGGGCCGGGAATTAAAACTTAAAACAGCATTTTTTTTCTTTGCCAAATTATTCTTTAAGCGAATAAATGTCGTCTTCATGCCATGCGGATCCGTTTCCCAGCTTTCAAGCATTTCATCCATTTCCATTTCATCTTTTTTGTCCTGAAACATATCATCTCCTTTCATCCTGCATTCAATGGATTCCTTCATCTCCTTGTTAAACTCACCACCACCAGATGTGGTGGCTTGAAATATCATTCCGGAAAGCCCTCAGAGAACGATATTTTGCTCTTACTAATAAACTTTCTCATCACAAGGGACCATTAAATCGGCAGAAATAGACAGTATCCCTCAACTTTAGGCACTTTTTCATAACTACTGTCACGGTAACACCTTTTTGCAGCGCCACTGTTTGAGGTAGTTGTTTATGCAACATTAGGGTTTACAATGACCCATCCAATTCATCTGCTACAGGTTTTTTACAGGCCCTACAACGTTGTGCCCCCCTGAAGAGCAGTTTGCCGCACGAAGAGCAGTGATATCGTTCGCATTCTGCCCGGGCCCATTCTACACTACCCTTATCATCACCGTGCTCAGCTACTTTGGCTTGCCATACAGGAATCGTTCTTTTCATTACCCTTACGCCGGTTGCAAAGCCGAAATTTTCGATCTTGCCGCAAGGCCATTCCTCACATTGATGGCAAGAGTAGTATCCTTTTGATTTTACGCAATCCCTTATCGCACATGTCTTACAAAACCCATAAAGCTTTTTCGGTGGATCAGGCTGCATACACCCTAAACATTCTGTTTCTTCGGGTTTTGTACCATAGAGGCTCCCCATTACAGCCTTAAATTTTTCATTTCCGTCCCTGGTTGCAATATAAACTCCGCATACACCGCAGTATAATCCGCAGGGTGCCATCAAATCTTTGTTCCTGATTTCATCTTCGGTCCATCCTTCCATTTACATGCCTCCTTATTAAACCTTACAGTTGCATAAACAACTATTGGAGTTACAGCGCGACTGTACTCATTCATAGTGGGTCCACATACGGAGGACTTTTACTGTTTTTATGTCTTCGAGAACTTGATAGACAAGGCGATGCTGAATATTAATCCGGCGCGAATATGCACCCGCAAGATCGCCGATCAGCTTCTCATAGGGAGGGGATGTCTCGAATGGATTTTGCTTCAGGATATCAAGTAGTCGCTCTGTTTGAGGTATCAAGCCCGAAGCAGCTATCTTTTTCGCGTCTTTTCGAGCTTGCCTTGTATAAACGATTTTCCATCTCACCAGCCCGGATCCTCTGAGCACTTGTCTATCGGAGCATTCATTCCTTCCAGGATGCTGTCACGCATACCGGGGATGGAGTGAAGAAAGAGCGTTTCCATAATGGAACGCCAATCCTCCTCTGACACGAGAACCCCAGACGTACGCTTACCGGTAATATGAACCGGTTCATGCGACTCATGGATCTCATCGAGCAATCTATAGAGCTGTTTTCGTGCCTGGGTAACGGTAATGGATGCCATTTCTGCCTCCTTTCAGCGTACGATATAGCGTACGCTGAAAAAAGATTGGTGTCAATAGAAAAAAATCTAATTTAGGTACGCCCATCAGATTTAAATTTTGTAAAATTAATCAAATTAATCCGCCAAAGGCGGGAAGGTTTAATTCGCTTTGACACACAAGGGCAAATCGCCTATATTTTGGCTCTAAAAAAAGGACTTCTTATCACCTAATAATGATGAACGCATAGGGAGAAAGATAGATGAATATGAAAGCACAAGGCATTGAAAAACATATAAGAATAAAGATGTATGAAAAAATGCTCCTTATAAGAAAATTTGAGGAAAAGCTGGTCGAGCTCTCCGGGATAGATGGGAGACTGCCTGGTATGCAAATATTGGCTAATGGGCAGGAAGCGGTAGCCGTTGGGGTTATAGAGGCCCTGGAAACGTATGATGTGGTTGTGAGTAATCACAGGAGCCATGGCCATTTACTTGCCAGAGGGGCGGATCCAAAACACCTGATGGCGGAGATTATGGGTAAGGCAACGGGTGTCAACAAGGGAAAATCCGGAACCTTGCACATGTCTGTGCCGGAGATCAATGTGCTGATGACCAGCACAGTTGTCGGGGCTGGGCCTCCAATGTCTGTCGGGGCTGCCTTTGCACAGCAATACCGTAATGAGAAAAATATTACCGTGGTTTTTTTCGGGGACGGGGCTGCAGCCGAAGGGAGTGTTCATGAGGCCATGAACCTCGCCGCACTCTGGAAACTACCAATAATTTTTGTCTGCGAAAATAACTGTTGGGCAGGCGCACAGGGCCTCGGTCAGCACTGTTCCATAGGCGATATTGCTGATCGCGGAGCAGCCTACGGAATCCCAGGGGAGTTTGTAGATGGAAATGATGTGGAAGATGTCTACTACTATGCCTTGCAAATTGCGACACGCTGTAGAAATGGTGGAGGGCCTGGTCTTATCGAGGCCAAGACCTATAGAATGCGGGGACATGGGGAGTATGATCACCAACACTATGTGGACAAAAAGGAACTTGAGAAATGGTATGCATTAGACCCCGTTAAACGTTATGGAAAGAGGTTGTTAAATCACGGTTTAATGAAGAAAACGGAATTTGAAACGGTAGAGAGGAATATGGAAAAAGTCATTATTGAAGCCGTGGCATTTGCAGACCAAAGCCCTTATCCATTGCCTGACGAGGCATTAGAGGATGTTTGGGCCGTGGAGGAAGGAGGTCAATCGTGAAGACAATATCATTCGGTCAGGCCTTGAATGATGGACTTGATCTGGCAATGAGCATGGATGACTCTGTTTTTATAGCAGGTGAGGGCGTAGGCGTATCCATTCACGTTGATCCCAACATGCCCACCCATGGGCTCCTGGCAAAATATAGCCCTGTGAGGGTAAAGGATACTCCTGTGAGCGAGGCGGCTATCGCAGGTTTGGCTGTGGGGGCATCATGCATGGGCCTTCGACCTGTTGTTGAGATCATGTTCTTTCCCTTTTTCACATTAGCGAGTGACATGATAGTAAACCATGCGGCCAAGCTACGATATTTAAGCGGAGGAAGTTCTTCATTTCCTCTGACGGTAAGGGTAAGGGCCGGTGTCAGTTTTTCTGCGGGCTGCCAGCATTCACATAATTTAGAGGCATGGGCAACCCACAGTCCGGGATTAAAGGTTGTTTTCCCTTCCACACCTGCTGATGCCAAGGGTCTTCTTTTGAGCGCCATTTTTGATCCTGACCCGGTGGTCTTCATTGAAGAAATGGGGCTTTACTGGATGCAGGGCGAGGTTCCGGAGGGAGACTATCGAATACGACTTGGCGAGGCACAGGTGGTAAGGCCTGGTAAAGACTGCACAGTGGTAAGCTATGGAAGTGCCGTATTCACCGCCCTGGAAGCGGCGAAGATATTATCAGAAGAGGATGTTTCTCTGGAGGTGTTGGACTTAAGGAGCCTGGTACCCCTTGATAAAGAGAGCTTGCTTGATTCTGTAAAGAAAACCGGCAGACTGGTTATTCTTCATGATGCCACTAAATTCGCAGGGTTTGGTGCTGAGATAGCGGCTATTGTTGCCGATGATGCCTTTGACTTGCTTAAGGCGCCCATAAAACGAGTAGCAGCCCCGGATATCCCTGTACCTTTTTCACCTCCCTTGGAGAAATTCTATAAACCGAATCCTGAAATGGTGGTAAAGGCAGTGCGGTCAATCTTATAAACTGTAAATCTGAAGGGCGTCCTCAAATTGTTTGTGAAGTGTCTCCTTAAAGAAGTCCTGCTGAAGGGTGTTGAGTTTTTCGCTTTGCTCGGTTGTCAGCTTCAAGTTTGCGGCATAGCCAAATCCCCTTCCCATGGGGCACCAGGCCACAGCCTGGGAAACAGCAACCAACAATACCACCATAACACTTATTGCAAGCACTGCTTTTTTCATTTTTTTCCCTTTTCTTAGGGGTTCTTACGAACCCCATTTTTAAGGCATATTATTTTGTGGGTATTCTTACTCCTGAATTATCACAGATTCCATCACCATCGGTGTCTACATAATTAGGTCTGGCGACGCCCGTCCTATTAATCAGTCCGCTTCCATCCCTGACGCCTTTGCCAAAACCTCCGGCTCTCATGCCTCTGCCAAGGCCTCTCCCTCTGCCTCCCTTACCCGCGCCGTAGCCCATGCCCCGGCCATATCCGGAACCTGCATTGTCACAGATTCCGTCGCCATTCGCATCTGCGTAATTAGGCCGTGAAGGTCTTGTTTTATTAATCTGACCGTTTCCATCTCTAACACTTTTGCCAGGACCTCTGTCTTTTCCGCTGCCGGCATACGCATAAGAAACAGCCATCAGCATACATAAACTTAGAATCACAACTTTAATTAAACTTCTCATTTTTTATCCTCCTTATCGGTTTTTTTTGACCTTTCACCTGTTAATATATGCGCTCGGCAATTTTTCTTTCACTTTTTTTGATATTTTAGAAAAAAATAAAAAAGGACAGGCTAATAATGACCTGTCCTTTTGTTATCTTTCTGTGTTTTTTACCAAAAAGCCCTGGAGAGAGTTCCCTGTTCTATTTTTGTTTCACACGTGGTCTTTCATTTTCTCCTTTACATCTGGAATGCCACATTCTGTCTCGACCTCTTCGTCCCTGCCACGGCCGGATCTCATCTGCGACAAAGTGACTCTCATCTTTCTGTTTCCCAAGGATCTTTATTTTTAAATCATTAGCAGGTCTAAGCCGGCCTCGCCAAATCGTGTCATTAATATTAATCACCCAGGTATTCCCATGTAAATCTTCAATTTGTAATTCTTGCTCAGGAATTACTTTTATGATCCGCCCGGCAAGTAGCCCCTGCCCAGGCGACATCCACACTTTTTGTTTACGTTCCTGCCATTCTCTGTAAAAGGGAACATTATCTTGAAATACTATTTCCAGCCTTTCTGGTAATCCGGTTGCGTGTAAAAGCCCGCCACCAATAATTGAAAGGACAATACTGCCCAATATTACCCATGTCGTGCGATAACGGTATCCCTGCTCCGTGCGTCGGAAGTAATAATAAGCAAATCCAGTGAATCCCAGCAGAAAGACCAGCCAAAAAAATGGGATTACCAACAACGCAAACTCTAACAGGCTGTGGCTGAGGTGTTGATACAAATCCCATTCAGCGTATCTTAACTGGAATAGGGCAATAGCGCTGGCGATGCTTCCAAGAAGGATTGACAGGCCAAATACCGTCCATATTACAGAACGCCTGAACAGAAAGTAGCGTTTCGGATATGGACGTACTTTATCTTCTTTGATTTTTCGGAGAATATGTTTGCTTATGTCTTCCATAGTTATATATAACTTTTGAGAATATATTTTTGGGGGACACAGATTTGCTCAGATAAATACAGGGTTTTTAAACATTTTACAATCCGTGCCAATCTGTGTTCATCCGTGTCCAATTTTTTTCTTAAAGTCTATATCAGGCTCTCAAGTTGATGACGCTGCGCTATTTTCTTGAAATTTGATTTTGCCCGGTTAATCAGTGTTGCGACGGTGCCGGCCGGCTTACGAAGGATATCACTAATCTCATCATAGCTTTGATCTTCAAAATAGCGAAGGATAAGTATCTCACGGTATTTATCCGGAAGTTCCTCGAGTGCCTCTCTTACCTTTTCAGTATTTTCCCTGGATATATAGTTATCTTGAATATCGAATGAATCACGAAAAAGGCCAGCCATATTATTAACATCATCATCTTCAATATTCAAACTGATCATTGATGAATAGGATTTATTCTTGCGGTATTGATTAATAATCTCATTATGAGCAATACGGTAAATCCAGCTTGAAAATTTCAACTTTTGATTGAAGCCGTTGAGGTTACGATATACCTTTACAAATATTTCTTGCAGTATGTCTTCTGATTCCTCCTTGCTAATATTTGTTATCCGTTTGATATAACGCAGTATCTTAGGCTCATATCTTTTTATCAAGTAATAGAAACAATCCTGGTTCTCTAATGACAGTCGAACCAGTTGCTCATCCGGCATATTTTCATAATTTTCGTGAGATGGTTTCTTGTCCATTATAAAATTGATATAAGTTCACTGGTTTAATCGCCAATCTACTGTAGGGGCGGTTTTAACCGCGATCTTGGACGTCGATGCCATATGGAAATCGCGGATAAATCCGCACCTACAGGGTACGGTGAACGGTTACGAAGCGAGTTATTTCAACAGTCATGGCAGCTCAATATTTAGTGATTCGAACGCCCGTGCCCGTCGGTTTTCTTAAATAAGTTAGGAAGAGAAGATAAAGTCCCAATAAAAGAAATATCCCGTCCCGGATCAAATACAAACACATACATAGGCTATATGTATCTTCCTGGCTAGTGTTGAAGCAACCGCACTGGATGTCCAGGCCGCGTGCCAGGTTAAATACCAGGGATCCGAAAAAGGTTGCTATAAGAAAATTGCTCAATAAGACTGCCCCCGGGAGCCAGAGGCCCAGGATCAAGAAGATGCCTAAGATCAGTTCCAGCCACGGAAGAATGACGGCTGTGAGATTAATAAGTGTTTCGGGAAGGATCTGGTAATTGTTAACCGCCTCTGCAAAGGGCGCAGGGTGGATGATCTTATCTGCACTGGCGTAGATAAATACGCTCCCCAGAATCAACCGTACCGCAAGGGGCGGGAACTTAGCCCAATTCCATCCCTTTCTCTTTTCATTTGCTTTGGTTGTCGGGTTCTCAAGCATCACTCATTCCTCCGCAGGAGAGATGATAGACAGCTGGGGGCACGTATTAAAGAAGAAGCAAGACCCTCAAGCACCGGGGCTGTGTCCCGTTTTAATAGGGAGTTGATTTTCCTTCCAAAGGCTCCAGCCGTTTACGAGGACGCGGACCTTCTCGTATCCTCTATAAAACAACTCCAGGGCCAAATCCTTGCTTAGTTCACAGTTTACCCCGTCACAGTAGATAATAATCAGGGAATCTTGCGGAATATCGGTCATTACTGCATCGAAATACTCCTCCACTGCCTCCCACGGGAGGTTGCGGGCACTCTGAATGTGGCCCTCCTGGTAGAGCTCAGGAGGACGGGCATCGAGGAACACCACCTTTTGGGAGAAAAAGCTCTCCCTGGCTTCCTCAAGAGAGATCACCATGCTCGTCCCGGACTCAAAGGTCAATCGCGCTTCCGGAGACCAGTCGGCCACCAGGGGTAGCCGGTCGGAACGGATTTGATTGACCAGAACCCCAATAGTGACCGCTAAGAGGACAATCGCCCCCGCTTGCCAAAACATCCGGAACCCAATTCCTTCGAGTCCTGTTGATTCCATATATCTCTTCATATTTCTTGTCTCTCCTGGCAGATTTATGTATTGTTCTTCCGCACAGATCATTTCAACAAGCCAGCGTTTTTTCATGGGGCATTCCTCCTCTTAAACCCTTCTACCGGGTCTCCCCGGGTATCGAGGTGGGACTTGAGTCGATTTTGCTGTCCCCTGGTAATCTTGTTATATACTGCATGTGTGAGGAATTTAAGCGCCTCAGCCTCGTCCTCATCAATGATGATTCCTTCCAGCCTCATTAACTCCTTCTCATCAAAGGCGATAGCGGTTTTTTTTATCTCTAACATCTTCCCTCCTCCCCTAATTTATCATAGCATCGGTCCCTTGCGGGAAAACCAGTGGGTGGTCTTCAGACATATCTTTACAAGCATGAGCATCACCGGAACTTCAATGAGCACTCCCACAACCGTGGCCAGGGCTGCCCCGGACGATAGCCCAAAGAGCATAACGGACGTTGCGATGGCTACTTCAAAGTGATTGGACGCCCCGATCATGGCTGATGGGGCCGCATCTTCATAATTAAGGCGGATCAATCTGGACAGACCATACCCGATCCAAAAGATCAGGTTGGTCTGTATAAAGAGCGGGATAGCAATCCAGAGGATAGTAAGGGGGTTGGAGATAATGACATCCCCCTTAAAGGAGAATAAAAGCACCAGTGTGATTAGTAATGCAATTATAGTGATAGGGGTCAGGATATGGAGAAACTTTTCCTTGAACCAATCTTCACCCTTGGCTTGAATGATCATTTTTCTGGAAATATAGCCCGCAACAAGAGGAAGCGCCACATATATGCCTATGGAAAGCACCAGGGCCTGCCAGGGAACAGGGAGCCGGCCTACACCTAAGAGAAATCCACCTAAGGGGCCATAGAGAAAAAGCATGGCAAGAGAGTTAATAGCCACCATGATAAGCGTATGCCCGTCATTTCCCTTAGCCAGAAATCCCCATACAAGGACCATGGCCGTACAGGGAGCTATGCCTAAGAGGATGCAACCGGCAAGATAGCTCCGCCAGAGGGGCACCTCCAACACCTTAATCCCATTGACCAAAACAACCTCCCCTACACCGTGGGTGGCCCCCACAGGGAGATCTAGACCCAGGGGCATCCTCACATAATCCACTGCCTCAGGACCAATAAAGGCTAAAAACGCAGTCCCCAGAAAGAAGATGGAAATGGCATACATGGTGAATGGCTTGATGGCCCAGTTTATAATAAGGGTAAGACCCACCGGTTTCACATTCTTTCCTGCCATGAGCACTTCCCCGAAATCGATCTTCACCATGATGGGATACATCATGAAGAAAAGGCAGATCGCGATGGGTATGGAGACAACGGGTGCTTCCCCCACATAAATAGCCAACCCGTCCAGATACTTTGCGACCCCGGGGGCCACTTTTCCCAGCGCAATGCCCGCCAAAATACAGAGGATCACCCAGACGGAAAGATACTTTTCGAAAAGGCTGAGACCTTTTGGCTCTTTTATTACACTCGCTTCAGTTGCCATGATTTACCTCCCTTATGTCCAGATCCAGGTGGGCAATACAGTGCAGGGATTGAAAGCTCGAATTGTATTCCGGCTTGAAAATTTCTTTGGCATAGCTATTGAGTAACATGTTTGGTTCCTCTCTGGCCCCTAAGATTAATAAGGAGAAATCCGATTTGGCTCACTGTACCATTGGGAGAAATGGATTGATGATGAAATAGATTGCAAGCATTATGATCACAGCGCCGGCCCCCTTTCAAAACCAATTCCCGGCCCCTTGCCAGCGGCTGTTTTCCAAAACCCCTTTCACGGCGGCAGTGGAACTTCCGGCTACCACGATGGGGATGCAGTGGCCGATTGCAAAAAGCAGGATAAAAACGATCCCTGTGGCCACTTTCTGCTGGATGGTGATAATCGCAAGGATAGGGGCTATAAAACCGAAAGTACATGCTCCGGAAAGAACCCCATAAGCCAGTCCGATGATAAAAGCCCCAAAAAAACCGGTGAGCCTTAGGCGATATAAAAGGCTGCCGGACATGGAGCATTTTTCAACGCCGAACATGCCAAGGGCCACCCAGACCAGGACCAATCCTACAAGAATCTGCCAGTAGTTCCCCACGTCCCCCAACATCCTGCCCAACAGGGCGCAAATGATACCGATCAGGGCTATGGTGATAAAGAGGCCAATCGTAAAAGAGGCAGAATAGTAAACGGCCTCTTTGGGCTTCAAGACCTGTTGTTGACCGCCAACATAGGCCACAATCAAAGGGATGGAAGCCAGATGACAGGGGCTGAAGATCACGCTGATCATGCCCCACAAAAAACAACCTAAGGCCGCAACAGTTGTGCCGCTTGCAATCCATTCATTTACGGTCAAAAAGAACGTTTCCAGCATGTATATCTCCTTCTTAGTCTCATACGTTAGCTTCTGCTTGCTTTTATGTACCTTCCCACTTTCGAATTATGTCATCATGGATTAACTAACACCCATTTTCTTGAGCTGTTCCATAATCGCCTTTTTGCTCATGAATCCTTGATGACGGTGAACCTCTTTGCCGTTGGAATCAAAGAAGGTCACAGTGGGAATCATTCGTATTTTGTATTCCCTGGCAAGGTTCTGATATTTATAAACATCGATCACAAGGACCTCAGCCTTTCCTGAATGCTCCTTCTTGACTTCCTGAAGTATGGGCCTCATCTGGCGGCAAGGTATACAAGAATTCGACCCGAAATCGACCAGGGCAGGCCTGCCACTTTTCAGGGCCTTTGAAAAATCTCCCTCTGTATTAGAGTCGGGCGGTTTGGCTGCAATCTTTTGTAAACCATCCTGGTTGATTTCAACACTGGCGCTTTTGCGGAGGTCTCCAATGAACTGCTCCAACTGTTCCTGTTGTTTTCCCTGCCGGATTATTTGCTCGATCATCGGAGCCACCTGTTCCAGTGGCCTTCCTTCCATTCGATCCTTGTACATTTCATAGAACGCCTCAACTTCTTGACGGCTGACAGCAGGGACGGAAGCAAATTTTTTCTCCAGAAACTCCTTAATCGCTGCTTCCTCAGAGGATGCGGAGTCTTCCGGACCTTCCTTTTCCCTGGCCGGTAGCAGACCCTGTTTTTTAGCTTCCTGCAAGATGAGTGTTCTCATGATCATTGTCTCAAGAAATTTGGCCGGATCTTCCTTGATGATTCCCCTGGTGGGTTCTTTGAGTTTGGCTATTTCCTGATTAAAGTGGTCAACCGTGATCTTCTCCCCGTTCACCGTAGCGAGGACCTGTCCTCCAGTCCCCCCGGGATAGAACAGGTATAAAAGGGAAGCTCCCGCGAGCAAAACAATTAGAATTACTCCAATGATAATGCTTTTTCGTTTCATACTTCCTCCGTCTGATTCACTCTTGCATTATTTCCCTATCCACGTCTTGATCTCATCCTTGTCCGGTATTTTGCCAACGCTCTTTACTTCGCCGTCAATCACCACTGCCGGTGTTCCAAACACCCCGTACCCGGCAATGTCCATGATATCGGTCACCTTTTCAATCTGGGCATCCACACCCATCGCGGCAACCGCCTCCTTTACGTTTTTTTCGGTAGCCTGGCACTTTGGACATCCCGGCCCCAATACTTTGATTTCCATGATGTTGCTCCTTATGTGTTAGTTGAATGGTTGAGTAGTTGAGTGGTCAAATGGTTGAGTGGTTACACTGATGCCAGTTCTCCCAGCAACCCTTGAGTTTTGCCCTGGGCCTTGCGCCTCCCTTATCCTGCCATCCAGCCGTAACACATGCCAGCTATAGTGGACAAAATTACAATAATACCACTAAATGCAGCGGTTTTTTTGACGCCCAGGACGCTTCCAATAACAAGCATGTTGGGAAGTGAAAGGGCGGGACCGGCCAGAAGCAGGGAAAGGGCAGGTCCCTTGCCCATGCCTGCGCCAATCAGGCCCTGAAGGATGGGAACCTCTGTCAGTGTGGCAAAGTACATAAGTGCGCCCGAGACCGAAGCAAAAAGATTTGCCCAGAGGGAATTTCCTCCAACCAGGGTCTGGATATAATGCTCCGGGATCAGGGCCGAATGCCCGGGTCTCCCTAACATGAAACCGGCTACCAGCACACCGGCCCCTAAGAGGGGAAAAATCTGCTTCATAAACCCCCAGGTGGATTGCACCCAGTTAACACACTCATCCTTTGTAAACCAGGCTTTGAGCATAATGCCTAACAGGATGAGCAGCGCCACCGTAATATACCATTTGGCGGCAAACACGCCCGGCCAGAGGCCAGTGGAACCGGCCGCCGGCCTTGCAAACGCCGCAAAGATCAGGATCAGGACCATGGTCAGCATGTAGAGGGCGTCCTGGAGCAGAGTACGGCCTTTGTTTTCTTCATCAGGAAGGTATATCTGTCCGGCAGTACGATCCGCATCATCCTTGCGGAAAAAAAAGGCCATTAGCAGCCCGGTGATAACCGCAAAAAGGACAGCGCCGATTGCCCTTGCCAGCCCAAGCTGCCACCCTAAAATCCTCGCAGTCAGGACAATGGCCAGAACATTAATGGCAGGTCCTGAATAAAGAAAGGCCGTGGCCGGGCCAATACCGGCGCCCCGTGTATATATTCCGGCAAACAATGGCAAAACCGTACAGGAGCAAACTGCCAGCACTGTACCAGAGACAGAAGCTACAGAGTAAGACAGGATCTTATTGGCAGCGGCCCCGAAGTACTTGAGAACCGATGCCTGGGACACAAACACTGCAATGGCACCGGCAATAAAAAATGCGGGTATTAGACATGTCAGCACGTGTTCCCTTGCATATTCCTGGAGCATCATAAACGCCTCAAGCCCGGATTGTCGTATGACGGTATTCCCCCAGGGAATATAGTAGCACGCGAGGAAAATGAGCACGATGAGCAGCAGCTTGGTTCGTTCTTTCATAAGAATTTTTCCATGTTCATAACTATGCAAGATGCATAAATAGCTATATTTCTATTTAGCTATATATTGAAGGTCTCGTAAAAAGTCAAAATCACGTCACTCCCTCCCCGCATCAAGTGCGGGATAAACTACAGCGGGAGCCCATAATTATCTGAAATCACTGGATTCCTGCTTTCGCAGGAATGACAGACAAGGGAAAATCCGACTTTTTATAAGACCATCATATTTTATGGTCCTACAAAAAGTCCGGATCCATGTATCTGTTGCCCATAACTAATTGAAATTACTATATATAAATTCTTCTTTTTGTGTATTTTGTGCCTTTTTGCGGCTATATCATATTTAAGGTAAAAAAATTATTTCTTACATATATTTTCACGCAGGATGGTGGGAAGTTGTTCAATAAGATTCCCTATCTGCGGATCATCCTCCAGCCAGTGTCTGAGATTTCCCAAAAGGCTGGCTACGTATGGGCTGTTGCCCCCGTCTGTGAGGTGGTAGTTTACCCAGGTACCATCTTTCCGGAATGCTACGAATCCGGCGTCTTCAAGCAATTTGAGGTGCTTGGAAACAGTGGGCTGAGCTACCTGCAGCGCCTCCCGCATTTCACATACGCACATTGCCTTATGTTGCAGCATCTTTATGATTTTTACCCGATTTGGATCAGATAGCGCTTTCATGACCTTAACAAAAGCTTTCATACGGCACTCCTTTATATATATTCAGTTTTGGTAATATATATCCCTGTAACGTGCCTGTCAAGGTAGTCAGCTTATTCCCTCAAAAAAAGCTTTCGGCTTGCGGTTTCTTTTCACTTGACCCATACCTGTTCTTTCCATATACTTCATTTCCGTTTGAATACAACATAGTGGAAGAGTTCAGTTTTTGGCAGTCAAGCCATGATGGGTCCAACTCCCTTTCAGGCCCCGTAATTACGTCAGGGAGACGGACTATTATTATTTTTTTGTTCGGCCGGTGTGCCGGGAATTCAGTCTGGAGGTAAAATATGGGAAAGGTAGGAATTATTGGTGTCGGCCAGAGCGCCTTTGTCCGGGGATATCCGGGCTCGATCAGGGAATTGGCCTTTGAGGGCTTTAAGGAGGGCATGCAGGATGCGCAAATAACCACTAAGGATATTGATGCTTCCGTGATCTGTTCTGCCCCGGAGTATGACAAGCAAAGATCGCCCGCCGGCGTGTTTGCAGAGTATTTCGGTCTTACTCCCCAGCCCACTTTTTATGTGGAGACCCTGTGTTCTTCAAGCAGCATGGGTGTCAGATTAGCCTATTCACTCATCAAGGCAGGACTTCACGATGTTATAGCCGTTGTGGGTTTTCAAAAAATGTCGGAGATTTCCTCCGCGGAATCGCAGGAGAGGATGGGCAGGGGAGCTGATATCCAGTGGGAAAGTCCTTTTGGCACTATGATGCCCGCCTATTACGCCATGTATGCCAGGGCGCATATGGCTAAATACGGGACCACGTCAGACGACCTGGCCCTAATCCGCGTAAAGGCGGCAACATACGGGCAGATAAATGAAAAGGCCGTTTACCGCAAGGCAGTGACCTTTGAGATGTTTTCTGATCCCGAAAGCCCGATGTCCAATCCTGTTGCAAGTCCCCTGCGCGTGGGAGATTGCTGCGCAAATGCAGACGGCAGCTCCTGTGTTATCGTGGCTAATGAGGAGAAGGCTAAGGCCCTTTGCAAGAAACCGGTGTGGATCCTCGGTTTAGGGGCGGCTTCCACCGCTGTAAACATGGCAGGAAGGGATATGTTTACGGGATTGACCGTAGGTGAACAGGCCGGTGAACAGGCATACAAGATGGCTGGTGTTACCGCGAAAGACATTGATGTGGCCGAGGTCCATGACTGCTTTACTATTGCCGAAATGATGGCATATGAAAACTTGGGTTTCGCAAAGCCTGGGGAAGGAAAGGAATTGATTAAGGGAAAAGAAACCTACAAAGAGGGAAGCATACCTGTTAATGTAGATGGTGGTCTGCTATCCAAGGGGCATCCCATTGGCGCGACAGGCGGATCACAAGTCAGGACCATCGTCCTTCAGCTCAGGGGTGAAGCTGGCGAGATGCAGGTCAAAGATCCGGAAATTGGGCTGGTCCACAATATAGGCGGTGTGGGCCTTTACGGAAACGTCACCATATTAGGGAGGTGAAGGAATGGGCAAGGAAAAGAAAAAAGTAGATGATCGATTCAAAAAATTCGGGACGGTAACCTTTACCTCCATAACTAAAATCAATGACTTTATTGACAAACTGGAACAGGGCAAGATAATGGGCACCAAGTGTAAGGAATGTGGCCTTGTCTTTTTTCCGCCCAGGGCCGATTGCTATCAGTGCTTTAAAAGTGATATGGAATGGTTTGAAGTCACCGGCAAGGGGAAATTGATCAGCTTCAGCAAGCTTGAGTTTGCCCCTGTGGGTTTCGGGGATGATCTGCCATACGCCATTGCCCTTTTGGACTATGGTGATTACAAGGTCTTCGGCAGGATAGCCGGAGACGTACCAGAGGATGAGGTTGAAGTAGGCATGGAAATGGTAACGGTGAGTAACACATTGCCAAGCGGCCAGTTGAACTATGTCTTTCAAAAGGCGTAAAAGGTTTTTTAAAAACCCTCGCCAAAAACGGCGGGGGTTTTTTATTGTGGGGTTAAACTAATTGCGATACTTTAGATCTTTGAAAACCGTCCCTACATTCAAGATAGGTTTTTTCAAGGAGCTAAAGTGTTTCTTACTATGAATAAGGTGCCGGAGTAAGGCATTGAGACGCTTTTTTGTTGAGGAAATAAATTCAAAGGGCGGGGCCTTAACTATTACGGGTCCGGAGGCCAAACACATCACTAAGGTCCTGAGGATGGGTCCGGGCGACAGGTTCATCCTTATGGACAGCAGTGGTAGCCGTTATCAGGCGTTGATAGTATCTGCTGCTTCCGCTCATGTGTCGGTACTTATTGAAAAACATCTCCCCAAACCGCCTCCCTCTCCGGTTGAAATCACCCTCTGTCAGGCCCTTTTAAAATCCCGTCCAATGGATTACCTGATTCAGAAGACATCGGAATTGGGCATCAATTTTATTATTCCGTTTTCTTCCGAACGGACCGTTGTGAAGATTCAGAAAAACAGGTATTCAAATAAAATTAAACACTGGATGGAGATAGCACGAAATTCAGCCAAACAGTCCGATAGAGACTCTCCGGCCAAGATATATGCCCCGTATACTTTCAAAGAATTAATTGCTGAATGCAAAGGTCAGGATGCTCTCAAGGTTGTTTTATGGGAGGAGGAACAGGCAGAGGACCTGAAGGGCCTGCTCAGGACATTTTCTCAGGTGAAGAAATATATCGGTATAGTAGGACCTGAAGGCGGGTTCGGGAGCGAAGAAATCGCTGCAACGAGGGAAGCTGGTTTTATCCCTGTTTCGTTAGGGAACAGAATCCTGAGGGCCGAGACCGCGGCCATTGTCATGGTGGCTATCGTCCAGTATGAATGGGGAGACCTGAGTTTCAGGTAGCTGTTCACATGTTCAGGGCTCAGAGGTTCGGGGTTTAGAGATCCCCATGACCCGGTACTGTTTTAAAAGAGCTAAGCTATTACCAAATTCTTTTTGTTGAAACGTATTGTTCTTAGTGCTTCCGCATCCGGGACGGACGTTCTGTTGTCACTATCTGTGAAGGCTTTTCCTTTGACACATAAGTGTTATTTCCCTATATTATTTTTCACATAGCAACTGTTTCGCCTTTGGTATTATATTTAGCAGCAGATTTTGCGTTATTTCTGGCCGTTGATGGAAAAATATTGGATTTTATAAGAACTGGAGACTTGGTATGCAAGTACATTTTTGGGGAACTCGAGGGTCGATACCCGCTTCGCTTGATGCTGATAGTATCCGGCACAAAGTAAAGGCTGCTCTGGAGATAGCAGCCCAAAAAGGGTTTAGCTCGAAGAGTGATATTGATGCGTTTATTGATAACGAGCTTCCGTTTTGGGCAAAGGGAACCTACGGCACAAATACGTCATGTGTGGAAATACGCGACGGAGATGATTTTATTCTATGTGATGCAGGTTCAGGGCTCAGAGATTTCGGTAATTATGCTGTGCGGACTTACGGCAAAAAATCGCCAACAGAATTCCATATACTCATATCGCATCTGCACTGGGATCATATCCAGGGGTTTCCTTTTTTCATTCCGGCTTTTATGGAAGGCACTCGCATCACGGTCTATGGATGCCATAAGGACATGTATCAAGCATTCTCTGTGCAGCAGAGTACCCCCTTTTTCCCAATTGAATATAAAAATCTGGGGGCTGAGATTCGTTTTATTGAGCTTGTTCCCGATGAAACCTATGATATCAACGGATTCAAGGTAACGGCAAAAGAGCAAAATCACCCGGGAAAGTCCTACGGTTACCGCATTGAAAAGGGCGCAAAAGTTGTTGTTTACTCCACTGATTCGGAGCATAAATCCGAAAGCGAAGAGGATTCAGGTCACTTCGTGGATTTTTTTCGTCGTGCCGATCTGTTGATTTTTGACGCCCAGTACAGCCTTGCAGACGCCTCTACTGTTAAGGCGGACTGGGGACACTCTAACAATTTTATCGGGGTTGAGCTGGCCCAACAAGCAGGAGTAAAGCATTTATGCCTGTTTCACAATGAACCGGCCTCAAGCGACGAGAACCTGGACAAATTCCTTCTTGATACTCAAAGATTGGCCTCCCTGCTAACAGAGGATACGGCGCTTCAAATCAGCATTGCCAGGGACGGGATGATAATTGAAGTGTAGGACGCCGTTATGTCCTGACACGGCAGGATGGGCCGGCTGTTACAAAAAGCAAATAGCATGAAGCTTATTAGGAGAATTATATGGAAATAGTTAATACTGGAAAAGAAAAAAATGCTGTTTTACTCGCTGTTAAGGGAAGAATAGACGCGTTATCCGCCCCCGAGTTTGAAAAGGAATTAGTAGAATGGATTGAAAAAGGAGAGACTAATTTCATCATTGATCTTGGTGATCTTGACTATATCAGCAGTGCCGGACTTCGCAGCATTCTGGCTACAGCCAAGAAACTGAAGGCAAACGAGGGACAAATCCTGCTTTCTTCCCTGAAAGACGCTGTGAAAGAGGTTTTTGAGATCTCAGGATTCAGCTCTATTATACCGATCTATGAATCTGTTGAAACTGCCCTTGCACAGATGCAGTAAAATATTATTATTTTTGGATCATCTCCAAACTGCTTGGTGATTCTGAGAGGATTCAAGGGGCCAAGGATTCAAGGATTCCAGTGAAATGCTCAAAAACTATAAAGAATTGATGGTTTGGCAAAAGTCTTAACGGCTATTGTTCGACATGTGAATTGGAGACGCAACTATTATTATCCGGAGATCTGGGGTATCTTAATAAGGGAAGTTTATCAGAATTTCAAACAAAGATCGGTGAGGTTGAAAGGATGCTTAAGACCTTGAATCCTTGAATCCTCGAATCCCGGACCCCTTTCTCCCAACTAATTGGGAGAAGAACCTTATTTATCAATTCTTTGGATGTACGCAAAACAGGCATATGTCCCATGCGGAAACGGGATACCTTACATGTTAACAACAAAACTACCGGCTACAATTGAACATCTGAAAAAGCTGGTTGAATTTATCTCCGGTTGTGCCAGGGAAAAAGGATTTACTGACAAGAGAATTCGCGAGATAGAGCTTGCCACTGAAGAGGCCCTTGTTAATATCTTTAGCTATGCCTATCCTGAAAAAGCAGGTAACGTGGAAGTGACATGCGATCTGGATGTCAATGATAGATTGAAGGTAGAGATACTGGATTCAGGGGTCCTATTTAATCCCCTTTCTCTTTCTGATCCGGATCTGACTACCGATGTCGCCAACCGCAAGATTGGTGGGTTGGGCGTGTTTCTCATCCGTAAAATTGTGGATGATATCCAGTACCGACGCGATGATGACAGAAACATCCTCACTTTCAGGATTTTAAGATAATGGGAAAATTAACGGGTAAAGCGAAGTTCATATTCGGCCTGTTTCCTCTTATTCTAATCGCTGTTCAGGTATCTGCAGAAGAAAGGGCCCTCAAGAGAGCGACATTTATACCACAATGGGTGCCCCAGGCCCAGTTTGCGGGCTATTATGTTGCCTATGAACGTGGGATTTATAAGAAACATGGCATTGATCTGACAATCATACCAGGAGGACCTGACCGTCAATCATCGGATTTTTTAAAAAGCCGTAAAGCCGATTTTGCAACCATGTGGCTGTCAGCGGGCATACCAATGAGGGCCGGGGGAATAAAAGTCGTTAACATCGCACAGATAATGCAGCGTTCCGCCCTGATGCTTGTGGCCAAAAAAATCAGCGGTATTAAAAATCCCCAGGATATGAACGGCAAAAAGGTGGGTCTCTGGGATCCGATTTTTCAAATTCAGCCGCGCGCCTTTTTTAGAAAATACAATCTAAAGGTCAAGGTGATCCGCCAGTCTTACTCGGTCAACCTTTTTTTGAGGGACGGCGTGGATGTTGCCTCTGCCATGTGGTATAATGAGTATCACACCATCCTGAATTCCGGCCTTAACCCCGATGAGTTAACCACCTTTTTTTTCCATAAACATGGTCTGAATTTTCCCGAAGACGGCATCTATACACTTGAAGAAACCCTTCAAAAGGACCCTGGTATTTGCAATGCCTTTGTCAGGGCATCGCTTGAAGGGTGGCGGTATGCCTTTGCCCATCCTGAAGAGGCGCTGGCAGTTGTGATGAAAAACTTGAAGAAGGAACACATACCGGCAACATTAGTGCATCAGAAGTGGATGTTAGAAAGAATGAAGGATCTGATAGTACCTGAAGATATTCATATTCCCATGGGAAGGCTTGATGAGGAAGATTATGAGCGGGTGGCGAAAGGGTTGCATGTTAATGGTTTGATAAAGGAAATACCTGACTTCTCATCCTTCTATAAAGAGTGTGTCGGTCATGATGAAAAATAGGGGATTAGCTCTAAAACTTATTCTATTGATTCTTACCAGTATCACGATTATTTTTTCCATTGTCTTCAGTTATAATTATGTTGTTTCTCGCCGGATCATCATCAAAAACATAGAAAAAAATGCAAGGAACCTGGCATTAGCGACCGTAAACCGGATAGATATGGAATTGCATTCGGTTGAGAAAGTCCCCAAAAGCCTGGCAATATTTTTAGAGAGTTTTTCCTTTGTTGGTGGGGATATTCACGATGTGCTCAGTTCGATAATAGAAAACAACCCTGAGATATATGGGGCCACTATTGCTTTTGAACCCTATGCATACAACAGGAACTCTTTGTCCTTTGCACCATATTATTACAAATCTGAAAAAGAGGTAAAATTTAAATATATCCCTTATGCATATTTTAACTGGGACTGGTATCAAATTCCGAAAGAACTCAATCGTCCGGTATGGACTGAACCCTATTATGACGAAGGTGCCGGCGAGATCATAATGGCCACGTATTCTGTTCCCTTTTATAAAACCTTTTTGGGAGAGAAAAAATTTACGGGAGTAGTAACGGCAGATATCTCTCTCTCGTGGCTTCAGGAAATCGTTGCCGGAATAAAAATCGCTCAGACAGGTTACGGCTTTTTACTTACTAAAAATGGAACATTTGTAACTCACCCTGATTCAAACCTTATTATGAATGAAACAATATTCAGTGTGGCCGAGGCAAAAGGAGACGCCCGGATGCGTAAACTCGGTAGAGAAATGATTCAGGGCAAATCCGGATTTGCTCCTTTCAAAAGCCTTTTAACAGGGAAAAAGTGCTGGATGGTATACGCCCCCTTATCATCGAGTGGCTGGTCTTTAGGTGTCCTTTTCCCGCAGGATGAATTGATGGCGGATATTCTCCACCTTAATCGCACTGTGTTTTTTCTCAGTTTGGCTGGTTTTATATTCCTGCTAATTGTCATTATATTGATTGCTCGCTCCATTACACGGCCGTTGACGGCGCTCTCAAAAGCAACAGAAGATATCGCGACCGGCAACCTGGAGATTGATCTTCCATCCATCAAAACGCGGGATGAAGTAGGGAAATTAGCGGAATCTTTCAACTCCATGAAAAGCTCTCTGAAACAGCATATCAAAGATTTGACGGAGACTACGGCTGCAAAAGAGAGGATTGAAAGTGAACTGAAGGTTGCCCATGACATCCAGATGGATATCCTGCACAAAGTTTTTCCCCCTTTTCCCGACAGACACGAATTCGAAATATATGCCACTCTTGAGCCTGCAAAAGATGTGGGGGGAGATCTTTATGATTTTTTCTTTATGGATGAGGATCACCTCTGCTTTACTGTCGGCGATGTATCCGGAAAAGGGGTGCCTGCAGCACTGTTTATGGCAGTGACAAAGACCCTTATTAAGACGAAAGCCACAAAAGGGTTGACCCCTGAAAAGGTTTTGGAGAGAGTCAATGAAGATGTCTCAATGGATAATCCTTCAGTGATGTTTGTGACTCTTTTCTTAGGAATTCTCAATGTCCGCACCGGAGAGCTGAAGTACAGCAACGGTGGTCATAACCCACCATACATAGTTCATATTAGCGGAGATATTGAGCCGCTGGAAACGACAAATGGGATGGCGCTTGGGGTGGTGGAGGATTTATCATATCAATCAAAAAAGATTGTACTTGAAAAGGGAGATACGATTTTTATCTACACCGATGGTGTCACAGAGGCCATGAACAAGAAAGACGAACTGTTTTCAGAAAAGAGGTTGAAAAAAGACTTAGCTGTCCTAAAAGACAGGCCGGTTGAAGAAATTGTCACCGGTATAATGGATGAGGTCAAGAAATATTCAGATGGAGTGCCGCAATCCGACGATATCACCATGATGATTTTGAAATTTTACGGCCGGGGATAGATCAAACGTCTAATGTAAATAGCCGCGTCCTGCCCCGCCCTCTTTAAATCTGCAAAGTCCGGATCAGGGCATGACCCCAATTTAAAGAAGAAGTCTGGTTGGATTAACCCTAACGTTGCATAAATTTATCATGATCTGCGAAGTCAAAATTAAGCCGCTTTTTGGATTGTATCAAGATAATGCAACAAGTCTTTACGAACTGCATGGTTAGCGCTCATTGTAAGGGTGAGTTCTCCTTTAGGT
>JAUWMR010000032.1 GCA_030613055.1 Desulfobacteraceae bacterium
ATTAGGCTTCCCTCCCGACAGGATCATACTTTCCCTTGAGATGCGCATGAAGTGTGCTATCGGTATCTGTGGCAGGTGTAATATCGGCGATCAGTATGTCTGCAAGGACGGTCCCGTCTTCTCCCTGGCAAAATTGAAAAAAATGCCGGCAGAATATTGACGGCTTCGTAAAACATCGAATCTTCTTGTTTATCTGGATTCCCGCCGTAGTTTATTCCCGCCCCATAGGGGCGGGAGCTTGCAATGACGATAAAGCATTTAATATCAAGCAGATATGATAGCCGTCATACCCGCGAAGAGCTTGCCCCAGCGAAGGGAGGGGCGGGTATCCAGGCGTTTAAATGACTTTTTACGAGTTCGTCAATATTAAATTACCCGGTATTTTACTTGACATTGCTCTTCCATTTTTATAGTTTTTGTACCTAATTAGATATTTCACAAGCAATTATTACCTCTAAGGCTTTGAAAAGATAGTGTTTATCGTGAAAGGAGTTGAAAATGAGAATAAATAAGAAACTATTATCCCTTTTGTTAGTTACAATTTTCGGTATGATTTTTCTGGCTGTGGGGGCACTGACTGCTACCGATGTTCCCGACACAATCAAGATTGCATCAAAGGTGTATCCTAAGCTTACAAAACCGGCTGTTACACTGACGCACAAAAAACACAGCGTGGACTATAAAATCGCCTGCACGGAATGCCATCATGATTATAAGGACGGCAAGAATATATGGGAAGAAGGGAAGAAGGTCGAAAAATGTGAGGTCTGTCATAAAGAGCCCAAAAAGCCCAAGGGCGACAAGACCAAGATGAAAAAGGCGGAAAAGATTAAAAAATATCATTACAGTGCAATTCACGCCAACTGCAGGGACTGCCATAAGAAACTCAAAAAGGCAAAAAAGCCCACTGGTCCGGTGACGTGTGCGAAATGCCACGTCAAACCAAAATGATTAAATAAAGCGTTTCAATAAATAAAAAGCCGCTTCTTTGAAGCGGCTTTTTTATTGTATCGGGCCTGCTTTTCAATTATTTCGAATCTAATCGAACCAAAAAAACGCCACCTCATTTTGCTACCGGGGTGGCGTTATCTTCAGATTTCAGTGGAAATAGTTAAACTTCGGTTACTGTAATTGCATCCGATTCACATACCTCAATACAGCTTTCACATCCAAGGCATTCTTCGGCGTTCACCGGGACTGATTTTTCGTCCTCCATTTCGAAAACATCCGTTGGACAGACCTCTACACACTCCTCACATCCTTCACATTTTTCCTTATCAACTACTACTTCATAACCCATATGCATGAACCTCCTCTATTATAAATATGTAAAATCCTACTATAATGTCTGTTCGAGCAATTAATCCTGTGCGTTTCTTCACACGCTCGGTGCGTTATTTAGCAGAGTAAAAATCCGCTGTCAAGAACTTTTATACACTTTCAGGAGCAATTTAATCAGGGAAAAAATGGGCATGCCTGCTCATAGAAAAATCTGTTTCTCACAAGACAAACGGGCTCACGTTTTTGACGAAATGATCCCCTTTATGGCATAATTATTCACTACTTGCATATACACTAAGCGCCGACCTCTTCTTTAACCGAAATTACAATTTTGTATAGCACAGTCAATATAAAAAACCCTGTTGCCCATACACCGACGCTAATCAAGACCTCAGGGGTAGTGGGCCAGTATTCAAATACTCTTCCAAAAGGATTGGGAATGAACCCGCCAATAACAAGTCCAAACCCTTTATCTATCCACGTGGATGCAATAACGGCCGCGCATCCCACTGCAAGTGTGTCTTCTCTCCTGCGAGTCGCGGGTACAATCAGAAGAACAAGGGCCACAACCGCAAACCCTATAGATGCCCACATCCATGGGGCAAGTACACTGCCATGGCCTTCAAGGCCGAATAGATAGTCAAATGAATGCATATGCCCTGGTATCTGGCTATAAAAGGCTGTAAAGAGTTCAAGGAGGAGGAAAAACATATTGAGAATAAAGGCATAGGCAACAATTCCTCCAAGTGTTCTTATTTGCTCTTTTCCCGGATCAAAATTGCTTACCTTTCGGACTATCAGGCACAAAAGTATTAGCAGTGCCGGACCGGAGGCAAATGCCGAGGAAAGAAAACGGGCCGCCATTATGGCAGTCAGCCAGTAATGCCTTCCCGGTATACCCGCATACAGAAATGCCGTCACAGTGTGAATGCTAAAGGCCCAGGGGATTGAGATGTAAATAAGGACTTTAACCCATTTTTGATAATGAACACCTTTTCGCTCCGCACTCAAGACATTCCAGCCTATAATAATATTAAGTAGCATATACACATTAAGGACAATCATATCCCAGAACAGGATGGACGTCGGATTAGGGTAGATCATAATGTTTAACATCCTGGGCAGATTACCGAGATCCACTATAACAAACAGGCCGCACATTACAACGGATGCTACGGCCAGGAATTCCCCTAATATGGTGATCCTGCCAAAGGCCTTGTAATCATGCAGGTAGCAAGGTAATACAACCATTACCCCGCCTGCTGCAATACCGACAAAGTAAGTAAGCTGTCCGATATAAAAACCCCATGAAACATCCCTGCTCATGCCTGTGATTCTCAGACCTTCACTGAATTGATACAGATAGCTGACAAACCCCACTCCCATAAGGGCAAGCAGAAATATGAGCAATCCCCAGTATCCCTGTCTTCCTTTTAGCGCCGTTTCAAGCATAACTACCTCATCATACTATATAAAACACATTTGGATTGGTGCCAAGTTCCGGCTTGCGCCGGATTGTATAATGGTTACGAAGAACCGCCCTTACATTCGAATCGGGTTCATCAAGATCACCGAAAACCAGGGCGTCTTTCTTCACCGTATTAGCCGCCTCAACACAGGCGGGAAGCTGTCCTTTTGCAAGCCGCTCCGCACAGAAAGTACACTTTTCAACCACACCTTTGGACCTTGTGGGATAATCCTGATTTGTGGGATAGCCCGGGTTTAATTCCTTTAGCTTCTCGTCTTCTAAAACGCGACGAGGGTCGCCCCAGTTAAAGCTCCTGGCTCCAAAGGGACATGCTGCCATGCAGAACCGGCAACCAATACACCGATGCTGATCCATCATTACGATGCCGTCTTCCCTCTGCCATGTAGCCTTTGTAGGGCAAACCCTGCAGCAGGGCGGATTGGAGCAGTGATTACAAAGCAGGAGAAAACTCCCGTGCTCGACATCTTCCCCGACATATTCATGATGCCGCTCCGGAAAAGAATGTTCGTAATCTTCCTTCCAGATCCACTTGATTTCTTCCTTTTTACTCGCCAGATCAGGCACATTGTGCTCCCGGTGGCAGGCTTCCACACATTTTTTTATGATTGTTTCGTCTATCTTATGAACGTCTATCACCATGGCCCACCTTTTCCCCTCGGTCAGGGGAATGGTTTCCATGGAGGCTTCCAGTTCCCCGGGGGCGAACATGTCAATAGCCGCTTTTCCTCCCAGCCCGAGAAGACCGGCAAGCCCGGCTACTTTCAGAAATTCCCTTCTGTCTAAGCCCATCACTTTTTCTCCTTCGGCTCGATATGACAATCCCAGCAATAAGGATCGACACCAACGTAGTCATGGCATTGATCACAAAACTTTGACTTATTGGAATGGCAGTCCAAACATGTCATCTGAAGGCTTTTGTAAAACACCTTACCGCTTTTTGCCGTATAGTATCTCTCGCCGTCACGGACCACAGTATTTCGCCAATCATCTAATAAGCTAAAATGAGAAGACGTCATGTATGCCTTCTCCATCACACATTGTTTGGCCTCCTTTGCCTTGGCCGTAAGTTCCGGTTCAGGTGCCTTGGCAGCCTTTCCCGCATTATAGAAAAAAGGGGCCATCAACAACCCGATACCAATGATCAGTCCGGTGATGATCTTACCTCCATCATACATCTTCTTCATCCTCCATTCCTGGAAGGGGTTCGCCACGCAGATTAGTGGTTCTTTCCTTTTCTCCCTCCAACACAAGGGCGTTTGCCACCATCTCATGAATCCCGGTTACATCGACCTCCGGCACCCAGTATTCCATAAGATTTGGAAAAACAGCTCTATCAATAGCACATATACAGGAGAGCATGTTTACTCCGTACTTTTTGTGCACATATTCTACGGCGTTTGCCCTCGGGAACCCCCCACGCATCCTTAATTCCATATTTTCTCCCGCGTTCAGCCCTGCCCCGCTCCCGCAACAGAAGGTCTGCTCGCGAATCGTGCTGGGAGGCATTTCATAAAAATTATTGCACACATTTTTAATTACGTACCTGGGCTCCTCTAAAAGCCCCATTCCCCGGGCAGGATTGCATGAATCGTGGTAGGTCACCTTCAGGTTATCATTACGGCTCGGATCAAGCTTCAACTTATTGTGCCTTATCAGGTCTGCGGTAAATTCTATAATATGGGTCATCTTTGTGGTCTTTGCATTCTCGAACTTGGTACCCGTTATTGGTGACACAGGCTCTTCAAGAAAATCCGCAGGACCGTTGAAGGTGTCCATATATTGATTGAGGACCCGCCACATGTGACCGCATTCACCACCAAGTATCCACTTAACGCCTAATCTTTCTGCCTCGGCATACATCTTCGCGTTGAGCCTTTTTGCCATCTCATGGGAGGTGAAGTACCCGAAATTGCCGCCCTCTGAGGCGTAAGTACTCCATGTAATATCAAGGCCCATGCTCTCCAGATAATGAAACAGCATGATATAACCCATGGCGGTAAAGGTCCCCGGATCGGCAAAGACATCGCCGGAAGGCGTGATGAAAAGGATTTCCGCGCCCTTTCTGTTAAGGCTTGGTTCCATCCTGACTCCGGTTACGTCTTCTATCTCATCCACGAAGAAATCTATCATATCCCTGTAAGCATGGGGTTGAATGCCGAGATGATTTCCTGTCCGGTAACAGTTGGCCACGGGTGCGGCGATCCAGTCGATATTAAGGCCTAGAAGATTAATAAGTTCCCTCCCCATTATGGTGATTTCCGCCGTGTCAATCCCATAAGGGCAGAATAAGGAGCAACGCCTGCATTCGGTACACTGGTAAAGGTAATACCACCACTCTTTCAGCACATCTTCATCCAGCTCCCTTGCTCCGGCAAGTCTTCCAAGGAGCTTTCCTCCGGTAGTGAATTTTTTTCTGTAAACCGATCTGATAAGCTCCGCCCTTAAGACCGGCATATTTTTAGGATCACCTGAACCGATAAAAAAATGACACTTATCAGCGCAGGCACCGCATCTTACACAGATATCCATAAAGAGTTTCAGTGTCCGGAACTTATCGCGCCTATCCTTGAACCCTTCATGGATTATCCCTTCCCAGTCTTCGGGCAACTTCCAGTCGTCATCCATTGGACTCCAATCCCTCGGGTTCGGCATATCGACATAGTTCAGGTCTTTCGGCTTTGAACCATAGCAATAGATACCCGGTTTGATTTCGGCCGGTGTATCCATCCATCCCTTGAGTAAAGGGGGAATATGGTCAATCTTTGCTAATTCATCTGGTTTTGGTGTATCTGCCATAGTTACTCCTTTTGTGCTTCTTCTGATGCCTCTGCTTCTGCTCCTTTGGGTTCAATCCCTTTTTCCACAGGGAGACCTACCTCTATCATATGTTCCCTGAATTCATCCTCATATTCTTCATAGGTATGTGTCGCAACCGGATAATTCCAGGGATTCACATGCCGGACAAACCGGTTGTTGTTGGACAGATTTCTTGTGGGACTCAAAAAAACACCGGCAAAATGCATTAACTTGCTGAAAGGAAAATAGGCGATCAGCACGCTAAAAATAAAGAGATGGATGAAGAAAATAACGCCGATTCCTTCCGGCACAACCGGGCTCAATTTAAAGAGCCCCACGGCCAGCTCCTTCACCGCCGTAATATCTACCCTGATAAAATATCGCATTAAAACACCGGTCAACCCCAGGGCCAGAATCAAAAACAGGGGAAAATAATCCGCCGGAAGTGAGATGTATCGTATCTGTGAAATGTAGATTCGTCTCAGAAAAAGATAGGTCACGGCCGCCAATAACAGAAGATCCGTGATATAAACCCCGGGAAGCCCCCAACCGGTCAGCGGCAAAACACCCATTTGCAAGAAACCGTCTAAGCTTTCAAGGATAGTCACGAAACTTGGCACGGATTGTACGAAAAACCTGAAGTGTCTTAAGAAGATAACAAGAAAGGCCCAGTGAAATGCCAGGGCTGCCAGCCACAGCCACTTTTCCCATTCATAATCGATCTTGGGTCCCCCATCGGTTGTTCTGTACTCCAGCCTTGTATTTCTGAACAACGACCTGAAAAGGAGCACCTCAAATAACATCCTTACGACCGCGCCACCCCAACCCTTTGGATTGTCGACGGGATTTGACTTAATCCAGGGAAAAGACCACTGCTGACCCGCTGTGGTAGGTATCCGGAACGGGACAGGAGAACGGGCCCAGTCAATGACACGAACAATGATCCCTGTAAAAAAGATTGCCATTGCCGCGTACGGAATAATTATCCCGAAAAGAAAGCGCAAGTCCGCTGCCCATACGCCTACCCAGGGAATAAGAACTATAAGAACAACCGCAAAGCCGGAAAACAGGATACTGACTATGAAGTTCATAAACGACTACCTCTCTTACGAAGTAAGACTATGGATTTGGCTATCTTGTAACATTTTAGCCCTTTGAAAAAATCTATCACAAATTACAAAGACATGACGTCCCGGTACTGTTTTCAAAGAGCTAAACTATTGATGGCTTCGTAAAAAGTCAGGAAGCACCCGTTTTCGTCATTCCCGCGAAGGCGGGAATCCAGGAAAACCAACCAGTTATAGACTCCCGCCTTCGCGGGAGTGACGATCTTGGAGACTTTTTACGGGTTTATCAAACTATTACGCTATTTTATATTTATAGATCCGGCTGTTATTCCGGTATCTCAACAGTAAGATTTGCTCTTTCAAGCAATTTACCTACATGATTTTTAACCTCATTTACCCGGATTTCATATATTTTCTGGCGGCATTGGGAGTAAATATCAAAAGCAAGCAAGGAGGTTTTGTCAATTCTATCCTCGAGTAGCTCCAGTTCAGCGAAAAGCCCGTTTAACGAGACTTTGCTACCTAATGCCTCTCTAATAATTCTTTTTAATTCAAGGACAAAACCGATGGCGTGGGAAGGCTTGAAATCCTGTACAGCCCTGATTCTGATAATCTTGTCAAGGCAGGCTGAAATCTTTCCGATATCTTCCCCTTTGATCAATTCATCATAAAGAGTTCCCACTTGACTGTCTATGATATTTCCCACGGGATTCGAAAATTGATCCTTCTCTTTCTTGAAAAATCGTCGAGTTTCTTCCGGATAGGTATCAACGATTGTATTACGCCATTTCTTAATTATTAGGGATCTTTTCTCTGATAAAAGGCTCTCAAGATTCATACGCACGCCGTCTTTCCGTTTCAAAGGGGACTCACGGCGTCCTTCCTGCCTGTACAATGCGAGGCAAGAAATCACTGCCGCTCGTTCAACAATTCACAATCAAGTATTGAGGCAGGTCTATAGACAAATTGCGTTTGCATGTCAAGAAAAAATAGACAAAATGAGCACGTTTGGGGAAGTATCACTTGGGAGGACTATTTGTATTTATTTTTCAGAAGAGCCGAAGCTCGCCACTAAAAATTCCCGGTTGAACCGGGCAATATTGGTAATTGAGATCTCTTTCGGGCATACGGCTTCACACTCGGTCTCGTTACTGCAGTTACCAAAATCCAGTTCATCCATTTTCCGCAGCATTGACAGCGCCCGCTTTGCCGCTTCGGGTTTTCCCTGGGGTAGAAGCGCCAACTGTGAAATTTTGGCACCCACGAAAAGCATTGCGGAGGCATTGGGACACGCTGCAACACACGCGCCGCATCCAATACATGCCGCAGCATCCATGGCAAGCTCTGCCCACTCCGGGGGAACAGGGATGCTATTCGCCTCTGGTGCCTGCCCCGTATTCACCGAGACGTAACCACCTGCCTGGATTATCTCATCAAATGAACTGCGATCAACCACCAGGTCTTTGATAATTCTAAACGGCCGAGCACGCCAGGGTTCAATTACAATCGTATCCCCGTCTTTAAAATGCCTCATATGGAGCTGACAGAGGGTAGTCCCTCTTTCCGGGCCATGAGCCAGGCCATTAATCACCGTTCCACACATGCCACAAATACCCTCGCGGCAATCATGGTCAAAAGAGACAGGGTCTTTTCCTTCAACTGTGAGTTGCTCATTCACCACGTCCAGCATCTCTAAGAAAGACATATCCGTTGAAATATCTCTGGCCTCATGTGTCTCCAAATGACCTTTGTCATTCGGCCCTTTCTGTCGCCAGATTTTTAAGGTTAAATTGATATTCTCACTCATTTATAACTCCTCTGCGCAAGCTCCACATTTTCAAACACTAATGGTTCCTTATGAAGTGTTGGAGCTTTTCCAGGTCCGTTGAATTCCCACGCGGCTACATAGCAGCAAGAATCGTCATTTCTCAGGGCCTCATGGTCTTCCGTCTGAAACGCCTCATTGAAATGGCAACCACAGGATTCCTCACGGCTCATGCCATCCTCTATAAGCAATTCGGCAAATTCAAGAAAATCAGCCACCCGGCCTGCCCTTTCCAGGGTCTGATTAAATTCCCCGGGTGAGCCCGAAACCATAACGTTCTCCCAGAACTGTTCGCGAAGCCCAAGAATAAGTTCCTTTGCCTTTAGCATGCCCGATTCATTCCTGGACATGCCGCCATACTCCCATAGGATATGTCCCAGTTCCCTGTGAAAATCATCCACTGTTCTGCTTCCCTTGATGGAGAGCAATTTAGCAATACCCTCGTTCATCAGTTTTATGGAATCTTCGAACGAAGGGTGGGCCTCATCTACTTCGGGCAAAACAGTGCCTGCCAGATACCCGCCAATCGTGTACGGAATAACAAAGTAACCATCTGACAGCCCTTGCATTAAGGCGCTTGCGCCTAATCGGTTAGAACCATGATCTGAAAAATTGGCCTCACCTAAGACAAACAACCCCGGGATGGTGCTCATCAGGTTGTAATCGACCCACAGGCCTCCCATGGTATAATGTATAGCAGGATAGATCATCATCGGGGTTTTATATGGGTCTTCGCCTGTGATCCTTTCATACATCTGAAAAAGATTGCCGTATTTTTTTCGGATGACATCAATCCCGTCTCTCTCAATGGCATCTTTAAAATCAAGATAGATAGCAAACCCGGTTGGCCCAATTCCTTTTCCCTGGTCACACACCTCCTTTGCGCTTCGAGAGGCCACATCCCGGGGGACCAGATTTCCAAAACTCGGGTACTTCCTTTCCAGTAAATAGTCCCTTTCTGATTCTGGAATATCATTGGGAGATCGTTTGTCCCCTGCCCGATCGGGCACCCACACGCGGCCATCATTCCTCAGGCTCTCGCTCATGAGGGTCAGTTTGGACTGATAGGTTCCATGAACAGGAATACACGTGGGGTGGATTTGAACAAAAGATGGGTGGGAAAAATATGCCCCTTTTTTGTGCGCCCGCCATATGGCGCTCACATTGGAGCTCATGGCCATAGTGGAAAGAAAATAGGCATTGCCATAACCACCTGTTGCAAGTATCACTGCATGAGCCGCATGGCTTTCCATTTCACCGGTGATGAGATTTCGGACCACGATTCCCCGGGCAGACCCATCCACAAGGACAAGGTCCATCATCTCCCGCCGTGGATACACCTTCACTTTTCCAGCAGCCACCTGGCGCATGAGCGCACTGTAGGCACCTAAAAGGAGCTGCTGACCTGTCTGGCCCCTGGCATAAAAGGTCCGTTCAACCTGAGCGCCGCCAAAGGATCGGTTTGCAAGCAGGCCCCCATATTCCCGCGCAAAGGGGACTCCCTGGGCCACACACTGATCAATGATGTTATTGCTGATTTGCGCCAGGCGATATACGTTTGCCTCCCGCGCGCGGAAATCTCCTCCCTTGATAGTATCATAGAAAAGCCGCCAGATGCTGTCCCCATCGCCCGGATAATTCTTCGCCGCATTAATGCCCCCCTGGGCAGCGATACTGTGGGCGCGGCGCGGGCTGTCCTGGAGGCAGAAGGTTTTGACATTATAACCCAGTTCAGCTAATGTGGCTGAGGCCGAGGCACCCGCAAGACCTGTACCCACCACAATGATCTCGAACTTTCTCTTGTTTGCGGGATTTACAAGTTTCAGTTCAAAGCGGTGTCTATCCCATTTTTCCGCAAGCGGGCCGCCTGGTATCCTGGCATCAAGCTGCATACAAATCTCCTTATGCTATAAACGAAATAAAGATCGGAACAAAACCAAAGCCGATCCCAAACATAAGACTAACGGCAATACCGAGTTTCTGAATCAATGGCATGTATTTTGGATGATTAGCCCCAAGGGTTTGAAACAGGCTCCAGAAACCATGACTGACATGAATGGCAACTACAATCATCGCGATAACATAAACGCCCACATATAAGGGGTTTGCAAATGCCGAGGATATAAGCTGATAAAGAGATTTATTTGTGTGTTCGGCAAAATGAAAATTAAGAAGGTGCAGGATAAGAAAGGCTAAAATAATAAATCCGGTATAGGGCTGTGTTGCAGACCCTATGGTACGGCCCCCCGCGTTTTTCTTGACTCTATACCGGACCGGTCTTGCCATTAGATTTTCATAGAAAAGCAGTGTTCCTATAACAATATGTATAATGGCAAACGACAAAAGACCTAATTCCGCTAAAATAATGAGCGGGCCCAATGCATGGAGGTGCTCAACATATGAGGTAAACAGATCCTGTCCGCCATAAAGAGTGAGATTGCCGATAAGATGCACTGCCAAAAAACCAATAAAGCCAAGGCCGGTAATGGCCATTAAAAGCTTTTTCCCGATTGAACTCCCAAGGGTATTTATTAACCAGTTCATCTTTGCCTCCGCCGTTCAGATATTTCCCTTTACTCCCCCTGAGCTGCCATATGCCTGTATGTCTCGTATCGTTCCTTCATGTCCTCCTCGGCCTTCTTAAAAAGTATCTTGGCATTTTCGGGAAAGGTTCTGGTCAGGCTCGAATACCGCACCTCACCCATCAGGAATTCCTTGAAATCTCCTTTTGGCTCTTTGGAATCAAGTATGAATGGATTCTTCCCCTCTCTTTTAAGCAAAGGGTTGTACCTGTAAAGGGGCCAGTAGCCGGTCTCCACCGCCTTCTTCTCTTCTTCCTGGCTCAGTCCCATATTGATCCCGTGGTTGATGCAAGGGGAATAGGCGATGATCAAAGAAGGCCCGTCATAGCTTTCAGCCTCAAGAAGGGCCTTTAAGAGCTGGTTCTTGTTGGCTCCCATGGCAACAGATGTCACATAAACATACCCATATGTCATGGCCATGCGGCCCAAGTCCTTTTTCTGGGTAGGTTTCCCGCTGGCCGCAAACTTTGCCACAGATCCGGTGGGTGTTGATTTCGATGCCTGTCCACCTGTATTGGAGTATACCTCCGTGTCTAAGACAAGGATATTGATATCATGCTGCATGGCAATCACGTGGTCCAGCCCTCCGTAACCAATATCATAGGCCCAACCGTCACCACCAAATACCCAGATGGATTTCTTGGCAAGATAATCGCTCCTGTCTAAAATACTTAGAAGGACAGTGTTCACTTCGGCTTCCGGGTTTAATAGTTCAAGTTCTATGGACTCTACGATCTTTCTGCCAAATTCCTTTGAATTCTCCCCGTCATTCATATTGGAAAGCCAGCCATCTAATGCCTCCTTGAGCTCTCCGGATATACCCATCCCAAGTGCCTCACGAACAATATCGGCTAATTTTTCCCTCCTCTGGGTTACTCCTAACTCCATGCCAAACCCGTACTCTGCATTATCCTCGAACAGGGAGTTGGCCCAGGCAGGACCATGACCATCTTCATTGACCGTGTAAGGACAAACCGGCGCCGATCCCCCGTAAATAGATGAGCATCCGGTTGCATTGGCAATCATCATGCGGTCACCAAAGAGCTGGGTGATAAGCTTGACATAAGGGGTCTCACCGCATCCTGGACAGGCCCCTGAAAACTCAAACAAGGGCTGCCTGAATTGACTCCCTTTGACTGAACTTACTGGCATTGGATCCTTTATAATGGGAAGCCCCGTGGAAAAAACGTGATTGGGGACCTGAATCTTGACCTGGGTATTAAGGGACTTCATGACAAGGGCCTTTTTCTTGGACGGGCAGACCTGGGCGCAGTTGCCACACCCTGTGCAGTCAAGGGGGCTTACCTGGATCCGGTAGTAAAGGCCTTTGAGTTCCTTTCCCTTGGCCTTCTCAGTCACAAATTCCCTGGGAGCCCCATCCAGGTCTTCCTTTGCGGCAAGAACGGGGCGAATGGCTGCATGGGGGCATACATAGGAACACTGGTTGCACTGGATACAGTTTTCCGGCTTCCACTCGGGCACGTTGATGGCAACCCCCCTTTTCTCGTATCTGGTTGTCCCTGTTGGGAATATACCGTCCGGGCTGAACGCGCTTACCGGCAGCTTGTCTCCCTGCTGGGCTAACATGGGTCGCATTACGTTCTTTACAAACTCAGGCTCATCCTTCTCAATATATGCCTCATGACCCGCCGTGGCCCATGATCTGGGGACCTTTATTTTTTTTAAGGCGCCAACGGCCTTGTCCACCGCGTCAATATTCATCTGGACAACCTTGTCGCCCTTTTTTCCGTAAGTCTTCTTTATCGCATCCTTTACATAACTGAATGCCTCTTCCGGTGGAATTACATCCGCAATCTGAAAAAAAGCCGCCTGCATGATCATATTAATGCGCCCGCCTAAACCCAGGTCAGAGGCAATTTTGACGGCATCAATGTTGTAGAAGGCCAGTTGTTTACGGGCAATGGTTCGCTTCATATGGTCGGGAAGCTCGGTCTCCATCTTCTTGAGGCCCCACGGGGAATTCAGGAGAAATGAGCCCCCGTCCTTTATCCCCTCTAAGAGGTCATACTCGTTCACGAATGCGGGATTATGGCACGCGATAAAATCAGACTGGGTCAAAAGATAGGGGGACTGTATCCTGTAAGGAGAAAACCGCAGGTGTGACATGGTGATCCCGCCCGATTTCTTTGCATCATAGGCAAAATATGCCTGGGCAAACATATCGGTATTCTCTCCGATGATCTTGATGGCGTTCTTATTGGCCCCCACGGTTCCATCTGCCCCAAGCCCCCAGAACTTGCATCGTACTGTTCCCTCAGGAGATGGATCAATCTCTTCCCTGAGTTCAAGAGAAGTATGACTCACATCATCCACAATACCTACGGTAAAATGGTTCTTGGGCGCCTTCGATCTCAGATTGTCAAATACCGCCTTGACCATGGTGGGAGTGAAATTCTTGCTCCCCAGGCCGTATCGCCCCCCTGCAATCACGGGAAACTCTCCGATTTCCTGAAATACCGTGCAAATATCCTGGTAAAGCGGCTCCCCTAAGGCACCGGGGGATTTGTCCCTGTCTAAGACAGCAATGTTTTTAGCCGTTAAGGGAAGTGCCCTTAGAAAATGTTCCTTAGAAAAGGGAAGATAAAGCCGAACCTTGACAAGTCCTACACGTTCTCCCAACCGGTTTAAGTAGTTGACCGTCTCCTCGATTACATCGCAACTGGAGGCCATGGACACAATAATCCGGTCCGCATCAGGGTCCCCAACGTAATCAAACAGATTATAAGGACGTCCCACAAGATCCCCTACCTTTTCCATTTCCTCCTGCACGATGTTTGCAATCCGTTCATAAAACGGGTTTGACCCTTCGCGGTTCTGGAAAAAGATGTCGGGATTCTGGGCCGTGCCCCTTAGCTGGGGATACTCCGGGTTCATGGCCCCGGATCTGAAATCATCAATAGCTTCCCAGTTTACAAGCCTGGCCATGTCCTCATAATCGATAAGCTCGATCTTCTGGATCTCCTGGGAAGTCCTAAAACCATCAAAAAAATGTACAAAGGGCAGGCTTGCCCTGATACTGGCAAGATGGGCCACCAGTCCCAGATCCATCACCTCCTGGACCGAAGCAGAGGCCAAAAGTGAAAATCCTGTCTGACGAACAGCGTTAATATCAGAGTGGTCCCCGAAGATGGAAAGGGCGTGTGTGGCAATGGCCCTGGCTGATACATGAAAAACCGTTGGCATCAACTCTCCGGCGATCTTATACATGTTTGGGATCATCAGTAAGAGCCCCTGGGATGCGGTAAAGGTAGTAGACAGGGCCCCGGCAGAAAGGGCTCCATGAATAGAGCCGGCAGCTCCGCCTTCTGATTGCATTTCTACAACCTTTAATACCTGTCCGAAAATGTTTTTGCGGCCATAGGCCGCCCATTCATCCACGTATTCTCCCATATTACTCGAGGGAGTGATCGGATAGATCGCTGCCACATCACTCATTGCATATGCTACATGAGATGCAGCCTCGTTACCCTCAATAGTAGTTGTTTTGAGTGTCATTATTATACCTCCGTGTTTTCTAAACCTTGTAAATCATGGTAACAGTTCACCCTCTTAAGAAACTTCAGCGTTTGCAATCGGCTGAAGTGATATTTCAAAACCTGATTGTTTAGCTCTTTTTTAATCTCTTTTCGGGTCTAATTCCCCGCAGCTTGCTGCGAGAAAAGTACTGATTAGAAGTTGTTGATACCCCGTAGCTTGCTGCGGGGTAGTTCATTATTTTGTAGCGCAGGGCTAAAGCCCTGCGCTACGCTTTAGGTGCTAACGCTGCAAAAGAGCGGATTTATCCCCCAAGGCGTTTCATGTCATCAACCAGTGTCTTTACAGCTTCCGCCGAATTATTCAGGGCCTTTTGCTCATCATCCGTCAGTTTTATCTGGATAATGTCCTCTACACCGTTTTCCCCTAATTTCACCGGCACGCCAATAAAGAGATCTTTTATCCCGTACTCTCCTTCTAAATACACTGCACAGGGAAGTATCTTTTTCTTGTCCTTCAAGATAGTCTCAGCCATCTCAACAGCCGCCGATGCCGGGGCATAATATGCGCTTCCTGTCTTGAGCAGGCCCACTATCTCAGCCCCGCCATTTCGAGTCCTCTCCACAAGGGCATCAATCCTCTCGGAAGACATCAACTCTGTTATTGGAATGCCTGCCACAGTTGAATAACGAGGCAAAGGCACCATTGTGTCACCGTGTCCTCCTAAGACAAATGCATGGGTGTTTTCCACCGAAACATCCAATTCCATGGCAATAAAGGCCCTGAAACGCGCTGAATCAAGAATACCGGCCATACCAATAACCCTGTTATTGGCAAAGCCACTGGTATCGAGGGCCATGTGGCACATGGCATCTAAAGGATTGCTGACAATTATCAGGATGGAATTCGGCGCGACAGCAGCAATTTCTTTGACCACAGAGGACATAATGCCCATGTTGGTGGCCAGAAGATCATCCCTGCTCATGCCCGGCTTTCTGGGGATGCCTGCCGTGATAATAACGATATCAGAGTCTTTTGCCTCATTGTAATCACCCGTTATGCCGGTTAACCTGGAATCATGTTTTTCAATAGGAGCTGCCTCAGCAAGATCAAGGGCCTTTCCAGCAGGGACACCCTCAATAATATCAACTAAAACCACATCGGCCAGCCCCTTTTCCGCTACACGCATGGCAACAGTGGCGCCAACGTTACCTGCTCCCACTACAGTGACTTTTTTTCTCATAATGATGCTCCTTTCAACTATCAGTCCATCAATATCTTAATCCCGCCCGCAAAATTAGCCCTATCGCATGCATCACATGCTCTTGCACACCTGCTCTAATGCAGCGGCCATGGCCTCATCCTCCCTGCGGATATCCTCTAAGGTCTTGGGTTCCACCTCGGCGGGCCTTTCCTCTAATCCATACTTCCACTTCAGGAATTGCTCTCCTGTGGTGTGATAAAGGGCATAGATGAGCAGATCAAAATCATCTTTGGCCAGATCCCCTATCTCTTTTCTGTCTTGTTCCAGTTCCGGTTCCAGATAATCCGCCGCACGACCGGTAACAGGGGTCTCACCCCGCTTGAATCCTTTAAGTATCTTCTTCTGAATCTCAGGGTCTACCGGCGTAGGGGTCTTACCATACAGGCCATACACCAGATCCTTCACCTCATTGGTCACCATCTTGTATCTACCAAAAAGGACATTTAACACGGCCTGAACCCCCACAATCTGACTCGTGGGCGTCACAAGCGGAGGGGTTCCCAGTTCATTTCGTGTCACCGCAACCTCCTTGTGAACCTCTGCCAGCCGGTCAAGGGCCTTGGCCTCTTTGAGTTGACTGACCAGATTGGAAATCATGCCGCCAGGCACCTGATGGGCCAGGACTCCAGTGTCAATCACAGACATCTTATTTTTGGCCAGATAATCCCTGTACTTTGGTGCAATGGTCTCTAAATAATCACCCAATTCCAAAAGAAGGCTCAATTTAAATCCCGGATCCCTTACTGTCCCGTATAGCGTCGCCACAAAAGGCTCAACCGCGGGTTGGGAGGTCCTCAAGGCAAACGGGGCCAGACAGGTGTCCACTATATCTACACCCGCCTTGATGGCCTCAAGATACACCATGGATGCCATGCCGCTGGTATAGTGTGTGTGAAGGTGAATGGGAATGGTAATCAGCTTCTTGAGTTCCGTGATAAGCCTGGCAATATCAAAAGGGGCCATGATGCCGGCCATGTCTTTGAGACACAGTGTGTCTGCCCCCATGTCCCGGATCTCTTTGGCCTTATCAAGGTAATATTCCAGGTTGAATACATCACCACCCATGTGCCTTTCTGTCAAAGAATAACAGATAGTCCCCTGAAAATGCTTGCCATTGGCCTTGATCCGTTCCACAACCGTCTGAAAATTGCGAAAATCATTTAAGGCATCAAACACGCGAAATACATCCATGCCCGCCTCACAGGCCTTGTCCACGAATAGTCTGGCAACGTCGTCCGCGTAGTTCCTGTACCCCACTAAATTCTGTCCTCTCAACAGCATGGAAAACGGGGTCTTCTTAATATATTTTTTGAGGGTCCTTATGCGATCAAACGGGTCTTCCCCCAAAAAACGGTGCATGGTATCAAAAGTGGCCCCTCCCCACACTTCCATGGCCCAGAAACCCACACTGTCCATCTTCTCTGCAATGGGCAGCATATCTTCGGTCCTCATCCTTGTGGCCAGCGTTGATTGATGACCATCCCTAAAGGTGTTGTCCTGAATCTTAATAGGATTTTTCGGGCCTTCTTCCAAAAAAATATCCATGATCAACCTCCATTAATATGAATAAATACACAATAGTTAATAGCACCTGCTCACCAAATCGGGCAATTCCCTTGTGAAGCCACCAAACGCCTTCGCGGGAACAAGTTTCGTCATTCCCGCGAAGGCGGGAATCCAGGTACCAATACATCAACTTATTGAGCTTTTATTACTCTGCTTAATCTTCGCAAATCATTATTAAACCTCTATACGAATTCCTATAAAATTCATGGCTCAATCTGGGTAAAATATAACTATAGTTAATAGGCAGTAAGTTTGCAAGACACTTTCTGGATTGGCAAAACGTAGGCATGGTATGCGTATACAGGCAGGTAAGTATCAAAACAACCTGTCTCAAATGAATAATCCTTGGTGGCTTTATTAAAAAAGGGGGGGCAGTACCCCCCCCTGTTGAGGAAGCTATATTCCCAGATAGGCCTCTCGTATATCGGCGGATCCCCTTATGTCTTCCGGATTTCCCTCCACCTTGATCCTTCCTTCATGCAATATATAAACATAGCTTGCAGCATTGAGGGATGCCACAACATTTTGCTCTACTAAGAGTATTGTTAAGCCAAATTCAGCTTCTAATTTTTGAATGGTTTCAAAGACCTCTGCAACCAGTTTGGGTGCCAATCCCTGGCTTGGTTCATCTAACATTATCATTTTTGGTTTTGTCATAATGGCCCGGGCTATGGTCAGCATCTGCTGCTCCCCTCCACTAAGTGTGCCTGCTTTTTGCCTGTCTCTTTCCTTTAGAACAGGGAATAAGGAATATACAAGCTCAAGGGAATCGTCAATATTCTTAAGGGCCTCCTTGCGATAGGCCCCCATAACCAGGTTTTCATGGACACTCATGTCAACAAACAAATGTTTTCCTTCCGGAACCAGTGAAATACCTAAATCCACTTTTTTGTGCGTCGGCAAATGGGTGACTTCTCTATCTTCGTAGGTTATTTTCCCACCCCAGGGCTCTATTGAACCCAGGATAGTCATGAGCAGGGTCGTCTTCCCAGCCCCGTTGGGACCGAGCAAGGAGGTTATTGAACCCTTTTTGACCTCCAGGGATGGCCCCCACAATACCTGCATTGATCCGTATCCGGATTCAATGTTTTCAACCTTTAGCATTTCCTTCTCCTGCCGCGTGTCCGAAGTATACATCCACGACCCTTTGATCTTCTAAGGCTTCTTTCGTAGGGGCATCAACCAACTTCTTGCCCTGATGTATCACCATTACCCTCTCAGCAAATCCCACCACCGCACGCATGATATGCTCCACCATAGCCACGATAGATATGCCCTCCTCCTCTTTTATCTTCTTTAAAAACGCAACCGTTTTATCAATATCTTTGGGGTGCATTCCAGCCATAGCTTCATCCATTAAGAGGAGTTTTGGATGCATTGCAAGGGCACGGGCAATCTCCATCATCTTTTTTTCAACAGGGGTCAGGGTCAGGGCTTCCTTGCTTTCATGCTCTTCCAGGCCAACAAGCTGAATATACCTGTCGGCAATTTCCAGGCAGTCATCCACACTGACTTTGCCGGCAAGCGTGCCAAACATGGCTCCGGTTGCTACATTCTCCCTCACGCTTGCCGAACCAAACGGCCTTGGAATCTGAAAAGTCCGCCCGAGCCCCAGGGGAGCCCTTTTGTAGGACGGCATACGTGTGATATCCTTTCCCTCATAGATGACCCTTCCTTCCTCCGGGAAGAAGACTCCGCTTATTACATTGAAGAGGGTCGTTTTTCCACTGCCATTGGGCCCCACTATGCCGATTGCCTCACCTTCCTGGATCTCCAGGCTCAGATTATTCACGGCTATTAGACCACCAAATCGTTTTGTTACATTCTCAAGCCTTAGTAGTGCCATAGGACTCCACCTATACGATATATTTTTCCAGGGCTGTTCTTTTCACTCTTTGCTTCAGCACCCCTATAACCCCCTCTGGAAATGCCACTATGATGATAATGATAATTGGCGCAAAGATAAGGAGCTGAAATCCTGGCATAATAATGGCAAGCCAATACTTGGACAGCCCGTAGATAAGCCCTCCGACCACCGGCCCAAGCAGGGTGCCTGCACCACCAAGCAGGACCACTACTATGCACTCAATTGTGTAATGTATTACAAATACATCGCCTGGGTATACATGGCCAAGCTTTAATCCCCAAGCCATAGCCCCAACAGCAGCCCCAAGCAAGCCACTGGTTAAAAAGGCAAGTGTCTTGTACTTTGTTGTATTTACCCCCATGACCTTGGCTGCATCCTCATCTTCTCTTACTGCAGTGAGGGCATAGCCAATCTTACTCCTCATATAATGCATATTCAAAAAAGCAGCTAAGGCAGCAATAACAAAGACTGAAAAATCGGCCCAGAATGTGGTTAGTTGGTTAACTGTTTCTCTTCCCAAGGACTGCGTTAGCGCCCCGAAGAATATTAGACCTTCAGAGCCACCCCAGATTTTTGCCCCCTCAATAAAATATCTTAGCCCCTCATTTATGCCTATACAGGCGATGGCAAAATAGGCCCCCCTGAGTCTTAAAGCGATAGCCGCTTCAAGAAGTGCTGCCAATGCTGCAAGGAACATGGCAAGAATGAGCCCTATAACTATAATGCCCATGCCAAGCCATTCAAACTGAGAGAAGTACGTTATCCCCAATGACATTCCATATGTGCCTAAGGCTATGAAGGTAACATAGCCAAAATCCACATAGCCGGTCATACCCATAAATATATTCCAGGACTGTCCCAGGGCACAATAAAAGGCAAGCAATGCTACCATCTGCCACATACCCGGCATAAAGAAGCCGATTAAAAACATGATAAGGTATACGGCTAACACAGGAATTAGAGGATAATATTTAACTATATTTTTTTTCACTTATTTCTTCCCCAAAAGGCCTGTAGGTTTTACAAGAAGTAGAAAAAATAGCATCCAGAAGGCCAAAGATACTGTCAAAGAAAAAGGGGCTACTCCTGGTATCAGGGCAAACAAGGTGTAAGCGCCGTTTTCTACAAGGCCAAATATCAACCCTGCAAAAAAAGCACCATAAGGGGACGTAAGACCACCCAGAACGGCTATGACAAAGGCCTTCAAAGTGTAGGCTCCTCCCATGTAAGGGTTAATACCCACCGGTATAAACATGGTAAGCAAGACCCCGCTCATCACGGTTATGCCGATCCCGATGGCAAAGCTCAGGGCATAGATCCAATCTACATTAACCCCACATACCCTCGCTCCTTCGCTATCCTCAATAACGGATCTAACTGCAGTTCCCGACCTTGTTTTGCTAAACCAAAAGTACAGGAACAAGGCAATAGCTATGCTGCCGATAAATGCATAGAGTTTGCTCATAGGTATAGTGGTAAAAGGCAAGATTATTTTTCCTACATCCCAATAATAGCCTCTGAAATCAGCGCCAAATATAAGCTTAGCAAGCTCCTCTAAAAGAATGCCCACAGCAAAAGTGGCAAGAAGAGAGGCTAACTCCGGGGCCTTGATTAATTTCCGCATCACGGTGTAAAAAAACAAAAACCCTAATGCCATTCCTATAATCAGAGCTACTGGAATAGCTATCACTGGAGAGAGGCCCAGGGCCGTAAACAAAATCAGCGTTACAAATGCTCCAACCATGATGAATTGACCATGTCCGACATTAACCACATTGATAACACCGAATATCAGGCTCAACCCCATAGTGGCCACGCCATAGACACCTCCGAGGAGTAGTCCATGGGTCAAATTTCCCGCCAAGAGTTCAAAAATCATGCTTCCCTCGTTTACCCAAAATCTCCTCCCTTAATAATAGACCTTTCATTTTAGGGAGGAGATCTTTTATGTTTAACTAAAACTTGGGCTTTGGATAGATGAGCTTGCCCGTTGCTGCCTCCAGAGGCCAGACAATAACCCTTTTGCCTTTTTGCCACTGCATGTCTACCATGGAGTGACCTATCTGCATCCCTGTTTTGTCATCAACATCCCATCCTCCATAAAAAGACATGAACTTTAGCTTCCCAAGACTAGCCCTAACCTTATCCTGATCAATAGAATTCATATTCTCTACAGCTTTTACATAGGCCAAGACCTGGGCTCCGGCTTCAGCAGCATGATAATCCGGCGTGATATCTTTGCCCAGGGCTTTTTTGAAAAGCTTTACAAATTCATCTTGGCCAGGGCCAATCCAATCCAGGCCTACTTTCATGGCTCCCTCAGGGGAAAATGTTACACCATATTCCCAGTGAGATGGGCCCAATACACCTTCTGCTATATTACCGCCCAAGGCTTTATAATAGGCAGGCAGGGTTGCAGATGCCACCAGTGATAACCCCTTGACGTTTATATCGAGGTCTGACATCTGCCGGGCAAAGAGCTGACCATCCTCGTAATGGCCACCGCCAAGCACTATATCTGGCTTCTTTGCTTTCATATCTGACAGCAAAGGAGTTAGGTCAGTCACACCTTTAGGATATGTCCTCATAAAAACAATCTTTTTTCCAAGTTTCTTGGCGTGCTTTTCCGCACCACCCATGGTCATCCGTGCGAATTCTGAGTCCTCATAAGCCAGAGCGATCTTTTTGGCTTTAGGATCAAAATGGTCAAACATGTTAAGGGTTCCCACGTGATACTTGCTCCCAGGGCCAATGGTTTGCACGATATACTGAAATCCCTGCTGGAAAATCCGGTCGCTGGCACCCCCGTGATCCATATAGACCATATTGTATCTTTCAGCTACAGGGGCTCCGGAAAGTGTGAGCCCAGAGCTATATGCGGAGAAAACAACATTCACCTTATCAACCGTGATCAGTCGCTCAATAAGGCTTGTCACGCCCTCTTTTTTAGACTCACAATCATAGTACTTATACTTAAGAGGAATTCTTTTCCCGGCTACCAAAACACCACCATAGACATTATTTACCCAGTCGATACATGCCTTTACTCCCCCTATAGCCTGTTCACCTGCCTTTGCGTACTTTCCCGAAAGGCACGCCGGGTGGCCAATTACCACCTTGTCAATCGCCAGGGCATTTGTAGCCAAAAGAAACCCAAAGACAGCGGCAAAGCCAATAACCAATAATACAATTCTTTTTTTCATGATACCCTCCTTTGATAAAAAGATTTGGAATGATTGTGAAATACGGTGATTTTCCGGGAGTATTGATCCCCCGAGTAGTACATCAAATTCTATACAACTATACAAGAGAAAATCAGGCTGTAAATCGGAGATTTTCTGATTTTCTTGTAGGTAATTTTCCTATAGGCAAGATATACCCTGGCCGAATCAGGTTTCAATGAGCCCGGTTTGAATGGCAAAGCGCGCCAATTCCGCATTGTTTCGCAGGTTGAGTTTCCTGAGCAGCCGGGACCGGTAGGTATCAATGGTCTTAATACTGAGGTAATATGCCTCTGCAATTTCACGATTTGTCTGGCCTGAAGCCAGACGCCTTAACACCTGAACCTCTCTGTTGGAAAGGGTATCTATGGGAGATATGCCACGAGCTCCGCTGCCCATGCGAAGGGCCAATGCCTCGGCTGCTGAATCACTCAGATAACGCCCACCGGCATACACCTTGCGGATCGCCGTCACCAGCACCTCTGGCGCTGATCGCTTTGTGACATATCCCATTGCCCCCGCACCTATGGCCCGAACCACATATTGCTCTTCCTCATGCATTGTCAGGACGAGAATGGGCAGAGCAGGATAAGAATAATGAAGCTGGTTGATGACTTCCAACCCATCCATGCCGGGCATGGAAATATCAATTACCGCTACATCGGGTAAAGTGTCCTGAATTTGCCGGATGGCCTCATGGCCATCTGCGGCCTCCGCAATCACCACCATATCGCCGGCGTCTTCCACGATGCGGCGCAGACCATCTCGAACAATCTCATGATCGTCCGCTAACAATACTTTGATCATATGAAATGCCTATTTACCCCGCTTATTGCGGGGAAATGATTAGAGTTACGGTGACAACTCACGTAGTCAGGCTGAAGGCAGAAGGTATCAGGACTAAGGTTAAAGGACTGAGGACTGAGAAAAAAACTTAGCCTACTCCTGTCGGAGTGAAGCGTAGATCCCGCTATCGGGGCAGGACGGCGGGTAGGCTTAGTCCTTATCTGTGCTTCAGCCTTCGGCCTAAATAACCTGAGTAGTTACAAGTTAAGAAATATTATAATAGTAATATGCAGGGATAGCATAAAAGGCTTACGCCTAAATTCCAAAACAGGAGTTGACCCCCGATTTATTGAGCAGATACAATTAATTTAACTCCTCCGAAGCCTTGCTTCAAACCGATGGCTTTTCGCTATCCATAGACACCCTGAAATAGACATGAGCACCTTTCCCGAGCTGCGATTGAATGTCTAAAGTCCCACCAACCAGACTGGCCCGCTCGCGCATTCCGGCAATACCCAGACATGTAGAATCCGAAAGCTCGTCAGTATTGAATCCACCGCCATTGTCCACTATCGAGAGCGTCAATACCCCATTATCTGCTTGCAGTGAGACATCAACATGGGTGGCAAATGAATGACGGGCCACGTTTGTCAATGCCTCTTGAGCAATCCGGTAGGAAGCCGTAGCCAACATATCCTTTATATTTGGTGAACTAAAATGCTTGAAAATACAGGCAATCCCTGTACGTTTCTCAAAATCAGATGTGTACCATTCCAGTGCATCGATGAGACCAAGGTCGTCTAACACTCCAGGGCGCAGGCGTGTGGCCATACCCTGGACCTCATCAATGGTTTTATCGATGAGGCTGCACATTGTTAAGGCCCGTTCCCCGGCTTCGGGGTCCTTCTCCCTCAAATGATCCCGTATCCAGACTGAATCCATGTGCAGCGCAGTCAGCATTTGACCTAATTCATCATGCAGTTCCCTGGCTATAGCGGTCCGCTCTTTTTCTTGACTGGCCATAATATTACTTGAAACACGCCTCAACTGATCTTGAGCTTTCTTGATTGTGGTAATATCCGTCGCAATCCCACACAATCTCCTGACAGATCCATGCTCATCGTACAAAGGAAATTTCATGGAAAGATAAGTGTGCTCACCATCCTCCTGAGAAACTCGCTCCTCCACCTGAAATGAACGCCTTTCGGAAATGACTCGAAAATCGCTGGCCCTAAATTGGTCTGCAGTCTCTTTCGGGAAAACATCATAGTCGGTTTTCCCGTGAATCTCATCATTTCGTATTCCAAACAACTCTTCAAATCGGGAATTGACCATGATATATTGATAACTGCTGTCTTTAATAAATACAACGGCAGGAGTATTTTCAAGGATACTCGTTATCTCCTTTGTCCTTTCAGTTACCTGTCGTTCGAGATCTTTTGAGTATCGGCTCAGATCTTCTTTCGCCTGCCTGAGCTGTTCTTCGGCCCTTTTCTGCTCTGTGACATCACGGCTGAAGATAGCGACCCTCACCACTTTGCTTTTTATATCAAAGATGGGATATAAATTTGTATCAAAGTACCTGCCTCCCCGCTTGTCTTCATAGCGGAGAGGCCGGCCCGATCGAATGACATCATTAAGTCGTGCCTTTTCGCGTTTGGCGACATCCGTGTGAAAAAAATCAAAGATGCAGGCCCGAATAAGTTCTTTTATGTTCTTGCCAAGTGCATGGGCGGCCGGTTCATTCAAGGCAAGTATCGTGCCTTTGATATCCAAAAGCAATGCATTATCAGTGGGGGCGTTCAGGAGCGCTAATGCTGTTTTCTCACTCTCCCTGAGGGCCTCTTCCGCCCTAACCCTCTGAAGAATTTCGTAACTTGCCTTTCTGTAAAGAATAAAAACAGATAAACCAATAAAAAAACACAATACAAGTATCAAGTAACCACTGATCTTGATTAGAGGATCGGATACCCGCTCAAAAAAAACGTGAAGATTGGTCAGATAAATAAGATTCCAGCCCGGATAATTCTTAATCGCCATCTTGTGTATAAGGTATTCATTCCCTGACTGATCAAAGGCCCGGGTTCCCTTTTCTTTGTTCAGGCCGATCCAGGGCCACGGCCCTTTACCAAATTGCCTTGACCTGGCGATCCAGGATATTTCTTCAGGAGGCAGTTTCCACACAAGATGATAAAGCCACTCTTTGCGATTGGTTACAAAGATAACGCCATGGGGATCCGTGAGCATGATTGCCTCATCAACATGGCTGAACTCCTTTTCCATGGGTTTGATGGTTGTTTTGATCACAGCAACGCCTAAGGGCTCACGTTCCTCTTTTCCATAAACAGGGTGACTGTAATAGATGCCACGTTTTTTTGAAGTGACTCCCAAGGCCATATAGATGGAGGTATTGCCATGGATTGCTCGACGGAAATATGGGCGGAAGGCATAGTTCTTTCCCACGAAACTATCAGATTCATCTCGATTGCTTGAGGCAATAGTTTTTCCATCTCGATCCATCAGGTAACAAACATCCACCCTCAAGGCATTATTGAAATGATCCAGGATGGCATTTGCTCTGAAAATTGCGTTATTATCTTTCCTGGTCAAGGCCTGTTGAAGCTCTTCCAGTCCGGCCAACGCCCTGACCGATTTCAGGTTTTCGTAAAGGAATGAAGATATATGAGTTTTTATGGTTTCCGCGTTAGAAACAGCCTGTCTTTTGGCCTCCCTGAAGGCAGCCTCCTGCAAGGAAGAATAATAGAAATATCCGCCTATGGATGCTGACAAAAAGGCCAATAAGGCCAGGATTATAAGGATCATCCGAAGTTTCATTATTGCACTTCTTTTTATCTAAGCACCGGCCCAAACCTATGTATCGTGGGAATTCATATTCAGTTGCTTGAGCCGAAGCGATACGGGATACTGCCTGCCCGCCGTACGGCAGGCGGGGATACTCGATCCTCGATTTTCAATGCTTGTTGCTTGTCGCTGGATGAAAAACAACTGTATTTCCAAAGCTGGCTTTTTCATCTATCCAATATCAAGCATCAGGTATCAATAAATATCCAATGTAGTAAAAATCTGACAGAAAATATAGGTTCTTCGCTTATAAAATCATTTAAACATTTACAGAATACTAATATCAATCAATAAATTGTAAAATTTCCGGTGTAAGAATCAGGGTTAGACCTGTTGCTCAGTTCCTCTATTTTATCCAAATAAATATCCATAATTACCCATAAAAACCCTTGACATGTCCATTATTTGGGTATATATGGATATAATTATGGACACGCCCAAACTACAAATCATACCGGAATATCTCAATCTGATATCAGAAATCGACGAGTTTAAAGGAAAATGGCAGGCGCTCGGTAACCTGGCACCTGACCGATTGGCGCTACTTAAACGTGTAGCGACTATCGAATCCGTCGGTTCCTCCACAAGGATCGAAGGGGCTCGATTAACAGACAGTGAAGTGGAAAAATTGTTGTCGGGATTGAGTACTGCCTCTTTTCAGTCCAGGGACGAAGAGGAAGTAGCCGGTTATGCTGAAGCGATGGAGTTGATATTTGATTCCTATGATAAAATACAATCAGGCGAAAATCAGATCAAACAAATACACCAGGTCCTCTTAAAATATTCAACAAAGGACGCGCGCCATAGAGGCGAATATAAGAAGTTCCCCAATCATGTGGAAGCATTTTCCGATGACGGCAGGAGCCTCGGGATCATTTTTGAAACTGCTTCACCTTTTGAAACGCCTTTTAAAATGGCTGAGTTAGTAGAATGGTTCAATATGCAATGGGAAAAAAGGGAGTTCCATAATCTCCTGCTTATCGCCATATTTCTGGTTCACTTTTTAGCCATCCACCCGTTTCAGGATGGGAATGGAAGGTTATCACGTATATTGACAATCTTACTGCTATTGAAATCAGGATACTCCTATGTCCCTTACTCTTCATTAGAGAAAATTATAGAAGACAACAAGGAACATTACTACTTAGCACTTAAGAGAGCCCAATCAACCCTTTACACCGATAACAGCAGGATTAATGCCTGGATACTCTTCTTTCTTTCATCGTTAAGGAAACAGATCTCCGTTCTGGAATCCAAGATCGAGGCTGAAAAGTTAATTACCCAATTGCCACCCCTCTCTCAGGACATCATTCAAATTGCAAGAGAGCATGGTAAAATCACGGTACGCGATGTTCGCAGTATTACAGGAGCCAATAGGAATACAATTAAAGCCCACATTAAAGAACTAACAAGGAGAGGCCAGCTAAAAATGGTTGGGGCGGGTAAAGGTACATGGTATAAGCTTCCTTAAGAAAGTAAAGATTATAGGAGCCTGTCCGAGACCTACACACTTGATAAATATTCCGGCAGTTTAAGTATGGAAGTGTGTGTTAAGCCGGGTAACTACGATACTGATATTTGCGTTATTCCGGGGCGGGATAGATATATTTTGCCGAGGCAGATTTCTTAGGCCAGACGGTCTCCAGTCTGCCGTTTATCCACTGGACCAGATAGGTGGGAAGCCTGTTCTGCTGTGTCTTTTTACCATAAGATACAAATTTCACAGGCCCGAAAACGGTCATCATGTCTGTTTCAGCTAAGGCATTCCTCACGTCTTCAGGTGTCAAAGACCTGGACCTCTTTAGGGCATCCGCAATCACATACATGCCCGCGTACGCCTGTGCGCCGTGGTAATCTGCTGGCACGTCATATTTCACCATGAATTTGTCATAGTATTTCATGGCTCCAAGATATGGAACCGATGGAGCCCAGAGAGTGGGAGAGTAAACATATTCCGAGAAATTTCCTGCATTCTCCCGGAATTCCGGTCGGGCAAATCCGACAGGGTTACCTAAAAAAAGCCCGGGATTTAAGCCTGTCTCTTTTGCCTGTTGCACCAGAAGGGCTGCGTCCATCACATGAGAGGCCATAAAAACGATATCTGGTTCCCTGCTTTTGACCTTGAATAACAGCGGGCTAAAATCAACAGCGCCTGGCGAATAGCCCTCCTTAATGATCGCCCTGATACGCGATTTTTCACATTGTTTAACAAACTTTTTTGACCAGAACTTCCCAAAATGTGTATTTTCATAAATAACTGCGGCGGTACTGACACGTGCCACTCTTTTCAGAAAAGAAGTGAGCGCCCTGTGATGCTCGCTCACGGGTGGGTTCAGCCTGAAGATGTAATTCCATCCTTTCTCTGTGATTTTATCCGCTGAGGCAGTGTTTATCAGGAAGGGGACCCCACGTTCCTGGGCCATGGCCGCGGCGGCCCAGACTACTGTGCTGGTGAAGCCACCACCAATAACCACAACCCTGTCCTTTGATATTAATTTCTCAATGGCCGAAAGGCCCTTATTACATTTTCCAGCGGTATCTTCGATGACAAGATCGATCTTCTCGCCATTAATACCTCCTGCCGCGTTGATCTCATCAAGCGCCATCAAGAAAGATCTGTGCTCAATCTCACCGTACATAGAAAGCTTCCCTGTAAGGGGAAGTATCACGCCCACCTTGATACCTTCCGCAAAAACCGCACCAGGTACAGAAGTGAACAAAAAAGCAAAAGCAAATAAAACCAAGAAAAACTTTACCAATCCCATAATAACGAATCCTCACGTCTTTATCTTTTCCAGCACTTCCCCTGCACGGTTCAGGATAAACAGGTCAAACCCGTTTTCGGCCGCGCGCTGGGACAGGTCTTCAAATATAATGGCCTGGACCTCGTATTTCCGCCCCTTTTCATGCGGGAGGAGTTCAAGGGCCTCTTCTGCCTCCTCCTTTTCAAGAAAGGTCGGAATAAAAGATACGTCTTTCTCTGTATCGTGTTGTCCCAGAAACTGCTCATTTCCTCCTGGGTCCTGGATGACAACCCATACCCATTGATCTTTTTTAATCAATTTGCTCATTATTTACTCCTTGCTTTACACATCTCATGTCCTGTGTTTTGAATAAGTTGCTGGATGCCCAAGACGTTTATTTGTTTTTCATATAAGGCATCAACTCTTCACACTTAAACGCTTCATCTATTTCTCTTAAGTTATCTGCCTTTCTTCGTCTTCTGTGCCGTATGAAATATCCGATGTCCTCTAAAATCGCATAATAGGCAGGAACCAGGGACAGGATAAGTATTGTGGCAAAACCCAGGCCCCACATGATGGCCGTAGCAAGAGGTGCCCAGAAAACGGATTTTCCTCCGATACCGAATGCCATGGGTGCCAGGCCGAAAATAGTAGTAAGGGACGTAAGCATAATAGGCCGCATGCGCACGTGACAACCACGCACAATGGCCAGATAGAGTTGTTTTGGATCTTCTTTCCGATAGCGGTTTATAAAATCGATTAATACTAAGGAATCATTTACCACAATCCCGGTTAGAGTTAAAAGACCGATCAGTGTGACAAAAGTCAATGGATTATTGCTTACAAGAAGCCCCACCATAACCCCCAGGGTCGCAAAAGGGATGGTAATCATGATGATAAAGGGCTGGGTAAAGGAATTGAATTGCAGGGTAAGGATGAAAAATATAAGGAAAAGCGCCATAATGCCCGCCTTGCCCAGCTCCATAAGCGATGAATTGGTCTCATCCTGAAGCCCGCCCTCAATCATTCTTGCTCCAGGAAAATTATCCTTGATGCTATCGAAATGCTCTCTGGCGATCTTATTGGCCTTGACCGCCGTCATCTTTTTTCCGCTTAAATTGGACAGGAAACCGGATACCCCCTTTTGAGATGTCTGTATATCTTTGATATTTGCAGTGACGCGCACGGTCTGCTTTCCATTATAATGATAGATATTATTGAATCCCGGAGTCATCCGGATTTCGGCCAATTCCTTTAAAGGAATCTCCCCGTGTCCCGGAACTACCACCTTCAGGTTTACCAGGTCATCAAAATCGTGCCTGTATTCAACTAAATATTTCAACTTGATATCCTGCTCATCATCTCCCTGATTATAGGTGGCCACGGGCAGGCCATAAAACGCGGCCTGGACCGCCATAACAAGGTAGTTCTGGTCAATCCCGAGTCTTCTTGCCTTGGCCTCGTCCACGGTAATCTCCATGAACTGTTTTTCCCTTGAAAAATCATCCTGAATATCCACAATCCCCTTATGTCTGGATAATTCTTCCTGAAGGATGCGTGAAATCGCGGCCGAAGTCTCCCAATCGGGAGACTGGACCTTTAGATCAAGATCAGCCCCAACCGGAGGGCCTTCGAGCATCCTTTCAAGAACGAATGAGGTCACGCCATGGGCAGTAAGAAGCTTCCCCACTTCTTCCCTGACACCTTCCATCAATTCCACGACACTGTGCTTTCTTTCTTTTCCTCCTTTTAAAATGACGTTCACCATCCCGTAATGCGGGCTGAAAATCGGCTCATAATTGACCTCTTTCATTCCAGCTAAAGCGATTGGGGCCTCTAATTCATTCCCGATACGTTTTCTGACCAGATCACTGAGCGCCAGGACCGTCTCCTGGCTCCGATTTATGGTTGAGCCCACTGGAAGGTCAAAGTAGATATTAAACCTCGGGAACACATCGCTTTTTGGGAACATGATAAAATCGGTCTGAAAATAAAGGAAGAAGGCCAGAACGGTTGACATAATAATGAACAGCACAGACATATACCGGTGTCGCAGTATAGTCCTCAAATAGGGATAGTAGAGCTTTCGCAACGGTGTAAATATATCGAATCTTCTCTTGATCGCTTTTTTGACGCTTTTTTTTGGAGTTAGTTCGACCACGTGAGAGGGAAGCATAAAAAAGACCTCGAAGAGAGAAGCCGCAAGAGCAAAAAGTACCACTTTGGGCAAAATTGAAAGATATCGTCCTATGATCCCGCTGACTATAATGAGTATAGGGAAAAAGGCTGCCATGGTGGTGGAGACAGACGCCAATACAGGGGCTAACACCTCGCGACTGCCCTCAAGGGCTGCCTTTGCAAGAGGTCTCCCTTTTTCAATGTAGCGAAATATATTTTCAAGGACCACTATCGCGTCATCCACAATCACGCCTAAGACAAGTATCAGGCCAAAGAGGGATACGCCGTCGATAGAAAGTTTAAAGGCCCTCATAAAGATAAATGCGAGGAGGAAGGAGACCGGAATCCCCACAGAAGCAAAAAGGGCATTGCGCAGGCCCATTGCAACCCACAATATGAAAAAAACAGCGATGATACCTAACAGGCCGTTGGTCTGGAGTTCATTGATCCTTTTTTTTATCTCACGCGACTGGTCAAAATAGAGAGTGGTGGTAAGCCCCGGATACTGGGAAGGAATATCTTTAAGGCGTGTCTTTACATCATCCACGATCTGGATCATGTTTGTGTTCTTTTTCCTTTTCACGGCAAGAACCAGGGCCTTTTTGTTGTCTATGAAAGTGAGGGCCCGCGGTTTTTCCAGGGTCGGCGTGATCTTAGCGATATCACGAAGATAAACTGTTCCTTCTTTCCCGGTCTTTAGAGCGATATTACCCAGATCCTCAGGGTTCTCCGGCTCTCCAACCATCCGTATAGATGCCTCATGGTCTCCCATTTCCACAGTGCCACCGGGGAGATTTTTTGTGCGGCCGGCAATGGCCTGGGCCACTTGAGGAATGGAAATGCCGTAGGCAGACATGCGTCGCGGATTCAGTTCCACCCAGATCTCATTTTCCCTTTCCCCAAAAATGTCTACCTCTGAGACCCCTTCGATAGTCTCAAAGGTGTCCGCAATATCACCTGCAATATCCTGGAGCTGCATCATGGGTAAATTGCCGGCCAGGCCCACCATACAAACAGGAAAAAGGGCAATGTCGATTTCAATTACCCTGGGGACCTTGGCCTCTTCCGGAAGTTCTTCCACACGGTCGACCGCGTTTCTGACCTCCTGCATGGCCTGGTCTATTTCATATTCCGTAAGGCGTGTATTAAATAAGACGTGGATCTTGGAAGTGCTTTCAAAGGAGTTTGATTCATATCGCCTGATCTCAGATATCCCGTCAAGTTCATCCTCGATCTTTTTTGTCACCAGTTTTTCCATCTCCTCGGGAGAAAAACCGGGGCAGAGCGTAACAATAATGCCTTCCCCAACCGTCAGGTCCGGGTCTAAATAGCGCGGCATGTCATTATAGCAGTAAACGCCAAGAACCACGATCAGGATCAGGGCCATTCTAACAACGATCGGTCTTGATATGGCAAATCGAGTAATGAACATGGATGACTAAAAAAACGCCTAAAGTGAGCTAAAGTGCCTAAATATGGATGGCGCAGGGCACCAGGCTTAGGGTAGCCTTGGGCCTTGAGCCTTATGCCATTGACTTGGGGGGATCGTCGACACCCATGATTTAGTATCAAGTATCCAGCATCTATCAATACTTCACAGCATCCCCGCTCTTGAGTCCCGCTGGATTGGTGATGATCAGGTCTTTTTCGGTCAGGCCTGAAAGAATTTCAACCCGTTGATCATAGTATGTTCCAAGTATAACCTTCTTAAAAACCGCCTTCCCATCCCTATAAATATATAAACCCATTTTTCCGTTTTCCTCCGAAAGCCAGGCCGATGGGATCTTGATGGTTCTTTTTTTATCTACCATAGGAAACTTGACCCTGACGGTCATGCCGTCTGCCATGCGCCTGCCTGGCTTTTCAACTGCAAGCTCCACTGGAAAAGAGCGGGTCGCGGGCTCGGCTACCGGGGAAAGGAAAATTAACCGGCAGAAAAATTGCTTATCGGGAAAGGCGTCTATGGTGAACTTAAAGCGTTTGCGCTTCTCCAAAACATGAATATCCTTTTCGCTTACAGACACATTTATCTTTAAATGATCAAGGTCAATGACCTGGGTGATGACAGTAACAGGCGGCACCACTATCACCTCCCCTTCCTCCACATCCCGAAAGGCGATAATTCCATCTATAGGCGCACGCAGTATTGATTTTTTCAGTTGATCCTTTGCAAGCGCCAGGGCTGCTTCCGCCTGATCTAAATTAGCACGGGCCGTGTTTCGATCCTCTTCACGAGGTCCCTGTTTTGCAAGGGCCAATTGCTGTTTAGCCGATTCCATTTTCGCACGCGCCATCTCAAGCGTTCGCCAGGCGGAATCGTATTCGCTGTTTGAGGACGCTTTAGATTCATGAAGATCCTTCATCCTGTTATAATTTCTCTCCGCCTCGAAAAGGGCGGCTTCGGCTTCTTTCAGACCTGCCCCTGCAATGAGTATTTCTTCCGGTCTGCTCCCCTTTTCCAGCTTTTCCAGGTTGCTTTTTGCCGCGGCAAGCGAAGCCTCTGCCTGCCAGACCATAAGCCGGATACTGCTTGTATTGATCTCCGCAAGAAGCTGTCCTTTTTTGACCCTGTCCCCTTTCTCGAAATTGAGCCTCTCAATGGTCCCGCCCATTGCACTCGCTACCGTGACCTTGCGCCGGGCCGTCAACACCCCGACATATTCGATGGTTCCTTCCGGGGATGAGGTCTTAACGGGACTTACCTTTACAAATTTTACTTTAGTCTCTCGACTTTCCTTGACAACACTGGTCTCTGCCTTGTCCCCGCATCCCAGAAGGATGAGACAATAAAGGCTCACTCCAAGGGCAATAACTATACTTCTAAATTGATGTCGCATTATTTCCATTATGGTTCCTGGTCAGGCTTTTTGCTTATCCAAACAGATCTCCAAGATTTTCTATGATAGCAAGTCAGAAATATTAGTCAAATGCTTTATTATATTTACGAAAAGGGAAAAAAGACCTTGATTTTCGGTAATACATGGTAATAATATGAGCCAGTATTACATAATAATACAGGAAAAATCCAGAAAGGACCGCAGCCCATGAAAAAAAAGCAGGAGATCATTACGTTTAAGGTGGACAGGGATCTGCTTGAGGCAATCAAAGAGATTCCTAACCGTTCCAAATTTATCCGTACAGCAATCATAGAGGCATTAGGAAGCGTCTGTCCTCTTTGCAATGGCACCGGCATGCTGACGCCAAGCCAGAAACGCCACTGGAATGATTTTTCGACCGGTCATTCCATTGAAACGTGCGATGAATGCCATGAATCAATCATAGTCTGCTCAAACGAAACCGTTCATCAGCAACATTAGAGGCTGTGTGAAGAAACCGGGAACCCGCTGCAAAGCAGTGGGACTGAGCCACAGCGAAACTGTGCGAAGAAATGACATAAAGAGACAAAACTACTATTATGACACAGTCCTGACAGGCTCTGGGTAGTCCGGGGTCTTTAAATATCATGGATAAATGTAGCGCATGGCTTTAGCCGTGCCCTGCGCTCAACTCATGCTTAAGTAACATCTCAATAAGTCAGGGCAATCACTCCTGCACTCCTGGATTCCCGCCTTCGCGGGAATGACGAAATAGCCTAAGCACCTGTCATTCCCGCGAAGGCGGGAATCCATAGAAATCGATGAACCAAGGGAGTTACCCCAGCTTATTGAGCAGATACATGCTTAACCGATAATCGTTGAATATTGTTAGATTTTTGGAAGATACCCGTTTTGTCAAAACCAGGATATGTGTTTTGATTTACAAGATAATATTAATCCATTCTATCCTGTAAATCGTGTCAAAAAATAGACATCTACCATTGCGCAAATTTTGAGTGGCGTATTATGAAAAGTCTGTGCTTCAAAGTGTTATCCAATTCAGCAATCATAGTTGCAATCAGTATCGCGACGGCACCGGACACTCACGCCCAAAAGATAAAGACTTTCGTGAGTATCCTTCCGCAGGCCTGTTTTGTAGAACGAATTGGGGGGCCCTATGTCGAAGTCGGAGTACTTGTAGGCCCGGGTCAATCTCCCGCCACCTATGAGCCAACGCCGAAACAAATGGCCAAACTGGCAAGATCGCGGTTGTACTTCCGGATTGGAACACCCTTTGAGAAGGCATTTATACCGAAGATATCTGATACATATAAAAACCTGAAGGTCATTGATACACGCAAGGGCATTAAACTCCGGTACTTCAAGCGATCCAGGGATTCTCAGGCCCCTGACCCCCATATCTGGCTCGATCCCAAGTTAGTAAAAATTCAGGCGGAAAATATCTGCAACGCGCTGGTTTATTCGGATCCTGCGCACACGGCAGAATACAAAGGCAATCTGCAGGTCTTCCAGGCCGATCTCGACAGGGTGGATGCGAAAATCGCCACGACATTAGCCCCGCTGAAAGGCAGCAAGTTCTATGTATTTCATCCAGCTTTCGGGTACTTTGGTGACTCCTTCGGGCTCACCCAGGTGGCAGTGGAAATCGAAGGCAAGTCGCCTTCTGCAAAGCAGCTTGTAGACCTTATAAAGAGGGCAAAAAAGGATAATGTCAAGGTCATTTTTGTACAGCCGCAGTTTGCGGAAAAAAATGCCCGGGTCGTGGCCGAGGCAATCGGTGGAGCCGTGGTGCCCATGAACCCGCTTGCGCGCAATTACCTTAAAAACCTCGAACACATGGCCGCTGCAATCAAGGATGCCCTGTCAGGCAGATGATGTCCCTGCAAAAAGGGAATATAACGATGATGAAAACACCGGTTATTGAGTTTAAAAACGTTTCATTCTCGTTTGACAGCTTTAATGTGTTAGAGGATGTCAACCTGACCATTGAGGAACGCGATTTTCTCTCGATCGTTGGCCCCAATGGAGGCGGCAAAACCACGCTTTTGAAGCTTATGTTGGGGCTGCTCAAACCTGCTAAGGGAACCGTCCGTGTATTCGGCCAGCACCCGGTAAAGGCACGCTCTCGCATCGGGTACATGCCTCAGTATTCGTCGCTTGACCCTCTGTTTCCGGTGACTGTTTCAGATGTGGTCTTGATGGGAAGACTTGGAAATGGGAAATTATTGGGTGCATATCGTGGAGCGGACAAGAAAGCGGCATCAAAGGCCCTTTCCGAGCTGGAAATGTCCGAAATGAGAAATCGCCCCTTTTCCGCCCTTTCGGGCGGACAACGCCAGCGTGTACTGATCGCGCGCGCCCTTGTGTCTGACCCCGAACTCCTCCTGCTTGATGAGCCAACCTCAAATGTTGATGCCGTTATAGAGAACGAGTTATTTGAGCTTCTACACAAACTCAACAAAAGAATCACCATAGCCCTGGTCACACATGATTTAGGGTTTGTCTCAAGCTATGTCAAGCGCGTGGCCTGTGTCAGCAGGCGGATCGTGGTACACCCGACCAGTGAAATCACAGGTGAGATGATCAGCGAAATCTACGGCTGTGACGTACGAATGATCCGGCATGACGCTACCGCGCATGAGGGGGATACTGATGTCTGAATTTTTCGCTGAATTTACGCAGCAGACATTTCTGCAATACGCAGTTCTTACAGGAATTCTTGTTAGCATTGCCTGCGGCGTTATCGGGAGCTATGTGGTCACGCGGCGAATCACCTATATTGCCGGGGCAATTGCACACAGCGTACTGGCAGGCATGGGCGCTGCCCGATACTTTCAGACCGTTTATCACTGGGAATGGCTGCACCCCCTGTACGGCGCGCTTGTTGCCGCACTTATCTCAGCCATCATCATCGGTCTGGTAAGTCTTGGAGCAAAACAGAGGGAGGATACCGTCATAGGTGCCGTGTGGGCTATTGGCATGGCCATAGGAATCCTTTTTATCTTCAAGACTCCCGGTTACAATGAAGACCTGATGAGTTACCTGTTCGGCAATATCCTCATGGTCTCTTCCGATGAACTTTGGCTTATTGCCGGCCTGGATGCAGTTGTCGTTGTAATCGGATTGCTCTTTTACAAACAATTTCTTGCAGTATGTTTTGATGAGGAATTTGCAAGACTCAGAGGCATCAGCGTAGAGTTCTATTACCTCCTGCTTCTGTGCCTAACAGCCATCACAGTGGTTCTTCTGGTTACTGTAGTGGGAATCGTAATGGTAATCGCCCTCATAACACTTCCCGCTGCTGTTGCAGGCATGTTCTCAAAGAGGCTGTGGCAGATGATGGTACTTTCGACCCTGTTCACCATTCTTTTCACGACCGGTGGATTAGCCTTAAGCTACGGCCCCAACCTTCCTGCCGGCGCCACAACCATTGTACTTGCCGGCGCGGTATATCTCGCAGTGGCTATTGGATCACGAATCTTTAGGACGCGACATCCATAGCATTCAATAAAAAGATTTTGGACGCAGAGGGACGCTGATTTTCAGGATTTTTTTTCTGTAGCTATCCGGGGACTGCTGATACTCTTTTCAGGTGTACCTGAATGGCCATAAGCGCCGCGGGTGTGACGCCGGAGATACGGGATGCCTGGCCTAAAGAGACCGGTCTTACCCTGCCTAATTTTTCTCTCACTTCCGTGGTAAGCCCATGGATCGCCTGGTAGTCAATCGCCTCAGGAAGCCTGACGTCCTCCATGTGTGCCATCTTTTTCACCTGGCGTTCCTGGCGATCAATATAACCCTCATATTTGATTCTGGTTTCCACCTCATCCGCAACCAGTCCCTCGATTTTTGAAAGGTTAGGATCGAAAAGATGGAGATGTTCGAAAAATATCTCGCTTCTCTTTAAGAGCTGTTCTAATGACATCTTGTTTTTTATCGGTGCTGAGCCTAATTCTTTCAAACGGTCAAGGACCGACGGCTCCGGTCTTATTTTGGATTCTTTCAAGCGAGAAAACAATTTTTCCACATCATCCCGTTTTTTGCAAAAATCATGATACACTTCATCGGAAACCAGGCCTAAGCCATGGCCAATATCCCTGAGTCTGAAATCGGCATTGTCTTCCCTCAAAAGCAGGCGATACTCGGCCCTTGAAGTAAACATGCGGTATGGTTCGTTTGTACCTTTTGTAACGAGGTCATCAATCAACACCCCGCTGTATGCCTGTGATCTCTTAAGTATCAGGGGTTCCTCTCCCCGGATTTTCAGGACCGCGTTAATCCCGGCCAACATACCCTGCGCGGCGGCCTCTTCGTAACCGGAGGTCCCGTTTATCTGACCCGCGTGAAAGAGCCCCTTGACCAACTGGGTCTCCTGGGTCGGCTTAAGTTGAATCGGATTGATATAATCATATTCAATGGCATAACCCGACCGGACAATCTCGGCCATCTCCAATCCAGGGACTGAGCGCACCATTTTGATTTGAATATCAATTGGCAGACTCGTGGGGAGCCCGTTAGGATATACCTCGGCCGTATCCAGGCCCTCCGGCTCGAGAAACACCTGGTGTCGTTCTTTTTCGGCAAACCGGACCACCTTGTCTTCAATAGAGGGGCAGTATCTGGCCCCCACACCCTCAATAACACCGCTGAACAGGGGCGAGCGGTCCAGACCCTGCCTTATTATGTCATGGGTCTTTTTGTTTGTATGCGTGATATGACAGGGCACCTGTGGCAGCGGGATTTTTTTTGTCGTAAAGGAAAAAGGCCTCGGGTTTTCATCCCCGGGCTGCACGATCAGGCCTGAATAATCAATTGTGCGGCCATTGAGCCGCGGGGTGGTTCCTGTTTTTAGCCGGCCGACTTCAAATCCAAGTTCCTTTAACTGTTCGGAGAGACCGACCGATGGAGGATCTCCCATGCGCCCTGCCGGAAAATGATCAAGGCCGATATGGATAAGCCCCCGCATGAATGTGCCGGTGGTCAGAACAACTGTCTTAGATAAAAATTTCTCATGGATCTGGCTTTCAACACCATAGATCCTGCTGTCTTTTACAAGCAAGTGATCGACCATGGCCTGCCGGATATCCAGGTTGGGTTGAGATTCTATTACCGACTTCATCCTCTTCCGGTAAAGATCCCTGTCATTTTGAGACCGTGAACCCTGAACCGCTAACCCCTTGCGGGTATTAAGACGCCTGAACTGGATGCCTGTCTGATCCGTGTTTTTAGCCATCTCCCCGCCAAGGGCGTCAATCTCCTTTACCAGGTGACCTTTGGCTAATCCGCCAATGGCAGGATTGCAGCTCATGGCGGCGATATGATCGACATTGATGGTAAGGAGCAGGGTGGGGTGCCCCATTCTCGCCGCTGCCAGGGCAGCCTCACATCCTGCATGGCCAGCGCCGACCACAATTACGTCATATTCTTTTTCATACGTGGACATAGTGGACGCTCAATATTTTGATAATGCTTCTGGCTAAAACCTTGGTGGGAGCCCAGCTTGTTTGCAGTGATTCTGTCAATAGTTTTGTGTCTCTTTACCGGGATTGTTTTTGTATTATTAGTATAAATGGAATGTTTACTGCCTTCACGCAGCAAATAGAATCCATTATCCTCAAGGTATTTGACGAGATCACGCCGTTTGATGGACATCGGCAACCTCTACCGGAACCTGTTCAATCAAACAGTTACCTAAGGGTAGTTCTCTGCCTTGCTGCTGGTATGCCAAAACCATCTCATTAAGGGCGTCCCTCAACATTACACGACAATCCTCTAGATCTTTGCCCTCGGTTATTACTTCCGGCCATTCGATCAGTTGTCCTATATAGCCTGAATCAATTCTTGTGTATTTTGCAGTATAATTGTGCAACATCACTTTTCCTCGCTTCGTTCTCTGCACCACATTAATGGCACGTGATTTAAAATGGATCCTGGACCAAAATGGTCTCTTCACGCCCCGGTCCAACAGAGACTATTGAAATAGGAACAGCGGTGATTTCCTCAATAGCTTTAAGATAGGCCCGGGCCTGATCAGGTAACTGGTCCATATTCCTTGCCCGCGTAATGTCTTCCTGCCATCCTTCCATTTCCTTATAAACGGGAATACACAGGGCCTGTTTCCTAAGGCTTGCCGGCCTGTGATCAACCAGCTTGCCCTCAATCTCATAGCCCACACAGATATTAAGTTTTTCCAGGCCCGTGAGCACATCCAGTTTGGTAATTGCAACACTATTGAGTCCATTTATGCGAGCCGAATCACCCACCACTACCAGATCCAGCCAACCGCACCGCCGCCTTCGCCCGGTGGTGGCGCCGAATTCGGCTCCCCGTTCCTGGATATAATCGCCCGTTTTGTCGGTAAGCTCGGTCACAAAAGGCCCTGCCCCGACCCGGGTCGTATATGCCTTTACAATACCCATCACGTGATGCAGCTGGCCCGGGCCAATACCGGCACCTGCACATGCAGCCCCGGATATTGGGTTAGATGAGGTAACAAAGGGATAGGTCCCGTGATCAATGTCCAGATGCGTGCCCTGGGCCCCCTCAAACAGGATTCTCTTATTGGCCTTAAGGCCCTCGGCCAGCTCAACTGAAACATCCGTAATAAAAGGAGTGAGTATTTCTGCCATCTCTAAGTATCTGTCCAGGATAGGCTGCGCATCCAGAGGTTCCGCGCCTAAAAAACTAGTCAGGTAAAAATTCTTTTCCTTCAGATTGACCGTGATTTTTTCTTCCAGAGTATCCGGCTCCGTCAGATCCACAGCCCTCACACCAGTCCTTGCCGCCTTGTCTTCATAGCACGGGCCGATGCCACGCCCGGTTGTGCCTATTTTGTCCCTTCCCTTGGCGACTTCCCTGGCCAAGTCAATTGCCTTGTGATACGGCATGATAATCTGGGCCTTCTCACTTAAGGACAACCTGTCCGGCGTTACCTCTATTCCAGCCTGTTTCAGGCTTTTAATCTCTTCGAGGAGCACTTCAGGATCAACCACGAGACCATTTCCTATGAGGCATTTTTTATCTTCATAAAGGATACCGGAAGGAACGATATGGAAGATAAATTGTTTTCCTTCCACCACAAGGGTATGTCCGGCATTATTCCCTCCCTGAAACCTTACGACCATATCGGCCCTGGCTGTCAACAGATCAACCACCTTTCCCTTTCCCTCGTCTCCCCACTGTGTTCCCACGACCACTGTATTAGACATCTTCCGGCTCCAATCAAATTAAACCCTCATTAAGCGAACATGCTTAATTGAAGGTTATCTATTATAGATAGTTTATTTCGATTTTAAAACCATGTCCTTCCCCGCATAGCGGGACTAAAGTTAATGAATTCTGCTGTTTTAAATAAAGTACTCTATGAAACCAATTAGCCGGCAAAAAGGGGTAAACCCCTGAGGCGTTGTTTTATAAATAGCACGCCGAAGGCGTACCGCAACTTTAGGCACTTTAAACTTTAGGCATTTTAGGCACTTTTTTCTTCATAGCGCTTTATCCCCTTCCGGGGGCAAATCAAGGGCACGTCCTTTGGGCATGGATTCTTGACTAATAAAAGTGCGTTCCATCAAAAATCTTCGATTTTTTTTAGATGGACACTTGTTATGCAAAGCAATATCTTTACTTTCTTTGTTATCCGAAACCCTTAGCCGTGTCAATGTATGATTTGCTGATTACGTGGGCATACCCCCCGCCCCACACGAGAAGAATCCCCTGTGATTGGGTACATTTTGACAACCACGGACAATTAAGACAGGATAAAAGCATGTAACCTGTTAACCCTATAGTTGCATAAATAACATGGCAAATTGGGCTTAAAGACTGGTATTATAGGTTTTTTCAATCTTTTTGGCTCGGTTGTTGGAATACACTCCAGGTGACATCCTGAAAACAACGAAAAACAGCCATGTTATTTGCCCGTTGCCCTTCCTGTCCTGTTCTAAAGAGTTAAAGTGTTACCAATTAATCCCATATTTGGTGATCGACTTCAGTGTCGCCGCACATCAAGAAAGGAGTCAAAAATGAGACCAATCAGGATAAAGCTCATGTTCGTCAGTTTGGTGATCCTTTTTTCCGCCGGCATATTTGCAGGACAGTCCTGTAAGGCCTGGGCCGAAGATGCCAAGGTTTTGCTGACCCAGGCCAACAAGGTACTCCGGCAGGCTAAGAAAGATATGTTCGCCGGAAAAAATGACAAGGCCATTGCTTCTCTGGACAATATTAAAAAGTTGATAATCAAGGCAAAAGAACTGGACCCTAACAACAGTAGGATTAAATCGATAGAAAACAAGTACAAAAAACTTGTAAAAGACCTGGAACGACGAACCGGCAAGGACCTCGGAGGAGGAACCGTGGCAGCCGCTGGCGTAAGCGCCAAGACAAAACTCCCGCCCAAACCAACCGCCAGGGCAATGCCGACCACGGCACCCAAGGCAATTCCCGCGCCAGCCACGGTGGCCCTGGAATGGTTCAATAGCAGCACCGAATGGGGTAAGCGCAGCAAGGAACCGCGAAAGCCTTTGGCAGTGGTAGTGACAGGCCCCTGGTCTATCCAGAAAAAGAACATACTGGGTGAGCCCATCATGTACGGCCTCCCAATCTATCTGGCGGTTCAGGTAGACAGCGATAAAGATCTGAATGCGGCCCGGGTCTATATCCTGACAATGCGCACGGTGGAGAAGAGGGGAGTTAAGATGGAGCCGCCCTTTGACCATATCACCGTTGGCAACAGCTATTTTATTCGGCCTGACAAGGTGAAATAACCGGAAAGCGTATAATACAATAATTACCCTGGTTCGATCCAACAAGTGATGACTCCACCGGACAAAGATACTGTACCTAAAAAAACTTGACTTTCTGGTCTGGTCAGACTAACTCTGAGGAGGTGATAAGTATGCTCATAACCAATATTTCAGAGGCAAAGGCCCAGTTATCTGCCCTTATTGAGAAGGTCATGACCGGGCAAGAGGTGATCATTGGCAAAGCAGGGAAGCCTGTTGCAAAGTTAGTGCGGTATGAGCGAAGCGAGAAACCGCGCCAGCCCGGCGCCCTGCGAGGAAAAATTAAAATAGCCGATGATTTTGACGAACTACCGGGGGATATTGCCGAAGCGTTCGGGATGGTGGATTCATGAACCTCTTGCTTGATACACATGTTCTTTTATGGTGGCTTGATGATCACCCGACGCTTTCTAAGAAAACAAAGGCCGCAATTGCCGACGGCAAAAACCTGGTTTTTGTCAGTGCCGTCGTCATTTGGGAAATAAGGATCAAGCAGGCATTAGGAAAACTGCAAATTCCAAAAGATTTCCGGAAGGTGTTAGGTGGCCAGCCCTTTGAGATGTTGGACATCACTGTTGAACACGCACATGCTGTCGGGGACCTTCCGGCACATCACCGAGACCCGTTTGATAGGATGCTTGTAGCCCAGGCAAAAGTAGAAGGTCTTACGCTTGTGACACGTGATATTCGTTTAAAGAAATACAAAATCCCGCTTATTGAGGCTTAAGGTCTCAGGAATCCGGAAGAAGGCTGTAGGATTCCATATTTAACACATAACCCGGGATGTAACGCCGACTTACTCCTAACATATCACGGCTGTTTTCCTTAGAAACTTCATTTTCATATCAAAATCACCACTATGGGGTAAAACCAAAGCCACGGCCTCCGGCGTGGATTATTTACTTTTTTACGGATGTCCCCTCATACACATATATGGGTGTATCACTTCTTGCGTTAACCCTATAGTTGCATAAATAAAATGGCAAAGTGGGTTTAAAGACAATAAATAAAGGCCATTTCAACATTATTAACTGTTCTTTTGGGATACACTCCAAGTGGTATCTTGAAAACAGTGAAAAACAGCCATGTTATTTACCCTTCGGGAAAGCCGAGGGCGCCGCATCTCTTTCGTTGTCAAGGGTTTGCGGTAAAATACTACAGCTTCACCCTCGACGCCTCAGATCTGCAGCACCCTCGACTTTTGCAACGTTAGGGTTAACTCATTATTTTTCTATTATTCTCAGATAACTAATCCAGTATCGCATGAAGATATCAGAGAATTGGTAAGAACCTCCTTTGGTCTTGTAAAATATACCTTTTTTCATTAGGGAATCAAGAGAAGCCTTTATAGAGGATGAAGGGCCAATGCCATGGGTTAATTGAAATTCCCTGGAAAAGGGCTTGGCCCCGGGATCTTTGCTCAAGGCAATAATAAGGATTTTTTGTCGCTGAGAAGCTGATTGCCAGATTAACTCATAATGAGGTGAATCCTGCTTGGCAATAATAAATGGGAGATCTTTAATCATGAAGGAGGTCACCTCATGGGTTTCACGGGCCAATTCCCACAGGGTGTGGCACAGTCTCTGGACGTTGTATGGCACATCCATTCCCAATTCAAATATCTTTTCAAGGCTATTCCTTTCCATTTTATATGGCCCTTTTTGAAACCAGTTATAGATAAAAACGGCATAGGAATCCCTATCAATTGGTCCAATTTCCATGATCCTTCCTAATTTGTAGAAGGCCCTTTTCCTATCACGAATCATGGACAGCATTACCGACTGTTCTGAGCCAGAGAAAATGTATCCGATGTGCTCATGCTTTTGAATTTCAGAACGCATCGCCTTTTCAAGTATATGACCGTTATGTTTGGGAAGGTCAGAAAATTCATCGATAATCACCACCAGCTTCTTACCTTTTTTCCATGCCAATTTTTCAGCATGTTCCATACCTTCCAGAAGAGCGGGAAGGGCCTCTCTATATTCGGAGGCCACTTCCACAGTCCCGATCAACGAGCCGTCTTGTCCTACTGAAACCTTTGGCCGTAACCTTTGAAGTCCGGCAAAGATTTTCAACAACTTCTCCGTATTCGATTCCAGGGCTTTAGAGGTAAGGTGAGTAAAAGCTGCCGCAAAACTTCGTACATCCGGATAGGCATTAAGATCGAGATAAGCCGTGTCAAATCCACTATCATGGAGTTGATCCATAAGATTGAACAAAAGGCAGGTCTTGCCAAAACGTCTGGGAGAGATCAAAAATACTCTACTGAGATTATTCATCTCCTGAACGAGTTCAGCCAATTCCTCTTTGCGGTCGGCAAAGTGAGGGCCGCGAACAATACCACCATATTTAAAAGGGTTTTCCATGATGAAATATTTAACGGTTCGTTAATAGCGGTTCGGTGTTAACGTATTACATAATGTGCACGCATGTCAAGTAAAAATAATAAAACCAATGATTCAAATACGGCGTGAAGGCTGGATTTATTGCCCGGCTAATTCCATCTAAGAATCAGATTAACTTTGGCCGTTTTGAGTTATTCAATAATGCAAAAACGTTCGGCTTCTCCGCTATCAAAAGTTATTCAACATAGCCAACAATGTCCCTATCTCCCCATACCCATTCTATACTAAAAATTAGAGAGCGTCCCAAATTCCTCCCGGTCTTTCTTTAATAGTTCTAAATAGTTAGCGTGGCCCGACCCCATCTCATTAAAATTTTTTCGGCTTATAAAAAAATCAAACTGTCCTATTTCAAGGGCTGACCCCAATGGGTCTCTTGGTCCTCATTAAGAGTCACTTGAGTACCATGTTAATTCTTCAAGCCATTCGTATACCAAATGAACATAGTCCTTATATATCAGTTTATTTTGATTAAATTGCAGAGTTTTGCACATTCTGGGTAAGGTCTTCCTGAACCTCTGGTAACGCTTCCAAATGACGTCCCCATCTGGCAGAGTAGTACGCCTTGATTTACCCCTAAGCCAGTCTCGAACTATTCTGATTGCATTTTTAGTAGAATTGTTGTGTGCGCTTATATCCTGTCCTGAGATATCTGATATGAACTTCTGATACCGATAGGCCTTTTTGTCAAGAATAAGGCATGACTTTTTATTATGCTTTCCACTTCCAAATTTTTTTGCCGAAAGGAAAATACCCAATTCCAGAGGCATATTGAAGCGAGGGAGGTTGTTTTTAGAGTCAAGTTCGGTTCGAGAGATGTCATGGATACTATACTGGCAGGAGTTAACGATGTTGTAAATCTTTTCTATTCTAATTTGGCTGGCGTCATCCTCTTCAAGAGTGCAGCGAGGGACAAATCCACAATCGAATATCGCGAATATGATAGCGTGGAATATTGGATCATATTGCTTATCAAACGGGCAATTTATGAAGACGTTATCGTTATAGCTAGACCTGCGCAAAGATTTAGACTCCTCATGTACTTTCCAAGTTGATAATTTCCAACCTAAATTTGCTTCATTCCTGTATGCGCTGCTTTCTTATATTCGATTTTCTTTCGCGAACCGCTTATGGGTGGGGATTTTACTACCGTCTTGCTAATCATATCCTTTTCACATTCTCTGGCGGCCTCTTCAGTTGTCCGACGGCCTACTTTGTAAATATGACCTTTAGGCCATTTCTGTTGGTACTCTTGTTCCCTACGTTCCAAATCGTTTGTTATTCCGCCGTGGACGATCTTGTTCCCGACCTTGAAATAATATTTATAAGTATCTTTTGCTTTTGCCATAATACATCCTCAGAGTCTTTATATGTTCAAACTGTAAAACAAGCCTCTTAACAAATTATTCTACCGCGCCCGGTGTTCTGCACCTTATCATGATCCGCGGGATAGAGCGTCGAAAGATTTTCATCAATTGAGTTTCTTACCTTTTTACCAGCGTCCCCTTGCAATAAAAGAACCAAATGTAATCATTAAAAATTACGTGCCGAATGAAGCATGTGGTCCCGGAGGAAGTATGCACAGGACGATCCTGTCTCTATCATGGCGTTGAGCAACACCAAGGACACTTCTCTGAGGTTTCTGGATTGCTTGTATTCCGCAGGAGATAAAACTAATAACTTCTGCAATACACGTTCCAAGTAGAATACGGTATTTACTCCGGAAAATAAATGTGTTCCTCTTGTTTTTTTTTGGTGTTTAGCCAGAATAATCAATCCTTTTGGCATGAACAGTTGTGGAAAAGAGAACAGAAATCGACTCATTGCCTCGAAAACTAAAGGATTTTCTCCAGCTTTTTGAACAAAATCAAGGAGAAGCTCCAATCCGGGAACAAGAAGCTCTTGTTCTGGTTTTACTTGTTGCCATGGAGTGTCGGCAAAAAGCATTCCCAAGATCAGTTTGCTCTGTTCGCCATAGGGCGAATATAGTCTACTCTTCTGACTGAGCTTGACAGCAATTTCCACCGCCCTTTCAGAGAGCTTCCTCCAGAAGTTCCAGTATAATTCGATATTACCTAGTTTCTCAGCTGAACAAAGAAAACAAACCATCAGCCAATGTAAAAAGCTTGGGGCTGATTCACTCCGTTCTATGAGCAAATCATCAAAACGCTTAGCATCTGTTTCCGAGATACTCAAATAAAAATCAGCGAATCGTCTGGAAAACTCCATCGGAAGTTCAGGTGGTATTTCTATTCTCTTATCATCGCCATGACCTCTTTGATCTTGGGATTCTTCAGCCTCAAGCAAGAGCGAGAGAATTCTTGTTAAAAGAGACGTGTGCTCAGCCTTGGTAGAGCCATCTGGAATCATCAAGCAAGGAGCAAGAAGATGCCAAGTGCTATGAGTATCAAAGGTAATGCAGGTCGGATCAGCGTTTACCCTAACGTTGCATAAATTTATCATGATCTGCGAAGTCAAAATTAAGCCGCTTTTTTGATTGTATCAAGATAATGCAACAAGTCTTTACGAACTGCATGGTTAGCGCTCATTGTAAGGGTGAGTTCTCCTTTAGGT
>JAUWMR010000018.1 GCA_030613055.1 Desulfobacteraceae bacterium
TGTTTATCCGGAGCTTAGGGGTTGTTAGTTACCCGTTAATGGTTATGGCTAACTTTGATAAACCCGTAAAAAGTCATTTCACCTGTCATTGCGAGGAGCGAAGCGACGAAGCAATCTCCTGATTTCAAGCTGTTACAGCCATTGAGATTGCTTCGCGGAGTTTATCCCGCACTTGATGCGGGGCTCGCAATGACGTACTTTTCGACTTTTTACTGGACCATCAACTTTAAATGGAGGGAGGCATTGTGGATATAAAGAAATTAGCGGAAAATTTGGGCTTAAACGAAGAAGAATATCAGGAGCTCATTGAACTCTTTATTGAGACAGGGATGTCCGACCTGGACAAGCTCCAGTCAGGTATTAATCATGGCAATGCTGAGGAAGCAATGGAGGCGGCCCATTCCATTAAGGGGGCATCAGGAAATCTCGGTTTGACAGAGATTTACGAGATAGCAAAAGAGGCTGAACAGAAAGCCCGGGATGGCGATCTTAATGGAACCCCAGAGCTCGCTCAAATTTTAGAGGAAAAGATAGGGAAAATTGCTGAACTACCCAGGCAGTAATAAAGAATCTACGCACAAAGGACGTGGCCTTGATTCGTCCTTGGAAGGTGTTAAAGCGCTATGAAGAAAAAAGTGCCTGATCCCGCCAAGGCGGGACTAAAGTTTAAAGTGCCTAAAGTTGTGGTACGCCTTCGGCGTGCTATTTATAAAACAACTCCTCAAGGCTCAGGGCATGAGTCGCAAGGAAAAACACTTCAATGGCTATAATTCTACCTTTTGCCTTGCGCCCTGCGCCTGTAGCCCTGTGTCCATTACATGCGGTTGGGGTAATATTCAGTTTCCTGAGGATTCGCGGCAACCGTTTTTGGACAAGACTGATATTCGCTCAATAAATGAAAACATAACTTTCAACTCGCATTTTTAGGGAGAATTCGCAGCATGGTAGATATAAAAAAATTTGATATAGCAACTACGGTTACCGATTCATTGATTGAAGTTTTCGATATGATGCTTTCAATGAAACTGGATCTTTCCGATGACGACTTTAAAGGAGATTTAGACGTCAAGCGAATTGTGGGCGCTGTTAACCTGGCAGGAAAGGTGATGGGAACCATCACTGTCAACGTGGGTGACGACTTTTCCCGTAAGATGACCGCCTCTATGTTAGGCGTGGAAGTGGAGGAAGTAGCGGGTGGAGAAGATGTCAAAGACGTAATCAGCGAAATATGCAATATTGTCGGTGGAAATCTAAAATCAAAATTCTGTGACGCGGGCCTGACATGTCTGATTTCCCCGCCCTCTTTTACGACTGGAGATGATTTCAAGATCGAATCGTTAAACACAGAAAGGCATGAACGTTATCTATTCTCATATAATAAGCATATCGTCATTGTGGAAGTAGGAGTAAAGATAGGCAGCATAGTGGATACTGCCGAAGAAGGTCCTGAAAGACAAATAGAGGTTGTACCCGTTCAAATCACTGATATCGAAAACTTTGACATTAAAACACTGGTCACCGATTCAATTACCGATATGTTTGACACCATGCTTTCCATGGAACTGGAAACCTCTGAAGAAGACCTGAAACAGACGTTGGACGGCAGCCGGCTTGTCGGTTCATTGAGTTTCATCGGTTCTTTAATGGGAAGTATCAATATCCTGGTAAACGCTGATTTTTCCCGGCAGATGACAGCTTCCATGCTTGGCATGGAGGTTGATGAAGTTGAGGGCGTTGAGGACGTGAAGGACGTGATAAGCGAAGTCTGCAATATTGTGGGAGGCAACCTGAAATCAAAATTTTGCGATGCCGGCATGACTTGCGAGCTATCAACTCCGTCATTTACGTCCGGGAGCGATTTTGTGATCGAAACGCGGGATATGGTGAGATATGACCGCTTTTCTTTTCATCACCAGGGGGACGCCGTCCTTGTTGAAGTAGTTTTAAAGTCTTCAGGAGACTCAAAACCCGAAGAGAATAAAAATGACACAACTATTCCGGCTGATAAAGAATCCATGCAGGTCGATGATCCGCAGAAAATGATAGATGATGTTTTTGCATCGGAAGCCCAGGTAGATGAGGATTCAAACGAGGCAACGGATAATCCTGCAGGGGCAGTTCCTGTTACTGCCAAAGCTGGCGTGGATAACGACCATCTCGCTGCTTTGCATAACACTGTTGATATAGATGAAACTAAAATGAACCTTGATTTCATCCTTGACATACCCGTTGAGATCACGGTCGAGTTGGGCCAAACCAGAAAAAAGATAAATGAACTGCTTGATCTTGACAGGGGATCAGTCCTTAAGTTTTCAAATCTTGCGGGAGAACCGGTAGACATACAGGTTAATGAAACTCTGATCGCGAAAGGAGAGATAGTGGTTGACAGGGAAAAATACGGGGTCCTCGTCACAGAAATCGCAAGCCGTATGGAGCGGATACAGTCTCTGAGTTGAACCGCTATAACAAAGTCTGAACCATGATATTTTTTGATAAAATCCAGGGAAAAACCACATCCGGCCTTTTGAGACAATTGCAAAATGACAGGACTCTCATCAAAATGAACCTGTTAGACAATGATTATGAATCCCTTACCATGGTCACCGACATCCGCACTCAGGGTAAAATACCTTTTTTCCTCATTGATTATCCTGATGGTTTCAGGGAAGCCGTAACTGAAATCAATGACTGGAAAATCCAGTTCGAGTTTACCGGCAGGGATAATATCCAGTACTGGTTTATGACATCAGGCGGGGAATTTAATCGTGACGAAATAATGGTAAGGTTTCCTAAACTCATTGAACGAAGACAGAAAAGGAAACATTTCAGAATAAAAACACCCTCCGGAACGAGGCTTAAAGTTGAATTGAATTCAATAAAGCATGAGATGAGTGTAATCGATATCAGCATAGGAGGCGCTTTCAGCGCCCTTGCCAGTACGAGAAAACAGCCTAATAAAAGGCCTCCCTTCAAAACAGGACAAAAATTAAAAAACGCCATACTGTTTTTTCCAGCAAAAAAGGAAGGCTGCGGCATACTTATCAAAAAGATGCTCACAAAGAGAATTGAATCGGATTCCCTTATTGCCCGGTACCGTTACGCCTTTCAGTTCATAGAAATGGAAAATGAATATGAAAAAGCACTAACGGAGATTATATATGATATACAAAGAAAACATCTCAGGGCAAGGCTTCCAATGGAATGATAGCATTATGAAAAAGCTATTAGTAGTAGACAACAACAAAGTAATGCTGAAATTCATGCATGGTATGCTCTCAAAAAAGGGTTATCAGGTTAAAACAGCGGAAGAAGGGCTCGCTGCACTTGATATTTTAAAAACCTATATTCCAGAAGTTATTTTTGTCGACCTGGTAATGCCCAATATCAGCGGAGACAAACTATGCAGGGTAATTCGCAGTATGCCCGAACTGAATGATACCCGCCTAATTATTCTTTCTGCAATTGCCGCCGAGCAGAAAGTGGATTTTGCTGAATTCGGCGCCGATGCCTGCATTGCCAAAGGGCCGTTCGACAAAATGACAAAGCTCGTTCTTGATGCCTTAGATCAATTGGCTCAGGACAAAACATCTGACCTGACAGAAAAAGTAATAGGACATAAAGGCCTACATCAGCGGGAGATTACAAAGGAGCTGCTATCCTCCAAAAGACATTTTGAAGCCATATTGGGAAATATGTCTGAAGGGATTTTAGAGCTTACGCCCGATGCCAAAATAGTATATGCAAACACGGCCGCTATTTCTCTGATCGGCACTCCGGAGGAAAAGCTTCTGGCCACACATTTCATTGATCTTTTTAACGAGACTCATAGCAGGAGGATTGCGAATCTGCTGAAGGCACTCGACGGAGTTCCACAGACAATTTCCGAGGATTCGCCTGTTGCTCTGAATGGCAAACAGGTTTCTCTGAGCATCCTGCCTGTAAAAAGAGACGAACACCGCTCCATTATTATCATTTTAAAAGATATTAGTGAGCGAAAACGAATGGAAGTACAGCTCCGCCAGGTTCAAAAAATGGAGGCACTTGGCACTTTAGCAGGCGGCATTGCCCATGATTTTAACAACCTGCTCATGGGCATCCAGGGAAACGCTTCTTTGATGCTTCTTAAACTCTATCCAGGGCTTCTCCATTATGAGAGATTGAAAAACATAGAACAATACGTCCAGAGTGGAGCTGATCTTACTAAACAGCTATTAAGTTTTGCAAGGGGAGGAAAATATGAAGACAAACCCGTTGACCTCAATAACCTTGTTAAAAAGAGCTCTGAGATGTTTGGCCGTACGAAAAAAGAAATAACAATTCACCCAAAATATCAGGAAGACATCTGGACCGTTGAAGTGGACAGGGGACAGATTGAGCAGGCGCTTTTAAACCTCTATATCAATGCCTGGCAGGCCATGCCTGAAGGCAGAGAGATATACCTCAAAACAGAAAATGTCGTGCTTGACATAAACTACGTAAAGCCATATGGCGTCCGTCCGGGCAATTATGTGAAGGCATCTGTTACGGATACCGGAGTTGGGATGGATGATATAACAGCACAGAGGATATTCGATCCCTTCTTCACTACCAAAGAGCTGGGCAGGGGGACAGGCTTAGGACTTGCTTCTGCTTACAGTATTATAAGGAATCATGAGGGCATTATTAACGTCTACAGTGAAAAAGGCAAAGGGACAACCTTTAATATCTATCTACCGGTCTCTGAAAAAGAAATCACGGAAAACAAGGAGTTACACGAGGAGAGCATAAAAGGATCTGAAACTGTACTTCTTGTGGATGATGAGGAAATGATAATCGATGTTGGCGCGAATATGCTGAAAGCTCTGGGATACAAGGTGATAGTGGCAACAGGCGGGAAAAAAGCAGTTGAGATAATAGAAAAAATGGAAAATTCAACAGGTGTTCCTGATTTGATTATTCTGGACATGGTAATGCCGGAAATGGGCGGCGGCGAGACCTATGACCTTCTAAAGGCAATCAACCCCAATATAAAGGTCCTCCTTTCAAGCGGCTACAGCATGAATGGCCAGATGAAAGATATACTTAAGCGAGGCTGCAATGGCTTTATCCAGAAGCCTTTTAGTATGATCGAGTTGTCAAAAATAATAAGACAGATTCTTGAAACCACATAGGTTAAAGTTCCAGGCTCAGGATTGGTCGCCCCCGCTCAAAGTCCGGGATCTTCGACTTGTGCTCTTCATATTTCGTAAACATACAGGTTCAAGTTCCTGTAAAATATCATTTAGTTGTTCAGGTTTTTAATTAGAACATGAGCAGTTACAAATATTTGATCCGCCATCCCTGTGGAGGAGATGGCGAATCTGCGACAGGAGGAGGGAAATATTTCAAGCGCGGATTTTCTTTTGCAGGCATATTGAAACATCGCCTGCAGGCGGGTCTATCCTCCTTTCTCAGCGGAAGGCATGCTGGAAAGAGTAATCTCCACTCGCCGGTTCTTTTTCCGGCCTTCCGGTATATCGTTGGATTCAAGTGGACGGTACTTTCCAAAACCCATAGTCGAAACTCTCTTCGGTTCAATAGACCCTCTCTGCATTAAATATTCCGCAACCGAGGCGGCGCGTGCTATTGATAATCCTAAATTTGACTTATATGGACCTCCTTTGACAGGCACATTATCCGTATGGCCGGCAATGATTATATCCCCTTTTGTCCCTTTGATAGCGGATGCTATCTTCATTAGAAGCGGTTTCAGTTTTGACCGGATCTCGGCCTTGCCTGAATCAAATGTGCTTTCTCCCATCAGGCGGATAGTTACCTTATTTTTTTCCACATCCACCTGGATAAGGTCCTTTATATCTTTAAAACGGCTTTCTATCTCCTTTTGTATTTCCTTGCCAACCTCCTCCTTTTCTCTGGTTGCGATCGTGTCCTGATCAAAATCCTTTGCAATAATCTTATCCCCTTTCGGGGTATCAAAGGCAGGATCCTTGGTCTGGATCCCGAACGCCTTGGCCATTGACCCGGCTACTTCCTTGTACCATTGACGATCTATCTCCGAAAAAGACAGCAAGAGAACAAAAAAGCACAGCAGAAGACTCATTAGATCCCCGAAAGTCACTACCCAGAGCGGTGCGCCCTCTTCCACTACTCCATTATTTTCGAGGATCTCTTCACTCATTTCTTGTCCTTCTTATCCTTCTTTTTTTCCGGTTCGACTTTCTTGCGATCTTTTGGTGAGAGGTAGATCTTCAGTGTCTCCTCAAGGGCCATAGGGGCCACTCCCCGGCCGATACCGACCGTGGCTTCAAGTATAATGCTCCTGTTCTCCTGTTCCTGCTGGCTCCTCAGGGACAGTTTGTCGGCTATGGGAAGGCAGACAAGGTTGGCGATCAGCGCGCCGTACAGTGTGGTAAGCAGGGCCACAGCCATGGACGGTCCGATCATGCTGGGATCCGCCATATTGGCAAGCATCTGAACAAGTCCGATAAGCGTGCCTATCATGCCAAAGGCAGGCGCGGCCGCACCCATGCCTTTAAACACTCTCTGGCCGATGGAATGGCGCTGGATAGTCAGCCGGATATCCTTTTTTAACATATCCTCGATAAGTCCTTCATCATAGCCGTCGGACAGGTATTGAAGGGCCTTGGCGGAAAATTTATCAGCAGGTTTTTCTTTCTCTAACGCGATCAAGCCATCCTTCTTGCCGATCCTGGCATAAGACACCATCTGCTTGATAATCTCATCCGGCGGCTCCATTTTAACCCGGAATGCCTTCATGACTACCTTAATGGAATTGATTACATCTCCCATGGAAAACTTGATAAAAGTTGCCGCAAGGGTTCCGCCCAAAACAATTAACATCCCGGGGAAATTGACAAACATGACAGCGCTGCCACCTAAAAGAACAGCCGAAAGAATAAGTGCGCCTCCACCTATAAGTCCAATGATTGTCGCAATATCCATATTTATCCCTTCACGGAATTTTTAATCACATGCACTTTACCGGCAATACAGGACAGTCCATGATAGCTTTTCAGTTTTTCAATGCCGGAGCCGGTCATTTCCGTATTGACGGGCATGACAAGGGCTCCGGTTTTCATTCTCACGTCACTTGCGAGCATCATGCCTTCCTCAAGGTCGTCTAAGGCGATTTCAAGGAAATCCTTTTCTCCTTCTTCCTGTATCTTTTTCAGGTTGATTTCCAGCAGATAGTCAACAATGGCAGGATCGAGTTGATATCCGCTCATCTGCTTAAGCCTGTCCGGGATGTCTTCAAGAGATATCTTCCCCTTGTGTACAAGATTATCGTACGCTACCGCCGCGGAAACAATCCTTGCCGGGAGGGGTATTTCATCACCTGCCAGGCGATCGGGGAAACCGCGACCGTTGAATTGTTCATGATGCGCCCTGACCAGTTTTGCGACAGGCCGTAAAAAGTCGATCTCATTCAGGACGATCTCCCCCTGTACAGAATGGGACATGTATATCTCCTTTTCATCCCCGTTCATTTCCGTTCTTCTTTTGGATAATAATTCGATTGGAAAACCAACCATGCCGACGTCGTGAAGCAGTCCCGCGGCCTCAAGAACAGGAAAATCCTGTTCGGATACGTCAGGATGCTGCGCAGCCATCTCAATGACCAGTTCTCCTACCCTCCTGCAATGTCCACCTAATTCCTCGTTAAATACCTCAAGCAGGTTTGTAAACATATGGATAGTCTGAAAATAGTTCTTCTTTATTGCATCATATTTATTGGTGAGTTCCCTTTCCAATCGCACAATTCTGGCGCCGATCTCAATGCGAGCATGCAACTCCTCAAAATCGACCGGTTTGGTGATGTAATCATCAACCCCCGCTTCAAGACCGCGGACAACATCCTGTTTTGAGTCCCTTGCGCTCAGGAGTATGAGATATATGTAGCTTGTAAAGCCTGCATCGCGTATTCGCTTGAATAACTCCGGACCGCTCATTTCGGGCATCATCCAGTCGCTGAGAACTATGTCAGCGGGAGATGCCTTGAGCTTTGCCCAGGCTTCCATTCCGTTTTGTGCCGTATAAACGTCATAGCCCCACTCCCCGAGTTTTTTTTCCAATAAGCTCAGTGTTACCTGGTTGTCTTCCGCAACAAGAATATTCATTCATCACCACCATCATCTCTTCTAAATTTAACGGCTTCGCAAAAAGTCGAAAAGTACGTCATTGCGAGCCCCGCATCAAGTGCGGGATAAACTCCGCGAAGCAATCTCATTGGCTGTAACAGCTTGAAATCAGGAGATTGCTTTGCCGCTTCGCTCCTCGCAATGACATGTGAAATGACTTTTTACGAAGTCATCAAATTTAGACATAGTTAAACGGTTAAGTAGTTGAGTTGTTATATTAAATTGCATGTTTTGTGCCAGGGCGGATTAGCTGTATCATCTCAATATTTAGGGGTATAGCTCATGGATTCCCGCCGTAGTTTATCCCGCACTTGATGCGGGGCGGGAATCCAGCAGGTTGGTATGCAAAGGCACTTACCCCGATTTATTGAGCTTTTAACAAAATATTACCGTATCTTTTCAATGTATTGGGGTAACTCCTTTGGTTCACTAATTTCTCTGGATTCCTGACTACAAAAGGGATTTACACCAATTTGTTGAGCAGATACAAAATATCCAATATCGAATGTCCAATGTCCAATTCTCAAGTTTTTCGATTGATATTGGTCATTGGATATTGGTCATTGGATATTAGTTTCCCTTTATATTGAGCAGTTACGGCTAAACATATAAAATTTCATCTGATTCAGTTGTATTAATGGTCAGAATGCATATAAATTGAGTCGGCGTATTGACGGGCTGTCAAAAAAATGGCAGGAGTGGAGCAGTTCTTCAGGGTGAAACGCTGTATTGGGACAGAATTTTCTTTTGTCTTCTTATATAACCGTCAAGATTATTAATTAAATCCTTCAACCCTGAATAATCTTCTTGTTTAGCACAAGAACTCAATGCAATGCCGGCATCTGTGACATACTCAAAACCATATGATTTTCCTGAACCTTTCAGTTGATGCGCAACTTTGCGTATCTCCATCATATTTCTGTCTTCAAGATGCTTGATAAGCGGATCAATTTTTCGCGAAAGATCAAAAAAATACTTATCAAGGAGCTTCGCGGCCTTCTCAGGACCGAAAAGCTTCCCCATGTATGTATTCAGCAACCGGTTTTCCTCATCTGTCGAGCATCTATTTTTATCAATGCATTTCAGATTTTCCGTCTCAATCATAATCCCCCTTACACTCCCTCGTATGAAACTTCACCGAAAAAGTTTCCTTTTTTTGATCAAACTGGCCCTTTCGTCGGCCAGCGGCTGGGCTGAACCCTGAACCTTAAACCTGACAACCTGTGTAGTTACGTTTTTTTTTCCTTTCTTCCTGAACGAAAGACAATACATTTCTGGTGTACTGCTGCGAACTACTATATTAGGCAACTGCCTGCTAATAAAATCGAGGGCTCTACAGCCATGAGGAAATGCCTTATTCCACGTAACATAATAGTGTTCGCACTTATGGCAGTCTATCATCATTTCTATTGTGGGGCCCGGTCGTCTTGCAACTTGCATGATTTCCGTGTGGAAATCTGCCTCCCTCCAGGAGATTGGGTCAAGTTTTGCAGTCAAATTGCCGATGTAACATAATATATCATCAATGCAGGATCCATGCCCATCGAAGATTCCGCTATGCGGGGAATGACATGGTTTTATAATCGAAATGAAGCGAATATGGCACGACTTTTGAATGCTACCATAGTATGACAATTCAACAAATAGTGGTTTGAACACACTTGCAGGGTAATAGCTCAATATTTCGAGGTATAATTTTTACCGCGAAGGACATGACTTTAAAAACGAAATAAGACCGAGGAAGGTATTAAATCTGAGGAAGCGACCATAGAGAACGAAGAAAAATATCGTTTATTTGCCGAGACCACAGGGGAAATCATTATAACCTGCGATCCTGGCGGAAAAATTACATACATGAACAAAGCAGGCCAAGAGGCAAGCGGATACAGCATCGGTGAAGCCCTCAAGCTGACCATACTGGACATCCTTCCTGATAGTGAACCTGCGTCCCTTGTGAATGAATATCCGGCAGGACCGACCACCCGGAGAAATGAAACCAGTCTTTACGATGCAGAGTTCATCAATAAGGATGAAACCAGGATACCGGTTGAAGGGAGCATGTCGCCAATAATGGCCAACGGCAAACTGTCAGGGATTCTCATACTGGCTCGGGATCTTACCGAACGCAAAAAGATGGAAGAAGAGCTTCTGAAAATTCAAAAGTTCGAGTCTATCGGTGCTCTCGCCGGCGGCATTGCTCATGACTATAACAATATATTAGCCGTGATTATGGGGAACATCTCACTTGCGCAAACATATTTAGATACGGATGACAGGGTTTTCCAGTTATTAACTGAGGCTGAAAAGGCATCAGAGGTGGCAAAAAAACTGACCACAAGATTGCTTACCTTTTCAAAAGGGGGATCACCGGTCAGGAAGGTCGTTCACATTGCGCCAATACTTATGGGTGCAGTTGATTTCACCTTGAGCGGCTCAAATGTTAAATCTGATTTTTCTATTCCCAATGACCTTCGGCTGATCGAAGTTGATGAAAGCCAGATTGGCCAGGCTATCTACAATATAGTCGTTAATGCCATGGAGGCCATGCCCGGGGGGGGCACAATTAATGTCAGAGCTGAAAATGCACGTATAAGCCCTGAAAACAACCCCGCCCCTAATGAAACAAACTACCTGAAGATATCCATTAAAGACCACGGGACCGGTATCCCTGAAGAGATTCTGGGGAAAATATCCGACCCCTATTTTTCAACCAAAGATATGGGAACACAGAAAGGAATAGGCTTAGGGCTCTCCATTTCCCAGTCTATAATCAAGAGACACGGTGGATATATTGATATCGAATCAAAAGTGGGTACTGGTACAACCTTTTTTATCTATCTCCCTGCAACTGGGAAAAAAATCAGCAGGAAGGTCCCGGTAAAAAAGCCTTTAAAAGAAAGCCGTATTAGCGGCGAGGGGAGGATCCTCGTGATGGATGATGAGGAGATGATCAGGGACCTCGCCGGCCAGATGCTTGGTCGCCTCGGCTATGATGTCGCATTGTCCGGAGATGGTGCGGAGGCAATCGACATTTACACAGAAGCAATGAAATCCGAAAGGCCCTTTGATCTCGTTGTTCTGGATCTGACTATCAGGGGTGGAATAGGGGGTAAAGAAACCATATCGAAACTTATTGAGATTGATCCCGGTATTAAAGCAATCGTTTCCAGTGGTTATTCGGATAGTTCCGTGATGTCTGATTATAAAAGCTATGGTTTTAAGGGTTCCATTGCTAAACCTTATAAACTCGAAGAATTAGACAATATTCTATTTGAAGTCCTGAAGGAACCCACCGAACTAAAAACAGAAAGCTGTAAATAATGGCAAAAAAAGACCCCATAGACAGGATAAAGGATAAGATCGATGCCATTCCATTAATTAACGTGGCTGTCTTTGATATCATCTCCCTGTTGAATAGTCCTGACAGCAACTTTGAACAGATTACTGAAAAATTATCTCCTGATCTTGCCGCACGGTTTCTAACCATGGCTAATTCGGTCTATTACGGGCTTGAGGTTCGATCCCTCAGTCATGCAGTGCGGCTGCTCGGTTACAGTGAAATGAAGCACATTCTTGTCACGTCAATCGTGATAGATCAATTCAGCAAGCGCCTTGAGGATTTCAGTTTTGAAAGATTCCAGAAACAGGCCCAGTTCTGTGCGGCTGTTTCCAAGGTCCTGGGAGAAATTCTGGATTATGGAAAGCCGCAGGATCTGTTCACAGTGGCAATACTGCATAATGTCGGTAAACTGGTAATAGCAGTCCATTTTATAGACGAACACAAGAAAATAATTGCCTTGAAAAAATCAGAGGGAATCCCTACCAATGAGGCTGAACAAAAAATCCTGGGAATCAGCCACAATGAAATCGGCGCCCTCGTCCTTGAAAACTCCAACATCCCTCAGGATATCTGTGATGCCGTGAGATTTCACCATGCAAGTGATCGTATTATTCCGGAAGGATCTAATTATCAGTTAGAGCTTATATCAAGAGAGTCGGCAAAGATAACGGGTTTTTTTGCGCTGCCCGCTAAAATTGATCCCCTGGAAATCATGAACCAGTTAAGGGGAACTATTGAAAAAGGTCGGGAGATATACCGTGAAGGGATGAAAACAAAACCGCAGTCAAAAGGACACATGGAGGTCTTTGCTGAATTGTTAGAGCAGGTCTCCGGCTTGATTTACAGAGGACTGAAGGGTTTTAAAGAGAGGGTCCCTCTCGATGAACCCGAAAAAGGCTTTCTACGCAGGGAATAACTCCTGCCGGATTACTTTTTTGACTCCCTGTTACGTTTCTTTACCAGATCGATGAACTCCTCCAGATTCTTCTCCGATCCGAACACATCATCATACAACTGCTCACCCCAGAGGCTCAGCCCCAACTCGAAAATATCATGTATAAGCTTATCCGCGTTACCTGCCCCTTCAAATTTCAACACCTGGTAAAGGAGGTCATCAGGCACCTTAATAGGATATACGGCCGCTGAGGTATTACCTTTTGTCTTCAGATAGTCCTGAACACTTTTAAGTATCTTCAAATTTATATATTTACCTTTATATTCTTCCTCATCCATTGCCTAATACCTTAAGTATCATTATCTTTGCTGTCACCTTCATTTATGGCTATCCTGCTCAAACAGGATGCTTTTAATCTTTCTAATAGCGTCGTTCATTTTCATCCGCAAAAGGCCCAGAGGAAAATCACTGCCGAATATGCTGACAAGCAATAAATCCGCCATTACTCTTCTGAAATGTATGTTCTCATTTTCTCCTTTATGGAAAATCAAAGCAAAGTGATCATCTCCGATCATCCTTGCCATGGCATTTACGGCCGCGAAATTACTGGCGGCCAGGGCAGGCAGCAATCTATCAGCGTGTTTAAATTTGTTATTATCGCAATAGGCAATATCATTGCCTGCCATATCCACTAAAAAGGCACAATGAATCCCCTGATCAATAAAATCATGCTGTAAAACTTCATATATACCGTCAATTTGTTCTTTTGCAAGTGTACGAGTCAATTTTATTCTACCTGTTATAAAAAATCCACATCAAAATAACAATATTTATCTTCCCCCGGTTCCCCCTGTAAAGATGACCTGGAACAGTATCCTCCAAGGAGGCTGTCCGAGAATGGCTTCGTAGCGAGATCGAGCGAAAATTTTGAGGGCAAGTCGAAGATCTCGGACTTTGAGCGGGGGCGACAAGGCCAAAACGGCTGACAAAATAAATGCATCTCTTTCAGTTTGTATCTTTCGTCAATAACGCCGTCTTCCGCCTTTCTTCCCATGGGCACCCAGCCCCCATGAGAGACACCTATGCTTATGGCCGTATCCAGAGCCGCCCTGTCTACCCCTGTTTGTCCTCCAGAAACTATTTTTGAGATCATCGCACATTCCTTCGGCCTGTTCAACCCTGAACCATTGCCTGGCTCCCCACTTTTTTTAAGATCCAATTTCACCCGCAGGGGCCAGGCTGTCGGGAAGAGTCTTGCCAAGAGGCTGGTACAGTTGGACGAGCCAGGTCTCTTCAGGTGTTTTTATGTGACATCTGGAGAGAAGTCTTCCGGGATAATATTTATAGTGCTTGATCTCTGAACGCACTAATCGCCTGACATGCAGACGAAACCAGCGCCTGTAGAGACCATACACGGCCTTCGAAGTAATAACCAGGTGCATGGAGCTTAAGCGCCGGATGGACGGAACGCGGGACGCGTATGCCTTACCCGCCCAGACAATCTCCTCGTCTTTCTCTTTCTGCTCATCAAAAAATGTATCCAGAGAAAACGGCAGTAAAAGCACATCGCCTTTTGTCAGACCCCGCGTAAAAAATGACTTTGTCCTGAAAAAAAGTGACGCAAAAAGCATGCGAACGGTCCTGAAAAGCAGGGGTAAAAAAAACATGATAAGCGCAAGACAGCTTAGAGTGAGGAAAAAGCTCAGTTTAGGATAAGCTAATGTAAGGAACGAAAACCCGACAACTCCCAGATCTTCACCAGTGCTGACCAGAATATTGGAAACAGGTTCGGGGCTGGCATTGATCACGAGCCTGGTTCCTGCTTTGGTGAAATGCGCGGCCGACGCGAGGCTGGCCCCTAACATAAAAACAATCACCTCTAAGGCCGGAGACGCCTCCCCTACCTGCATCAGGGCGATCATGGCACCGCCTAAAGGCCGGATAATTGTATGTATGCTGTCCCATAGCGTGTCCAGCCCCTGAATCTTATCCATAAAAAATTCGACGAAGTAAAGCATTAGGGCAACAAAAATGATCCCACCATTTGCAAGGACCTGAAATTCCGGGGGAAGACCCTGGATCAGTTCAAACCGTGTGCAAATACCTACAACGGCCACAGTGGCATAAAGATTGATCCCGGATATAAACGACAGCCCTAATATGTATCCAAGTTGAGCGATTATTTCCATTTTCTCACCTGTATGTAACGGTCTCGTAAAAAGTCACATTTTCCTATTTATCTGGATTCCCGCCGTAGTTTATCCCCGCCCCGGGGGCGGGAGCTCGGAATGACAATAAAGCATTTAATATCAAGCAGATATGATAGCCGTCATACCCGCGAAAGCGGGTATCCAGGCGTTAAAATGACTTTTTGCGAGACTATCAAACCTTTTATGCTGCTACCAGTTTTGCAGTTTATTCCCCTGCTTGTCAGTGAATGAGCCAATGATGATAAGGATAAAATCCACCACAACACCAATCCCTACAATTCCTGCTGTCAAAAGCCAAATTATCGCCGTCACAATTTTCCCCACATAGAATCGGTGAACTCCAAACACCCCAAAGAAAAAACATAAAAGAAGAGCTGCCAGTCTGTTCTTCTTTGATACATTTGCCATCTCTTATCCTCCCTAAAGCTTGATGTTGTCTGCTCAAACCATAACCTCAGCCCCTTTGACATCTCTGGCGACCCGGGGATGCTTCCGGATAAAATCCCTGAATTCGGCAGCAACTCGCCAGTCATCAGGCTCTTTCTCAACTAACATGGTAAGTATTTCCAATGCCTTTTTCACATGATTTCTCCTGGTACTGATCCTCGCCATTCCTATATGCGCAAACTTGTCATATCCGATAGTAAGGGCCTTTTCATAATTCGCCTCAGCCTTTTCAAGATCCTTCAGGTACAGATAGCCGTCTCCGATTCTGGTTATGGCAATCCTCGGATCCATGCCATGTTTCATGGCCAGTTCCCATGCCTTTATTGCAGACGGGTAATCCTTTAGCCCCCTGAGGCAATCAGCCTTTCCATGCCATGCGTAAGAATCCCGCGGATTGATTTCAAGAACCTTATTATAATAATCAATTGCCTTTTCAAACTGCCTTCGCCTGCGATAAATGTTTGCTGCGGAAGTAAGCGCTAACACGCAATCATTTGAAGCACGAATCAGTTTTTCAAAATACTCCAGCCCTTTTTCATCCTGCCCCCCCTGCAGGTAGATACTCCCTAAGCCCATTAAGGCAAACTGGTCATCAGTATTGATCTTGAGCGCCATCACATAATATTTCTTTGCTTTTTCCAGATCCCCCTTTTTCCTGAAAGAATCAGCCACCCTCGTCATTACCCCGTAATCATCAGGATGCAGCGACAAATACTTAAGCCAGACCTTCAGACCTTTATCCAGTTCTCGCAACCCTCTATACGCGTCTCCCAGCCCTAAAAGCGCATACTTGTTTTTTTCCTCGATCTTGAGGGCATTATTGTAATAGTCAACCGCTTCTTCAAACTGTTTTCTTTTTCGCTTCAAGTCACCAATACCGACCAGCGCAAATACGTCGTCAGGGTCTATTTTCAGGATCTGGGCGAATTTCTCTTCGGCTTCCTTATATTTCCCCTGTCTTTTCAACCTGCTGGCAAGCATGCCTAAACTTTTTAAACCACTGTCTATATCGCTTATCTTTTTATACTCTTTCATCAATTCCTCTATGTACGCTACGCCTACTCCCCCCCGGACCTGCCCGCCGGACCTGCTTGCAGTACGGCAGGCGGGCGGCAGGCGGGGCGAAGCGAGAAATCTTGAACGGGTAATTAAAAACATAAGATTTCTCTCCCGCCGCTGGCGGGATTCGAAACCGGGAACCCGCTGCGAAGCAGTGGGACTGAGCCACAGCAAAGCTGTGCGAAGAAATGACATATTCACTAAATCCGACTTTTTACGAAGCTGTGAATTTTGACGGCTTCGTAAAAAGTCTCCAAGGCCGTCACTCCCGCGAAGGCGGGAGTCCAGAAGTGGTTGATTTTCCTGGATTCCCGCCCCTCCCTTCGATGGGGCAAGCTCTTTGCAGGAATGACGAAAGCGGGTCCTTTCTGACTTTTTACGAGTTCATCAATTTTTATATATCAAAAAAGCCGTTGAAAGGCAAAGATAGAAACAACGAACACAAAAAATGGCATTGAGGTTTCCTTATGTATGTCATATCATAAAATTTTATTTAATCTGTGGAAATGAACTACCTCGTAGCAAGCTACGGGAAATTAACCCTTGTCCGCCTTTGGCGGATTAAATGGTCACTTGCTCAACAGGAGTCAAATTTTCCTGGATATTACTGATTTGGAGGACTTGAAAATGGCCGAAAAACCAGCCTGTCAGGAGTTGGAACTGCGGGTCGACGAGTTGGAAAAAGTAGCCGCAAGGCGCAAGGAAATCGAGGAGGCATTACGCAAAAGTGAAGAAAGACATGCTCAAATCATTGAAGGGAGTCCCATACCCACCTTTGTTATTGACAACAATCATATCATCACCCACTGCAACAAGGCTTTTGAGAATCTGACAGATATTCCGGCAAAGGACGTCATTGGAACACAAAATCAATGGATGGCTTTCTATTCTTCTTCAAGGCCGGTCTTGGCCGACCTTATCGTGGACAACGCGTCCGAAAAAGAAATTGCCAGATCATACGGTGGCAACTGTCAGAAATCCCATATTGTGGAAGGAGGATACGAGGCCGAGCGGTTTTTTAAAGACCTGCGGGATGGCGGAAAATGGCTTTTTTTTACGGCAGCGCCCTTAAAAGACGCTAATGATAATATAACAGGGGCCATAGAAACCCTGCAGGATGTCACCGCTCGAAAAGAGGCAGGAGAAGCCCTGCGCAAGTCAGAAAAAAGATTAAGGATACTCCTCGATTTTGTCCCCTATCCTATTGTGGTATTCACCTTGAACGGGCTCGTCTACTACCTTAACCCCTCATTCACCAAGACCTTTGGCTGGACGCTTGAAGAACTTGAAGGAAAAACCATCCCTTACTCACCTCCGGGCCTTGAGCAAGAAACTAATAAGATGGTTGAAAAACTCCTCAAGGAAAAGATCATACTCCGTCACGAAACCAAACGATTGACAAAGGAAGGGCGGATTTTAGATGTGATTATGAGGGCCGGTATCTTTTCGGAATCCAAAGACGAGCCCGCAGGTGAACTTGTCCTTATAAGGGATATTACAAAAGAAAAAAGGACAGCCCGCAATAATGAGGCAATGCTCCGGATCAGTATGGCACTTCCGGAATATCCTGACCAGGAAGACCTTCTGGATTATATAAGCAACGAGATAAAACTTCTCCTCGGCACTGAGGGTTCGCTTGTCATATTGCGGGATGAAGGGAAAGACGAGCTCTTTTTCCTGGGTGTGGCCTACGACGATACTGCCACACAAAAAAGGATAAAAGAAATCCGTATACCCGTGGGTAAGCTCGCGGCCGGCAAGGTGATCAAGACCGGAGAACCGATTATCATAAATGACACCTCTGAGGACCCTGAACTTGCCCGGGAAAGGGACGACGTGCTCGGCTACCATACAAAAAACCTCCTGCAGGTGCCCATAAGGAGCAGTGATCGAATTATCGGGGTATTATGTGCCATTAACAAAAAAGAGGGCGTCTTTGACCAGACAGACGTTGAGCTTTTAAACATGATAGCGGGAACAGTCGCGCTTTCCATTGAAAACGCCAGGTTCTCAGAGGATCTGAAAAAGGCATACAGGGAGGTATCCAGTCTAAACCGGGCAAAAGACAAGGTTATCGATCATCTGTCACATGAGCTAAAAACCCCTATCTCAGTACTGTCCGGTTCCTTTGAGCTATTAACTAAGAAACTGGAAACTCTTTCCGAAGAGACATGGAAACGTACCATGAAAAGGGCAAAAAGAAACCTGGGACGCATAATGGATATCCAGGACGAGGCCGAGGACATCATGCGGGACAGGCAATACAAGACCCATGAACTCCTTTCCTCGATAATCGATCAATGTGTGGATGAACTCGAGGTCCTCCTTGTAAAGGAGGTGGGTGAAAGGCCGGTCATTGGGAATATCAAAAAACAGATTAATGAAATATTCGGCCCAAAAGAGGTCGTGCATGAAAGGATAATCCTCCATGAATATGTGGGGGAAAGAATCGATGAACTAAAACCCTTGTTTTCCCACCGCCAGGTGGAAATCATAAGCGATCTTGAGCCCACATCAGCGGTACTTATGCCACGTGATCCATTACAGAAGGTTGTTGATGGACTCATAAAAAACGCCATAGAAAACACGCCCGATCAGGGCAAGATAGAGATTATTGTGCGAAAAGAGGACAAAGGTACAGAACTGGTAGTGCATGATTATGGCGTGGGGATCGCGTTAGAAGATCAAGGGCGCATATTTGAAGGTTTTTTTGCTACCCAGGATACCATGGACTATTCATCCAAAAAGCCTTTTGATTTCAATGCCGGGGGAAAGGGGGCGGATCTCCTGCGAATGAAGATCTTCTCCGAGCGGTATAACTTCAGAATAGACATGCAGTCCTCAAGGTGCCAGCATATCCCGAAACGCAGTGATATCTGCCCCGGCAGGATCAGTGAATGCAGGCTTTTTACTGAAAAAACCGATTGCTACCGTTCAGGCGGGACAATCTTTTACCTCTATTTCCCCCCGGCCCCGGAAAAGGAGCAGTCTTGATTATAGCCGCAAAAAGGCCCGCCAGAAGGACGGCGGGCGAGCGCAAAACACCCAAAAGGTAGGATTCACGTTTCTATTCAGGTATCTCTTTTTTCAGACAGGATAACCTCGCGGAAAGCGGGGTTATCCTGTCTAATAAATACCTGTGTAGTTACAACCGGTGAACTATTACGATATTCTCATAAATTAAAATAAGGAGGAGAAAATGAAGATTTCAAGAAGACAATTTTTTAAGGGCCTTGGAGGTCTGGCGGTAGTTTCCGGTCTTTCCCGTTTCAAAACAATAGACTCCGCAATTGCCAGTGAACCAAAACCGATTGGTAAGGGCAAAGTAGGAATCACGTGGCTGGGCCACGGCAGTTTTCTATTTACATCGGTTAGAGGGAGAAACATATTGCTTGATCCCTGGATCAAGACCAACCCGAAGATCCCCGGAAAATATAAAAAACCAGGGAGTTTTGGAAGTGTTGACCTGATTCTATGGACCCATGGACATGTGGACCACTTCATGCTGCCGGATGCCAAAGACCTAATAGCGGAATACAAACCAAAGGTTGTGGCCCCATGGGAGCTCAGTTTCTTTATCAAGTCTCAAATCCCGGAGGCAAACTGCCAGACCTTCACCCTGGCTAATAAAGGTGCAACAGCAGATTTTGATGGTATCAAGATCACCATGACAGAGGCCTTTCACTCTGCAGGGGCACAGTTAACCGGATTTGAGGGGGTCAACAGGTTTGTTGGTGAGGCTGCCGGTTATATCATAGAATTTGAAAACGGGCTCAAGGTATACCATTCCGGTGACACCTCTATAATGGGCGATATGAAATACGTTATCGGAGAGTATTACAAGCCTGATATAGCGATCCTCCCTATTGGCAATGTCTTTACCATGGGTCCAAAGGAAGCTGCATTTGCGTGCAAGTTGATAGGCCCAAAATATGCCATTCCTGAACATTTCGGGACATTTCCTGTCCTGGTCCAATCTGCTGATGAATTTGTTAAACAGGCAAGGCATTACGCACCCAAAACAAAGACCATGGTTATTAGCCCTGGAGAGGAAATAAGAATTTAGTAACAGTAGAAGTGGAGTATTGTTCATGAAAAGCCTTCCTTTTATCTCGAAAATTGGACTTTTTTACAAGATTGCCTTTCTGGTTTTGCTCACGCTCATCGTCGCTATCGGGGTAGCCACAACGGTGTCCATTAGAGAACAGACTGAAACCATCAGGGTAGAACTGATTAAAAAAAACAAGACCGTTTCAAAGCACCTGGCTTCCAGTGTAAAAAATGCATTCTGGTCTCTGAACTGGCTTTTTGTAGAAAAACAGATGAAAGAGATAACAAAGTCAGAGGATGTAACATTCCTTAAGCTCGTCAAACCAAACGGAGAGGTTTATCTGGCTTCTGGTAATAAAGAATTCGAGGAAGGTTTATTGACCCCTGAGTTAATGAATCTGGAAAAACAGGTTTTGAAAGATGGGCTAACTTCCAGGTCCGGTGGATTGATAAAACTGATCATTACCCCTGTTAAGATAGGAAATGATAAATGGTCATTAATAATGGGGCTCTCCCTGAAACAGATAGAAAAGGCAAAGAGGACTATTATTAAAGAGAATATCGTTTTTGGAAGCACCATCTTTTTATTAGGGGTATTGGTCTCTTTCTTTTTTGCCAGGGGAATGACCCGGCCTATCAGGCAGCTTGTGGAAGGGACAAAGGAGATCGGAAAAGGGAATCTTGATTACAGGATAGAGGTAAAGGGACTTGATGAGTTATGGGATTTAGCCAACTCCTTTAACGATATGGCTGAAAATCTAAAAACAACTACTACCTCTCGCGACCAACTGGCCATGGAGATCAATGAGCGTAAGCAGGCTGAAGAGTCGCTTCGGGAGAGTGAAAAAAAGTACCGAACCCTGGTAGAGGCTAGTTTTGACGGCATTTTTGTTCAAAAAGGGCCTAAGATCATATTTGCCAATCATCGTTTACACAACATGCTTGGTTATGAGGAAGGCCAGCTGTTGGGCCTGGACCACTGGCTTGTATACCACCCTGACTACCAAAAGCTTACAATGGAACGTGCAAAGGCCCGGATGAGAGGTGAGAAGGTTACCTCCCAGTACGAGGTCAAATTGCAGCGCAAGGATAAATCATGGTTTTATGGGGAGATCAGTACTCGCGTTATAACTTTCCCCGAAGAATCCGGGATACAGGTATGGGTTAAAGACATCACCGAACGGAAAAAGGCTGACGAAGCTTTGCGGGAAAGTGAGGAGAAATTCCGTGCGCTTACCGAAAACATCTCAGATATCACGCTGATTACTGATAAGGACGGCACAATTAAATACATGAGTCCGTCTGTTGAGCGAACCCTCCTCTATTCTCCTGAAGAGGTAATCGGAAAAAACTTCTCATACTTTGTCTATCCTGGCGATTACCCTGACTTTATTGAGTTATTAGAAGAAGTGCTTCATAATCCTGGCAAGACAATTGCTACACCCGACATACGTATTCGGGATAAAAATAGTAAGTGGCTGTACCTTGAATCACTATTTACCGCCATGATTGATATACCAGGAGTAAACGGCATCGTGATGAATTGCAGGGACATCACTGATCGCATAATGGCTGCGGAAGAAAAGAAGACCCTTGAAGCCCAGCTCCGGCAGGCCCAGAAGATGGAGGCCGTTGGCACCCTTGCAGGAGGGGTGGCCCATGATCTAAATAATATCCTATCAGGACTTGTAAGCTATCCTGAGTTGTTATTAATGGATATTCCCGATGATAGCCCTCTAAGAAATCCCATTTTGACTATTCAACAGTCCGGTCAAAAAGCCGCTGCTATTGTGCAGGATCTGTTGACCCTGGCAAGAAGAGGCGTTGCTGTTACGGAAGTGGTGAAACTAAATGATATTATCTCTGAATACCTGAAAAGCCCGGAATATGAAAAAATGAAGTCCTTCTATCCCGGTGTGGAAGTACAAACTAATTTTGAATCAGATCTGCTGAATATTATTGGTTCTCCTGTTCATCTCTCCAAAACTGTTATGAATCTGGTTTCCAACGCAGCAGAGGCCACGCCCGATGGAGGGAAGGTTTCCATATCAACGGTAAACCAATATATTGACAGGCCCATAAGAGGGTATGACCATATTGAGGAAGGTGATTATGTTACCCTTACCGTATCAGATACTGGGATAGGTATTTCATCAGAGGACATAGATAAAATATTTGAGCCTTTTTATACAAAAAAGGTCATGGGAAGAAGCGGAACAGGATTAGGCATGGCCGTGGTATGGGGAACAGTAAAAGATCATAAAGGATATATTGATGTTCAAAGCAGCGTAGGAAAAGGTGCCACATTCATGCTTTATTTTCCTGTAACAAGAAAGGAAATAACCAAAGATGAATCCCTGATATCCATTGAAGATTATATGGGCAGAGGTGAGTCAATTCTTGTTGTTGATGATGTAAAAGAACAGAGGGACATTGCATCTGGAATGCTAAGGAAATTGGGTTATTCTGTCACGTCGGTATCAAGCGGAGAAGAGGCTGTTGAATATATGAGAGACAATTCAGCAGATTTATTGGTTTTGGATATGATAATGGATCCAGGAATTGACGGGTTAGAGACGTATAAAAAGATACTTGAATTACATCCTGAGCAAAAAGCAATAATCGCAAGCGGTTTTTCAGAAACAGACCGTGTCAAAGAGGCTCAACGACTGGGTGCAGGAGCTTATATAAAAAAGCCATATCTGTTAAAAAAAATCGGGTTGGCGGTTAAAACTGAATTAGACAAGTAACAGGTCCGGATATATTTATGACCCTTTAATGCATCGCTGTTTATGGTATCTCCCGGATGGCCTGACCAACTATCTGCCTCTCCGTTCCCGATGGTAAGCCAGCCCCCCTTTTTATAAATCCCGGCAGTTACAGCATTGTCTGAAACAAGACAATAGTCATCATCCAGGGTTGATGATTTCGTAAAAAGTCAAAATAACGTCACTCCCGCCCCGCATCAAGTGCGGGATAAACTACGGCGGGAATCCATGAGATATACCCCTAAATATTGAGATGATACGTTTGAGGCGAATATTCTCAAAGACCGTATACCAGGAGGCTGAGAATGCAAAGGCTAATGCTCGTTGATGATGAGGCCATCATAACAACGCAATTAAATGAACGCCTGACATCCATGGGATATGATGTTGTGGGAACCGCATCTTCAGGGGAAGACGCCGTAGAAATGGCCAGGCGCCTGAAACCCGATATAATCCTGATGGATATAGTTATGCCGGGAAAACTTGACGGCATTGATGCCTCGGAAATAATAAAAAAGGAGCTGGATATTCCGGTCATATTCCTGACCGGCCATAATGGCAAATTCTTAATGAGAGCAAAGAAGGTAGAACCTCTTGGATACATTACTAAACCATATCGAGAAAGGCAATTAAGGGCAGCCATCGAAATTGCAATCTGCAAAAAGGAGATGGAGATTGGCCTGCGAAAATCACACGATATGTTGGAAGAAAGGATTGAAAAGTGCTTCACTGAATTGATGCAAACCAACGAAAGATTAAGGCACGAAATAGAAGGCCACATGCAGGCAGTGCAGGAACTAAGAGAAAGAGAGGCGGAGTTGAAGATTAAGACTAATAATCTTGAGAAAATTAATACCGCCTTAAATGTCTTGCTGAAAAAAAGGGAGGATGACAGGACAGAGCTTGAAGAAAAAGTGTTGTTCAACGTAAAGGAACTGGTCTGTCCTTCTTTGGAAAATTTAAAAAGGAGCCGGTTGAATACCGAACAGATGGCTTATGTAAGGACACTTGAATCCAATCTGAACGACATCATTTCAAAATTTCCATCCAGGTTGTCCTCAAGATATTTAGACCTCACGCCCGCAGAGATTCAGGTGGCAAATCTTGTAAAGGAGGGCAAAGCCACAAAAGAGATAGCGGCTTTGTTAAATCTATCCAGTACAACAATCGAATCTCACAGAAAGAGTATTAGAAAGAAACTCGGAATAAACAACAAAAAAGCAAATCTCAGAATCCACCTGTTATCAATCCAATAATGGGGTAATTCACTCCCCATTCTATCCCTAATAATTCCTGTTTATATTCTTTGGCATTTGGCATATTAATATAATTTTTCGTAACTACTCAGGTTATTTAGGCTGAAGCCTGCCCGCCGGACGGCAGGCTTCAGTCTAAACACCTTCAGCCTGACTACGTGAGTAGTCACATTATTTCCATAAAATCGAATATATCTTAGCGCCTTTGCGCCTTTGCGAGGGAATGCCTTTTTGTTGCAGGGTTGCCCGGGTCAATATTAAGGTCAATGTCATTTACTTAAAGCGTAGTGCAGGGCTTCAGCCCTGCCGTATTGCACGGGTTTGAGGCAGGGCTGAAGCCCTGCGCTACACTGGAAGAACCCTGCGCCGGTTCGGGCCCCTAAGTTAATGACATTGATATTAAGGTAGAACAAAATGGAAAAGCAAAAAAGGATAAAATTCAGGATTGGCATAAAACTGCTCATCTGGTTCTTAGCGCTATCTCTAATACCTATAGTTGTTGGTGGTAGCATTTGCTTTATTAGCACTAAAAGACAACTAAAAAATAATACAAAGGCGCACCTGAGTGACCTTGTCAGGGATTGCGGGAGAAAAATATCCTACTATGTAAGTTCACGTTATCAAGACATCAAACTGCTTTCCCAGGCTGATGTTTTTAAGGTCGATGATACAAATGCAAAGCAAAGATATATTGAAGCGGCTATTGAGGCTTATCCCTTTTATGATGCGATTTCAGTAATCGACCCGAATGGAACAATTATAGCATGTACACGAAAGGACCTTGTTGGCACGACGAGGGCCGATAAAAAATGGTTTCAGAGAACAATTCAATGCAAAAAGGGCGATGTTATTCCATTGGATGCCTATCGTGCAGAAACAGCAGGAAGGAAGATGGTAATTGGATTTAATACTCCAGTAACAGATAAAACCAATAAAAATATTATTGGTGTTTTAAGTACCCGTATGAGCATGGACCATATTATTGAGAGAGTGCAGGTATTAGATAAGAGAACCGGGGGCGATGAGCACGCATATCTCATAAACAGGAGAGGCGAGATACTGGCAGGGCCCGATGAAAAGGAATTTCTTAATGTTCACCGGCTGTATGAATTCCCGGTAGTCAGGGATCTGCTTGCCGGCAAGACAGGGATTTCAGAATATAAAAACGACAGGGGAGAAGACGTTATCAGTGCCCGCTATGCATTGAAGGGAGATGACCCTTTTAACGGATGGGGATGGAGATGGGGAATTATCATGACTCAGCCCGTTTCAGTAGCGTTTAAAGCGGCCTATGTAATACGTAATACAGTTGTTACCTTAGCGCTAATTGTCGGTTTTCTAATAACCATATCTGCCGTATTTATTTCCAGGACATTTTCAAGGCCGATTAAAGAAGTATCAAAAGCAGCATTGCGAATTTCTCATGGAGATTTGAAATCAATACAAATCAAATATGGCCCAAGGGATGAAATAGGCGATCTTGTTGATGCATTTAACAAAATGACGGCAGACTTAAATGCGACCACTGTTTCTCGTGATTCATTGGCAAAAGAAGTTGTCAAACGCAAGAGTGCTGAAGAGGAATTAAAAAGACACCGAGACCACCTTGAAGAATTAGTGAGAGAACGTACCACCGAATTAGACAAAGCCAATGAGCAATTAAGGCAGGAGATAGAAGAACGCAAGCAAGCCGAGGACAAGATTAAGACATCGCTTAAAGAAAAAGTGGTGCTTTTAGGTGAAATTCACCATCGGGTCAAAAACAACCTCCAGGTCATTTCAAGCTTACTTGATATGAGCAGCATGCGAACCCATGATCAGCAGGCAATCGATCTGTTTGAAGATGCCCGCAATAAAATCGACTCCATGGCCCTTATCCATTCACAACTCTACAGAAGCGAGAGCTTTGATAAAATTGAAATGGCAAGCTATATCAGGGAACTAATCATCTACCTGTCAGAGATATATGCAGAAAAGAAAAAGATTACCCCTGTTCTTAGATTATCATGTATCTACCTTTCCATAACCAAGGCTATCCCCTGCGCCATTGTCTTAAACGAACTGATTTCTAATGCCTTCAAACATGCCTTCAGGGACAGTGAAGAAGGGACCCTAAAAATTTCCATGCGGAGTTCGGCCGGGGACACGATTATTATAAGAGTCAAAGATGACGGTATGGGTATCAAGGACGGAGTTGACATCTATAAGACTGACAGCCTCGGTCTAAAACTTGTCAGGAATCTGGTTCAGGAACAACTGAAGGGGGAGATACGGGTCGAGAGGGACAGGGGTACGGAATTTATCATGGAATTTGGAATCACAGAACAAATGGAACTGCTAAAAAAATTATAAATGCAGGCGCCCAAGGCTTTATACAAAAACCATATCGACTCGCGTCATTTTCGGCAAAACTGAGGGATATATTGGAGGCCGAGGAGAATGGAAACAAAATTTGATGGACAAATGGATAACTTCAAAATGGTGCTAATGGCCGTCCTATTGGCCGGCGCTTGTTTCCTAACGTATTTTTTTCATGAGATACTTGAAACCGGCACTGTCTTTACCCACTTCTTCTATATTCCAATTATCCTGGCATCAATATGGTGGAAAAGAAAAGGTCTAAGCGTAGCCATATTTTTAGCGATATTTCTGGTTCTCAGCCACAATTTTCTTAGAGATCATGTGACGACTGCCAATGATTATTTCCGGGCCTTTATGTTTGTGGTTATCGCCTTTGTAGTTGCCATATTAGCAGAAAAAATTGCAGAGGCACAGGAAAAGGCATCCCACCTCAACGCGGTCCTTCGCGCCATCCGAAACGTCAACCAATTGATTGTCAAAGAAAAGAATCGCGCTAATCTGCTTAAAGGTGTTTGCGACAGCCTCACTGAGACTCGCGGTTATGATAATGTCTGGATTGCTTTGTTCGATGAGACCGGTCGGACCGTGACAACTGCTGAATCCGGTTTGGGCAGGGATTTCTTGCCAATGGACGAGCGGCTGAAAAGTGGGGAGTTGACTGATTGTGGGCAAAAGGCATTATCACAACCGTGCATTGTGATAATCAAAGACCCGCTCTCCACCTGCCCCGATTGTCCCCTATCGGCTAAGTATAGTGGCAAAGGGGCGATGACCGTCCGGCTGGAATACCACGAAAAGGTATACGGCCTGGCATCTGCGTCCATCCCCGCAGATTTCACCGAAGACATGGAAGAGCATGCCCTGTTCAAAGAAATGGCCGGGGACGTTGCCTTCGCCCTGTATACAATCGAACTGGAGGAAGAGCGCAGGCGGGCGGATGAAGAATTGATGCGATATCGCCAAAGCCTTGAAAACATGGTTGAAGAGCGAACCGCAGAGTTGCAAACAGCCATCGGCCAGCTTCAAAATGAAATTGCCGAGCGCAAGCATGCTGAGGAAAAAATAAGGGAATTGAGTTTCGCCGTTGAGCAGTCCATAGACGGCATAGCAATTAGTGACTTAGAACCAAAACTTATAAATATGAATGATGCTTTTGCCAGGATGCACGGTTATTCCCCAAAAAATATGATTGGGATGAAAGTCATGGATTTTCACAGTGAAAAAGAGATGAATAAATACACCGGCGTTTTCAATCAGATAAAGACACAGGGCTCGTGGTCGGGTGAAATAGAACATACCAGAAAAGACGGGACACTTTTCCCCACATATTCATCCGCAACTCTATTAAAAGATGCTGAAGGAAATCCCACAGGGGTTGTGGGAGTTGCAAGAGATATTACCAGGGAAAAGAGACTTCAAGACCAGCTCCGGCAGTCCCAGAAGATGGAGTCCATCGGCACCCTTGCCGGAGGCATAGCCCATGACTTCAATAATATCCTTGGTGCCATTCTTGGCAATGCGGAAATAGCGCTCCTTCATGAGCTTCGCGAGGGGAATCCGGCCCGGCACAGCATTCGGCAGGTGGTCAAGGCCGGCAACCGGGCGAAGAACCTGGTGCAACAGATCCTTGCTTTCAGCCGGCAGAAAGAACAGGAGCTGAAAATAATCAGTGTTACCCAAATTGTCAAAGAAGCCATGAATCTGCTCCGGTCATCATTACCCACGACCATTGAGATCCGCCATAAATTAACAGCCGGGTCTGACATGGTCCTGGCAGATCCAGGTCAAATTCATCAGGTGATTATGAATCTTTGTACCAATGCGGGCCATGCCATGCGAGAGAAAGGGGGCGTGCTGGAGATAACACTACAAAATGCGGATTCCGGATCGCGGACTGCGGAATCAGATAAATCCGAAATCCAATCCGTAATCGACATTGCTCCCGGGACCTACCTTAAACTGTCCGTAAGCGACACAGGTGATGGCATGCCCCCAGAGTTGCTGGAACGCATATTTGACCCCTATTTCACCACAAAAGCCGTGGGGAAAGGGACAGGATTGGGACTTGCCGTAGTTCACGGGATTGTCAAAAGCCTTGATGGAACAATTAATGTGGAGAGCGAACAGGGAAAAGGAACTACCTTCAACGTATTTTTCCCGACGATTGAGAGCAAGTCTGAACCGGAAATTGACACTCACGAACCCATTCCTACCGGTAATGAGCGTATCCTTTTAATAGACGATGAGGAGGGCCTGGTTGACATTGGAAAACAGATGTTAGAGGGACTGGGGTACAAGGTCACTACAAAAACGAGCAGTATTGAAGCCCTGGATACCTTCCGGTCACGGCCGGGAAAATTTGACCTGGTTATCACCGACATGACCATGCCTAACATGACGGGCGATAAACTTGCGAGAGAACTCATGAAGATCCGTCCCGATATTCCGGTTATTCTTTGCACCGGTTTTAGTGAGTTGATCAATGAAGAAAAAGCTAAGAACATCGGCATTCGGGACTTTGTCATGAAGCCTCTTGTTATGCGGAAGATTGGCATCATGATACGCCGCATCCTGGATGAGTAGGAACTGGAAACTTGAAACTGGAAACTTGAAACTTGAAATGTGAAACTTGAAATTTGATACTGGGAGGGCTGAGAGTGAAAGAAATTTATGATCTGGATGTTTATAAATTGGCTGAAGAGGTTTCTGATTTGATCTGGTATGCGTATGATAAATGGCCCAAGAAAGTTCAGCAAACCATTATCAGAAGCACAAAATAAATAGTGAAAAGGAACTATCCAGTTTCGAGTTTCAAGGATCAAGGATCAAGTAACATGTCAAACATACTGATTATTGATGACGACAAGATGCTGTGTGACATGCTGTGCCGTCATATCGGATACATGGGACACGACGCCACATATTCGCTTACCCTTGAACAGGGCCACAAAGAGATATCATCAAAGACATTTGATGTGGTATTTCTCGATGTACGCCTGCCTGATGGAAACGGCCTGGATGCCCTGCCAGGAATACGAAAAACCCCCGCCCAACCGGAGGTCATTATCATCACCGGGGATGGTGACCCTGATGGAGCCGAGCTTGCGATCAGAAGCGGTGCCTGGGACTATATTGAAAAGCCTGCATCAATTGAAAAGATGACATTGCCATTAGTTCGCGCCCTCCAGTATCGCAAGGAAAAAACAACCGGAAAGCCTGCTGTTGCCTTAAAACGGGAGGGCATTGTGGGAGAAAGTCCCCGGATGAAGGCCTGCTTTGACCTTCTGGCCCAGGCAGCAAACAGCAATACAAATGTCCTGATCAACGGTGAGACCGGCACCGGCAAGGAACTCTTTGCACAGGCAATTCATGACAACAGTCCCCGCTCTAATAACAATTTTGTGGTGGTGGATTGTGCTGCACTGCCCGAAACGCTTGTAGAGAGTGTGCTTTTCGGGCATATAAAGGGGGCCTTTACAAGCGCGGACAGGGCACAGGATGGCCTGATCAAACAGGCTCACGAAGGCACCCTGTTTCTTGATGAGGTGGGCGAACTTCCTCTCCCTGTTCAGAAGACATTTCTTCGGGTGCTCCAGGAACACTGCTTTCGTCCTGTAGGCAGCAAACTCGAGGTAGAGAGTGACTTCAGGCTCGTGGCAGCAACCAACAGGGATCTTGATGAAATGGTTCAATCCGGCCGCTTCCGAAATGACCTCATGTTTCGCCTTAAGGCCCTAACCATCAAATTGCCTCCCCTGAGGGAGCACCACAGGGATATAATAGATCTATCCCTGTACCACGTCGCAAAGCTCTGCGAGCGCCATAAGACAGGAACGAAAGGTTTTTCACCGGAGTTCTTCGAGGCACTTGCAGGGTATAACTGGCCGGGAAATGTCAGGGAACTTATCAATGCCTTGGATACGGCCCTTGCAGCGGCCCGCCATGACCACACACTGTTCCCAAGGCACCTGCCAATTAACATCCGCATCCACGCGGCCCGAACCTCTGTTAGCAAAAATCCTCCGGCAAAAGACGGAGCAAAGGTAAATGCCGATTCTTTCAAAACACTCCCCTCGCTGTGGGATTTTCGAAAGACCGCCGCTAATGAAGCAGAAAGGCGATATTTGCAGGATCTGATATCAATAACTAAGTACAATCTCAATGAAGCCCGCCGGATATCCGGGCTGTCTCGCTCGCGTTTATATGAACTCCTAAAAAAACATAAAATCTCCGTTCCTTAATAGGCTTATCCTGTCTCAACGTAATGTTCGAAGAAATCGGACTTGTCCGATTCCTTCGAACTCAGTCCTGTCTTATCGAACAAATTCCCCTGCGATCCATACCTGCCTGTTTCTATCTTTTTTCACCAAACCACTTTAAATCATTAATCTTTTCCCAAAATATACATCCAGCGTAACTCCTGGCATGGTTCTTGTTTATACAGAAGTATCGGTCTACCTGTTTGCCCGTTATCTGGTTGAAAGGAATGAAACTCCAAATGAATATCCTATTCTATGAGTCACCGAAAGACGGAGCAGGGGAACGGCTTCAGCGAGAGGTTGAGGCACTAATTCCACAGGAGGAGAAAGAGATTCATTGTTCAATTGAGAGTCTTTCCCGCCGGCTTCGACAGCCCCACAATAAACTGGGAATTGCTGTTCTTTTGACAGAAGACTTGAAAAGCCTTTCAGATCTCCTTTCTATTCGCGAAGTTCTTTTAGATCTTCGCATTATCCTAATTTTGCCTGACAGGAAGGAGGCAACCATTGCGATGGGCCATGCCCTGCATCCCCGCTTTTTAAGCTATGCGGACAGTAATTTCAAAGACGTTGCTGCTGTCTTAAAAAAAATGATTGGACTTTCGGATAATAACAATAATTGAAGACAAAGGAGGTGTTAAGATATTGTTAGATGTAGACAGCGTGCTTAGCAGCAAAGAGATTGAACTGCTTGAGAAAGCAGCATAGAAGTAATCCATTTAAAAAGACAGGCCAGTCTGTTGAGTGTCCGGTTGTATTTCCCGAATAGGCGCAAAGCGATGCGGCCTGGAAACTTTTAAAATTGAATTAAGGAGGTATCAGCATGAAAAATTTAACAGTTAAGCAAAAACTAATCAGCATGACCGTAATCCTGGCTTTAATGGTTTCGGGGTTGTCCATCTTCTTCATAAACAGGTTTGGTGCAGTGGGTGGCACCTATGGACAGATACTGCAGTCGCGGGTTCCCCAGCAGGAAGTTGCCGGCGCAATGACCCAGATTTTAATCAATACCCGGGTCAATATGAATGAACTATACGGTGTAGAGAGAAATATTAAAAATTATGAGATTTTTACGCAACGGGCACAGGAAAAACTCACCGAGTACACTGTTCTGGAACAAGCTATATTAAACGGCAGCAAAGACCTCGGCAAACAGATCAAGGGTCTGGAGGGGCTTGCTATTCCCCCGTGCAGAAAGGGCGGGCAGATCGAGACCCTAACGAAAAAGGCATCACCTCTGTTTAAGGATTTTAAAGATGCCTGCCAGCGCATTATTGCCAAGAAAAAAGAGTTGTTGGAAACTGTAAACGTCATAGGCTGGTTTGACACCAAGGAAGACAGTCACGGTGTTGTCAAAACCCTGGTTGAAGCAGGCCGCACGATGGAGCAACTCGCAAATGACCAACAATCAAAACTCCTTGTTGCCCAGATAAGACGCCAGGAAAAGAATATCCTGCAAAGGGCTGATGAAAGATACATCACCAGGCTCAAGGAGGCTTATCAGAACTTTAATGCGTCTGTCAGCGGGGAGATCAACAATGTGGGTCGAGCGTATTATGAAGCGTTTGGGACAATATTTGATAAGGTGTTAATCGCCCAGAAGCTGGAAGATGAATTAAAGGATCTTGCAAGAATTGAACTTAGAGAGAAACAAAAATATCTAAATGAAGCGGTCCATGCCCTTAAGGACAGGGCACATGAACAGATGGTGCGCTACTCCGATGAGGCAATAGCCATGGAAAAATCAGCGAGAACTCTTATTATAGCTATTTCCTGTGCAGTGATTTTAATTAGCCTCCTCTTTGGATGGTTCGTTTCAAATGGGATCAGCAACGTATTAAGAAAAATCATCGAAGGTCTGAGCGAAGGTTCCGAACAGGTGGCCTCGGCTTCCGGTCAGGTCTCATCTGCCAGCCAGTCAATGGCTGAAGGGGCATCCGAACAGGCCGCATCCATAGAGGAGACATCTTCTTCCCTTGAAGAGATGTCCTCCATGACCAAGCAGAACGCGGACAATGCCGGCCAGGCAGACACCCTCATGAAAGAAACCAACCAGGTAGTTTCACAGGCTAACGCGTCCATGGGCGAGCTCACGCAATCCATGGAAGAGATATCAAAGGCAAACGATGAAACCCAGAAAATTATCAAGACCATTGACGAGATTGCGTTCCAGACAAATCTTTTGGCCTTAAACGCGGCGGTTGAGGCTGCCAGGGCGGGCGAGGCAGGTGCCGGATTCGCGGTCGTGGCCGAAGAGGTTCGTAATCTTGCCATGCGCTCTGCCGAGGCTGCCAAGAATACGGCCGAGATGATCGAAGGGACCGTCAAAAAGACCAAAGACGGCTCGGAGATAGTCACCAGGACCAATGAGGCATTTGGAAAGGTCGCGGACAGCTCTTCCAAGGTGGGCGAGCTTGTTGGTGAAATAGCCGCCGCATCCAATGAACAGGCCCAGGGTATTGACCAGGTGAACATTGCCGTAAGTCAAATGGACCAGGTGACCCAGCAGAACGCTGCAAGTGCCGAGGAGAACGCATCCGCTTCTGAAGAGTTGACTGCACAGGCAGAGGAGATGAAGGGGTTTGTGGGCGACCTGGTGGCTTTAGTCGGTGGAAGTACGGGCGGTGCTCACAGTGGACACCCTACCGTGGTTGAACATCCAAAAACCGGAATCCACAAGGTCCTTACAGCTCCTGCAAAGAAGGGAAAAGGAAAGGAACTGGCGGTTTCCAGTGCAAAGGAAGTGAGTCCTGACCAGGTAATTCCGATGGACGATGAGGATTTTAAGGATTTTTAGCCTCGCTTTCGAAAGAGAAGATTGCAGGGTCCGTCAAATAAGAAGGCGCACCCTGCATGTTATCAAATCTCAACATTGATGGTTTCGTAAAAATTCGGATTTACCGTCACTCCCGCGAAGGCGGGAGTCCAAAACTGCCTGAAATGACTGGATTCCCGCCGTAGTTTATCCCGCACTTGATGCGGGGCGGGAATGACAAAAAAAGACTGATAAAAACTTTTTACGAGTACATCAACATTAGAAGGGAGCATTTTACTATGGACATCCTGAAAAGCCTTTTTTCAATAGGTGGAAAAAATTACGGGCCGGAAGATTTAACTCAAATTACCAGGATCATCGGACCCATAATAAACAAAACAGCATGCGATATTGTTAAATTACAGGCTATCAGGCTCCTGACAGGACCGATTGATTATATTATACCGGCAGTCTGGGGCGCCAGGTTAGACGGAGAGCTGGAACCTACCCAGAAGGAAATACACAGGAGGATCACTTCACTCACTGAACACTTGTTTGACATGTTACATCTTGAGGATTTATCTCAGGCTCAGAAATTTGCTGTTGGATTTCTTATGCGTGAATTAATCATTTCAAAGATCGTTTTCCTGATTCAATTGGCAAAGAACCAGGCTGCCGGAAAATTCAATACAGGGGAGTATCATACTGATATTCTAAATCATCTCTCACCATTAGGTAATGCGTGAGTTAAGATCTTTGTTGTTAGAATAATACATTTTCATGGGGTGCGTAGCAGGGTAACCGCTGCGGGTGAATATCGGGACGGGTTTTTCATGACCCTTAAACACACCGCTGGTTACAGGATCTCACGGATAGCCTGACCAACCATCTGCCTCTCCGATCCCGAGGGTAAGCTGGCCACCCCATTTTATAAATCCCGGCAGATATGGAATCTCCTGATACATTAAACAACTACCTGCTAAAGCAAGTAGATTTCTTGTACGACTGAAAGTCGGTTATTTTAGCCAAATCTGTTCTTTCTCAACCGACCCTTGCATAACACATTCAGGCTTATCCGTCATTCCCGCGAAGGTTTTAAACCTGGTGAATGGAAAAATAAAAACAGCATGAAAACGATGGCATCCATTTATGGATTTATGTGACAGATATCCATGATTATGTTGAATTTTTCCATACAATATGTAATTATTCAATGTCATACGTAATGAAATCAAACTATTGCTTATCAGGAGGCAAAGAGACCAACATGAAATCGAGATTAAATACCGCCTTTGTCTTTGCGCTGGCCTTTGGACTGCTATTGGGACTGGCTTCTGTTGCTTGCGCACTTGACATGAAAGAGGGTGAGGAAAAAACCATTTCCTTAAATCCCAAAATGCCCACTAAAATGACGTACTGGAATAAAGACATCTGGAAGACAAGTCGTCTGGATTTCAAGGTTTTCGCCCAGGGAAAAATAGTCTCAAAGGATACTTTCTATATCTCTGCGGGTGATGGAGACGAAATAAGTTTCAATCCAGGGCATGACAAAATCTGGATCAAATGCACCAAGGGAAAGGTTACTATCTATGTCAGCCAGTAACCAGCTTTGATCCGGAACACCGTGAAAGGCCCTGCGCCGGGTTCGTTTGTTGACGGCTATTTATTGCGGTTATTTCAAACGGAAACGAATCGGAATTCTGACCCACATTTCTATAGGTACGCCATCTCTCGTCCCCGGTTCAAATAACCACTTTTTGACCGAAGCCATTGCGGCCCTGTCCAGGACCCTGTGTTTACTGGATTTGAACAGACGCAGTTCCCCTACCCTGCCCCTCCTGTCCACAAGGACTTCTAATATAACCGTACCCTCATACCCCCTTCTTCTTGCTAACCCGGGATATCCCGGAGGCGAATTTGCCCGATAGACCGGCCTTGCTTTAGTGACGGCAACCGTATCTGGTTGCACACGTGGCGCCGTTTCTGCACGGGCAACCTGCGCGGGGGGTGCCGGCATTTCTTTTTCCAGGGCGTCAGGCACCACCATTTCTACCGGCTCCATTTCAGTCTCCGGAAAATCACGATATGATTCTTCCCCGGGATCAATTTTCTCTTCTTCGATTGACTTTGCCGGCGGGGCCTGAAAATCATTATGTATAACTTTCGCAGTATCAACTTCCTTCTTTTCAACGGGCCCGGGTATGTCATCAGGGGGCTCCGCGGCCGCTTTTGTTGGCCTGGGCTCTGGTTTCGGCTCAGGCATTGGACCAGGGGGAGGCACGGTTTTTATGGGCTTTACCGGCGCCGACACCTTTTTCGGCGGCACCGATGGCTTAAGCACAGGTTTGGGCTTTTCCTTTTTAACGACTGGCACGGGCTTTACTGCAAGGATATCATGCTTTGTTTTGGCCGGTACGGGTTCAGGGGGGCTCTGGGGTCGTTGATAAGCCAGCGTCATGGTAATGACACGCGGCACAGGGCTTCTGATACATTCACTTTTAAACCATTTTTGACCCATGGCCATGAAAAATCCGTGAATCACCACGGCTAATACAAAAGCTGGTAAAAAACTTTTCACGGCTGCTCACCTGCCTCCGCCTGTAGGGAAATCCTTTTAATTCCCGCAATCCTGATCTGATCTAAGACTTTAAACAGCTTCTGGTAAGGGAGGCTTCGATCGGCAAACAGCAACACGCCGGGCGCTTTTTCGGACCTGGCTTTTCTTTTCAAGGTCCCGGTCAGGGACTCAAGAGAGACCTGTTCTTTATCCACATAAATTGTCCCGTCCGCCTTCACGGTAACGGACAGCACTAAATGCCTGTCAATTTTTGCCGTACTCGATGACGGGAGTATCACCGGCAACCCCCTGTGCACGGCCATAGAGAGCATGGCATATATGAAAAACACTAACAGCAGGAACACGATATCAATCAGGGGAAGCATCTCAATGCGGGGTTTCTTGATTATTTGCAGGTTAACTTTCATTATATTTGCTCAAGGACTTCTTTTTTTGACGGGATTAACAGGATATTCAGGATATAAATAACCTAAAGCCATCCTGTTTATCTTAATATTCATACATTGCTTTCAGTTTAATGTCTGTAACTCATTCGGGTGAAAAAACTCGTTCATAACAATCAAGTTTATCAACAAATTTCATATAGTTCAGCTATGCACCTCTTCACCTTGCGATATTTTATACGATCTACCGGATAGCTGTAATGACAATAATCAAAATTGGTGCATTTGAAAATTCTGGTGCGAGCATATTGCCCGTCCTGCGTTTAAATCGCGGTTGAAGCCGATCCTAAACGGATTAGCGAGAGGAACGAAATAAGTAAGATTCATTAATCCTACGATAACGGGACAGGGAACTTTAAAAATAATCTTGTTTATCCATGCCTGCCCCGCGGAACGCAGGGTTATCCTGTCTAAAAGATACCTGGGTAGTTCATTTTCATTTGTGATCGTTCTTTTGTTGGCCGGATCCATTATTTAATTTCTCATATACGATCTCTAAGCTTGTGGCGTATTTTTCAATGGTCAATGCCGCGCCTTCCACGCGGCTGTTAAAATAGTTGTAGGGAAAAACCGAAAGGATCGCGATGCCAAGACCTGTAGCCGTTGTAATAAGGGCCTGGGCGATCCCTGCTGTCACGGCCTGGGGGTGTTCAATACCACTTGTCCCTAATAGCTCAAAGGAGGTGATTATACCTAATACTGTCCCGAATATGCCTAAAAGGGGCGCAACCGTAATCATGGTATCCAGCACGCCCATGTACCGGCGCATCCGCCTTATTTCTTCGGCCGCTGCCGTTTCCATCGCCTTGGTCATGGAAAATTCCCTGTGGAGGATACCTGTAACTAAAATCCTGATGACAAAATCTCTTGACCCGGCCACCTTTTCCCTGACCGCGTCCCAGGCCCCCTTCTGGCACAACCCAAGTACCTCATCTACAAGGTTCCTGTTTCCCCTCACACCTTCAATAATCCAGAATAACGAACGCTCAAAGATTACTGTCAGGGCGATAATTGAACAGGCTAAAAGCGGGTACATTACCGGCCCGCCTTTTAAAAAAAATTCCATCATGGTTCTTCCCTTTCGCTTATACCAGGCTGACCCTCGGGCTCCCCTTTGCCGGGTTTTTATCCACGATGACCTGGCATCCATAAACAGATTCAATATTTGACACCGTGATCACATCCGCCGGAACACCTGTTGAATGAATACGGCCCCCTTTCAACATGACCATCCGGTCGCAGTACTGGGCTGAAAGGTCAATATCATGGGAGACCACAAGCACGCTCACGCCCCTTTCACGGGTCAGTGAAAAAATCAGATCAAAAATCTCCTTTTTATACCGCAGGTCGAGAAAGGACGTGGACTCATCCAAAAGAATAATCGTAGGCTCCTGGGCAAGAGCCCTGGCAATAAGCACACGCTGTTTCTCACCACCCGAGAGTTCATGAATGGATCGCTGCGCTATTTCAAGACAGTCCGTGGCCTCAAGGGCCTTAAAAGCGACCTCAATATCCTTTTTGCCCTCAAACTGAAACCGCTTGAGATGCGGGAAACGCCCCATAAGGACCACCTCAAGTGTGGAAAAAGAGAAGCGGAAATAGCTCTCCTGGGCCACCATGGCTACTTTACCGGCCAGGGCCAATCTGGTGAAACTGCTCATGGGAATATTTTCAAGCAGCACCTGCCCCTCCTGGGGAGCAAGTATCCCGTCCGCCACACTTAGAAGCGTGCTCTTACCCGACCCGTTAGGGCCCAGAATACCCCAAAGCTCGCCTGGCCTGATATCCAGATTCAGATTTCGCATTGCCCACGACCGGTCGTATCTGAAACCTACATTTTTAAAGCTCAGGATCGGGTCCATCTGCTGCCTCTTGTCTTGAGGAGATAGATAAAAAAGGGCGCACCGATAAAGGCAGTGATTACGCCAACAGGTACCTCGCCCGGCGAAATAACTGTCCTTGCCAGGGTATCGGCAGCCACTAAAAAGGCTGCCCCGCCCAGCGCCGAAACCGGCATTAAAAGACGATGATCGGATCCAAAGACCATCCTTCCCAGATGTGGGATAATAAGACCCACAAACCCAATGAGCCCCGAAAAGGAGACTACAAGCCCGACCATCAGGGAGACTATAAGGAAACAGATCAACTTTGCCCTTTCCACGTCCACACCTAACTGAACCGCTGTTTCCTCCCCGGCAGTAATCAGGTTCAGGTGTCTGGAAAAACCATAAAGAATCACAAATGCTGCAAGCATTATAGGAGCAACAAGCGCGGATTCACTGTAGTTGCTTTGTGAGAGATCCCCGTAGAGCCAGAAAAGTATGCTGTGAAGGCGATCGTCTGTCGCGGTTGCAATAAAGAACATGATGATGGCCGTAAAAAAGGCATTAATAATAACGCCCGTTAACAGGATTGTAGAGGACTCCATGCCCATCTTCCTCCTGCCCACAGTCAGGATCAGGTAAATGGTCAACAGGGCCCCGGCAAATGACATAAACGGGATACCAAGATTATAACTGAGGCCAAGAATAATGCCTAACACGGCCCCAAATGCGCTTCCGCTTGAAACACCTAAGATGAAAGGATCGGCTAAAGGGTTGCGCAGCAGGGCCTGGAACACCAGCCCGCCAATGGACAGGGAAAAACCCACAATCCCTGCTAAAATAATCCTTGGAAGCCTGATCTTAAAGACAATGAGGCTCACAGCCTTCTCGACTCCCGGCTCACCCGTAAACAACCGCCATAACTGGTCCGGTCTCACTTCGGCGGTTCCAAGCAGCAGGGAAAACACCATGGTAAGAACCAGAAAAAGGCACAGGATTAGGGAGACATATGCAACACGCACAGGACTCAAGGGTCTTTTTATGTTTTTCAGGGTCATCTGGTTCATTCAATAGCCCATTTCACCTCCGGATGGATCAACCTGGCCATGGTCTCCAGCCCATTTACTATTCGAGGTGACGGCCGATCCAGCAGGTCGGAATCAACCAGATAGACCCTTTTATCCATCACGGCGGGTATTACCGGCCATTTTTGCCATTCCTTTCGCGCCTGTTCAAACCTTCCTCCCCGTTCCATGGAAGATATAATAATAATTTCGGGTTTTTTCCGGATCACCTCTTCAATACTTATTCTCGGATAGTTGTACGGCGCGTCCTTTGCCATGTTTTCGCCTCCGGCCAGCCGGATCACATCATGATGGAATGTGTTTCGGTTCACCGTCATGATCGGCTTGATGTTTATCTGCAAAAAAACCGTGGGCCGCCTTAAGGATGCCGTTCTATCTAAAATACGGTCAATCCGGCGGCTTAAGACATTAGCCAGATCTTCTGCCTTCTTCGATACACCGCACAATCTCCCTAAAACAGCTACGGTCCCAATTACATCCCTGACGTTTCGGGGATTTACGATATAAACGGGAATGCCCGCCTGCTCCAGGAGCTTCACAATATACGGCTTGTTACCGTCCGCCGTTCCTATGGCCAGATCAGGATTAAGAGAGATGATCCTCTCCACATTCAGATTGATATATGTTCCTACCTTCGGTTTGTATGCTGCTTCAGGAGGGTAATAACTAAACCGTGTCACACCGGCTACACGGTCCCCTAACCCTAAATAATAGAGGATTTCGGTCAGGCTCGGGGCTAAGGAAACAATCCTTTCGGGCCTTTGCTTGAGCGTGACGCTCCGGCCGAGTGCGTCCGTAAATGTTCCTGCCTGGGCTGGGCTTACCCAGTAAAGCATAAACAAATTGACTGCCGTGATGATAAAAAATTTGAAGGTCATTTTGCAACACACCAAAATAAAAAAACCCGGACCGATTCATTCGATCCGGGGATTTCCCTTTTTTATCCTCAAGATCTTAAGGACGCCCTCAGTCCGCGAAGGTTACGCCTCGGGTTCAGGCAGGTTTTCTGACTCCCCCGCCCTTTTAGCGACCTTCCCATCCCGGTTCACCAGAACAGTGGTACACAAAAACTAAAAGGGTTCCTTTTTTATAAAAAAGGCGGGGTAACAGCGGCGGGCCCGTCCCCGATTCCAACGGGGTTCCCTATTAAGCCCCACAGGGGCGCCTGAACCACTAAAGTTTCATAGTAAAAAATCGAAATAAAGTCCAGCTAAATCATTGAATAACAGGCCCATCAAAGAAATACCCCAACCCTAACCGGTAATGCACCAAGCAGGGTCATTTCATCCACAGCCTTTTGCCCGTCATCAGGGTTGACATTAACGGCCTTGATGGCATCCATAAGAAGAAACACCTCATAGCCGTATTTCAGGGCGTCCTTGATCGTGTTCAGCACACAGTAATCCGTAGCAAGCCCGCCAATAAAAAGGCGATGGATACCGGCAGCCTGCAGCCGGTCATTCATATCTGTGCCCTCAAACCCGGAATATGCCTCCTTATCAGGTTCGGTTGCGGCAGAGATCACAATCGCGTAATCTGTTAAACGCAAATCCGGATGAAACAGGGCGCCCTTTGAACCGACAACACAGTGAACGGGCCAGGGTCCTCCCTGGGCCCTGAAAGAGCAGTGCCCGTCAGGATGCCAGTCACGAGTAGCAAAAACAGGTAATTTCCTTGATTGAAATATCTCAATATATTGATTCATAACAGGAAGGATTTCCTCGGCGCCGTACACGGCCAGACTTCCTCCGGAAAAAAAATCATTCTGGATATCAACCGCAACAAGGGCATCACCGGGTATAAGATCCAGCTTTTCAAGGTCCAATGAACTCATTCTTCTCATACCTCCGTCCCATTTTTCCAAAAACCCTCACATCCGTAAGTTATTTTATTTTATATCATATACGACAACATACTGCCAGATCGAAAATATTTAATTCTTACGCCATGAGCCTGAAGTTATCACTTGAGAAGCATTATAAAAAATGTTAAAGGAATGTCTGAAACAGCGAAAAATCTATTTTTCCAAAAAATAATTTTTGTAATTGTTTAGCCTTTTGAAAACAGGAACGGGACATGGGGATCTCTTTTTTAAACGCCGCATCACAAATTCACCTAATGCCAGCAACACGCCCCCCCCCACCGGGGCGGAGGCCCTATGGGCCGGGGGCGGGGCTTTGCCCCTTGGCTCGAAAAAGGCAGTGATGGCGGCCTTAATGATGAAGATTTCTACATGGGGCTGTCCGTTGCTTGAATTTCAGGTCCTAACTGCCGTGCTATGAAATAATGTAAGCATATGCGGCTATTAAAAAAGAGATCTCCACGTCCCTAAAGGCTATGATCGATTTTTTCAAAGAGCTAAACTATTACGACATTTGCTGTTTGAAAGTGAATATATGATTATTGAACAAGCAAAAGAGGTCTTAAAAATTGAGGCCCAGAGCATCCTGAGCCTTATGGAAAGGCTGGGGCCCGAATTTGAAAAGGCCGTGGATTTGATCCTGAAGGCCAAAGGAAGGGTCATCCTCACCGGCATGGGAAAATCAGGTCTGATCGGCAGGAAAATTGCCGCCACCTTCAACAGCACCGGTACCCCTGCCCTGTTCCTCCATCCGGCAGAGGCCATCCACGGCGATCTCGGAATGGTAACCCTCGATGACATCGTTCTTGCCATATCCAATAGCGGGCAAACCACAGAGATCAACAATATACTGCCGATGCTCAAAAACTTAGGGGCCAGGATCATTGCCTTCACTGGAGGCATGGATTCTCCCATGACAAGAATATGTGACGTGGTTATTGATGTGGGTGTGGAAAGGGAGGCATGCCCCATGGGAATGGCTCCAACCGCCAGTACTACTGCGGCCCTGGCCATGGGAGATGCCCTTGCCGTAGCCCTGATGAATAGCCGGCGCTTTAACCAGGATGATTTCAAGAGGTTCCATCCCGGTGGAATCTTAGGCGAAAGGCTCTCAATCAATATCAGTGAAGTTATGCTTACGGATGACCAGATACCCATGGTTCCCATGGGTTCAAAGGTCAAAAATGCCATTCATGAAATAGACTCAAAAAAGCTCGGGGCCACCCTGGTTATTGATAAAGATCAAACGCTTGCCGGCATTATCACCGACGGGGATTTAAGAAGGGCCCTTCTCAACCACGAAAATATCAGGGAAGTCAAAGTGGAAATAATCATGTCTCCTTCTACAAAAACCATTGGCGAAAACCGGACTGCCGCACAGGCCCTCGAACTCATGGAATTGAATGCAATTACCCATCTCGCAATCGTGGACGAACAAAACCGGGTAAAGGGTCTCGTCCATCTTCATGACCTGTTAGGAAGAGAGGAATTCAGGGTAAATGGAAGCCTTAATATCCCCACGGGGGCTTATCGCAGATCTGATAACCCCGCTTAAGCCGGACGGATCTATTGACGGGAAAGGACTGGAAAGGATACTTGACCGGGTGGCCCCTTTTGCCCAGGCAGTATTTCTGTCGAGCCCTCATACGGGTGAAGGCAAAAACCTGTCTTCTGATCAGCGTTCAGAGCTCCTGGAAAAGGCCCTCGCTGTTATTAGCGGTCGCATCCCAATCCTGATCTGGATTACCAGGGACACTGAAGACGATACAAGCAATACCATTCTTGACCTGAAAAAGGTCCTTGCCGGAAAAAAAGAGGACAGCCTGGTTTTCCTGGTTGATACGCCGCTTTTCTACCACAGCAATCGCGGTCTGCCAGCCTATTATAAGAACATCTGCTCAATGGTTGACCATCCTTTTATCCTGCATAATGACCCTGAACTGATAAGAGGGTTGGACAGACCCTTTAAGAGAAACAATATCCGCACGGGTATCCTGAAGGAATTAATCGCCATAGACAATATTGCCGGCCTGATATTCTTAGGACCGCTTGACCGGGCGTATAACTATCAGAAGGCCTGTCGCAGGCGAACTCATTTCAGGATATATGACGGGGATGAAACCAGCTTTTTAGCCCATCCGAGTACGAGCGGAGTGGTATCCACGGGGGCTACTCTGGCCCCAGGAGCCTGGCAGCGGATGGTCCAATCGTCCCTTCAGTTGACGGGTGAGGGCGATGAGGGCCACCTCCGGCAAATATGGAAACTGGACCAGTACCTCCGCAATCTCAAGGACGCTTATCAGAAGATGCCCGCGGCTGTTATCAAAGAAGTGCTTTCGGATAATGGCATCATTGAAACGCCTGCCAGCACTTTTCCTGCCGAAGATACAGAAAAGCAAAAAGAACAAATCAAGGAATTGATGGCCATCTTTGGGGATTAACCGTAGGCAAGGCCACACCTTCCGTTATGTAGAACCCTAACGTTGCATAAACAACACGGCTTAATATTATTAAAAACCTTTATACTTCAAGGTTTCAGTCCGCTTTGAAACTAAACGAGGAAAGGGAGGTTTAAAGACAGAAAGAAGGAAATGGGGCCGGGACTGCTTAACAAAATGCTTGCTGACCTGAATCTTACAAAAGACCACCTGAAATAAGGAGACTGTTCCATGTTTAAATTTACCTATCCAGCCAATATTAAACCGGATGAAGGCGGCTTTTTTCTTGTGACTTTCCCTGACATTTCCTTTGCAGCCACAGATGGAGAAAGCTTAAAAGAGGCTCTAGACGAAGCTGAGGATTGTCTGGAAGAAGCAATAGCAGTGTGCATTGCAGATGACCTGACCATACCTGAGGCCTCCCCTATTAAAAAAGGCCAATACTCCATACCGCTTTCCGCACAAATGTCCGCCAAGGCCGCTCTCTATATTGCGGTACGTGAAGAAGGGATCAGCAAATCCGAACTTGCCCGCAGACTTGGCGTTGACGAAAAGGAAGTCCGTCGTATGATTTCCCCAAGGCACAAAACAAAACTGCCACGCATTGAACAGGCCCTTGGCCTACTTGGCAGACGGCTTATTGTCTCCTTAAAAAAAGCAGCCTAAATTTTCTATTTCTCTCAGAAAAGGGCGGAAACCAGGAAATCCCTTATATTCACATGCCTTATTCCTTTGAAATTGCCGCCTGTCATCTCGTCCATGGAGACCACGATTTTGGTGAAATTGTCCTTGATTTCCAGAAGGTTGCCGAATTCACGGTCATGAACGCTCTGGTCAGTAATCATATAAGCTACTTGCACATAGAGCCTTTCCCCCTTTTTTTCACATGCGAAATCGATCTCTTTTCCACCGATCCTGCCAACGGTTATTTCATATCCTGATCTTTTCAGATGAATGAACACAAGGTTTTCCAGTACCCTGCCGATATCGGCCTGCCTATAGCCAATAATCGTATGTCTCAGGCCTAAGTCTTCAAAATAGTATTTCTCACCGATCTCAAATATCTTTTTACATGCAATATCTGAACGTCGAACCTTTAAAATAAAAAAGGCCGATTCAAGATGTGATATATAATTGAGAACAACATTTGGTGAGATATTTGTCTTTTGGGATTTAAGGAAATCACTGATCTTTTTTGCTGAAACCAGGCTCCCTGCATTATCAGCTAAATATATTGTCAGTCTTTCAAGAAAGGCTATGTTTCTGATTCTGTGTCTTTTGACAACATCCTTGAAAAGGATCGTGTTATAGATATTCTTCAGATAGTCATAGACAATATCATCTTCCAGTTTCAGATTGATTAGGTAGGGAAGACCACCGTATTTGATATACTTCAAAAATGCCTCTGCATTGTTTTGAAGATTATGAAAATCCAGGAATTCAATATAGGATAAACAGAATACCTTTATCTCAACATAACGCCCGCTTAAATAAGTGGCCAGGTCCCCGGAAAGCAGCCCGGCATTGCTTCCGGTGCAGTAGATATCATACCCGCCCTCGGCAGCGAGACTGCGCAATGCCTTTTCAAACTGGTCGATATCCTGAACTTCATCAATAAAAATATAGCGGTTCTTTTTGCCTTTTGCCTTATCTCTGATATATGCCAGCAAGGCCTTGTAATTATCTATAAAGTCAAACTCATATAATTCTTTGTTGATATAAATAATCTGCGCTTCAGGATCAGCGGCGGTGATGACATCCATAATCTGATAAAGGAGATAACTCTTACCGACTCTCCTCTGGCCTGTTATGACTTTAATAATATCCTTGCCAATGTAAGGCTTTATCCTGTCAAGATAATGTTGCCTGGTAATGTATTCCCTGATCATGGATCGACCCCCCCCCTAAATAGTTTTAAGTATAATTAAAACTTTTCAGGCATTAAGTCAATCTTTTAAATATCTCTAAAGAAAAAAAGTCGCCCATCATGGCTAAGGGCAAGGTCAATACTCGTTAACCCGAATCTTTCTTCCGGCGGAAAACCTTTAGTTGTGATGCATAAATGCTTTGATTTTCATCCCGTTAGCCTTTCCATCCGTAATTCTTTCACTGAATCCTGTACATAGTATTATGGGAATATCGGGACGGATCTTCATAAGTACCTGGGCCAGTTAATCTCCCGTCATATGCGGCATGGTCATCCAGCATACCTGCAATCGCGGCAATTACCAGCCCAAAAGGCAGGTAGCCCGCATACCCCAGAACCGGCATCTCAAAGATCTGGTAGCGGTGAACAAAGGGCACTGCGTACTCCCATTTGGCGAGGCTGTAAAAATTCCACATCTCCCAGAACAACCCACAAAACAGGGCAGCCAGAGCGGAAGAGACGACCGGGCGCCAGTCCCCTTGAGCAATATCCGAAAGAATATGACGTTCTCCCATCAGCGTCTGCAGGGAGATGATAATTAAGAGGGGTGACACCCAGAGTAGCAAAAAAAGATAATCCGGCCATACACCGATACCAGCCAATCCAAACCCCGACATCAATAAAATTGTCCACGCCAGTGCCCTGGGCCGGGAAAATGAAAGAGTAAAAAACCTTTTAAAACCACTGTCAAGCCATGAAGTGGTGAGCAACCATTCCCGGGTTCCCATAACCGCAGGGAGTACAGTTGAAAATGAAAGGGTTGCATACCAGAAATATTCCCACGCACCGAAATGGACGCCCACATAGCCCCAGTTCTGTACAAAACGATTCAGGTACTCAAAAAACCACCAGAATGCAGCGCTTGCCGGAAAAAGAATCAGGAAGAATCCAGGCCGGTCAAGCATCATGCATTTGCCCTTGTTCCGGTATGTCAAGCCATTGATAATAAGGATAAAAGAGAGCCATAGAGGAAAAAACGTGTGGGGCTGAAATATTTCAAACAAGGAAAAGCGTGTCCACGCAAGAGTCCATGCTGCGAAACACGCTAAAATCCCCATCCATCCCCACCAGGGGAAACGAAAATGCCCTTTTGACCTCACCCGGGCCCGGCTGAAGGCCAATATCCCCCTTAACAGCAGCGGAACGATCGAGGCTAAGATGAAAAGGCTGTAAACTATAAAGGCTATCCATGAAAAAGGTGCGTGCGTAATATATTTGGTTTCAGGAGGAAACTCCAGATACCAGGACACAGGAAGGCCCTTAACAATGATTCCCAGCAAGGGCAGTCCCAACAACATTGTTCCTAAAATAAAAAATTTGAGACAGCTTCTCACGGCTTTTCTTATCTTCCGGTTAAAACTTCTGCGGTTGGATTTTTTTTATTCGATATTCGACATGTTTGTGTTTTCGAAATATCGAGGGTGTGTGCTTTTATCTGTTCAGAGGCCGGCGCTGCGGATTATTCCCTCCGCTCTTTTTTCCAGGAGTGATACCTGTTCATGTAATCATCGGCCACCTTTTTTGAATCGAGAGACAGGTACTTTGCATAACTTACTACAAAGCCTCTGGTATACAGGTCGGCCGGAAGGGCATCATATTTTTCTATCTCTATATTCTCAAGATGATGAATCTGAATATTCGTTGCAAGCGCAACATCATACAACCCGATATTCAGATGTTCTCTTATCTGCCTTAATGCCTGCCCGCTAAAAGCAGGGGTATTGGAAATAATTTCTTCTATGTCTTTGTCAAAGGCATGCGATTTACCCTGATGTTCCGGAGACTTCTTCTTTTGGTCGAAAAAGTCCAACAAATTGAAATAGGCATCCTCGATTTGTTCAACAATCTCTGTCCGGCGTTCTTCAGTGATATCGTCCTCAAAAGGCATCATCGCAATGGACGCTGTCGAGTATAAATCCTTAAGGGCCAGATAAGCCTTTCTGACCTCAGGCAATGAAGAGTCGGCAGGGAGCTCAAGGACCTCAAAATATTTGTTATATTCTTCCTGGCTCATACGGAAATCATCGTTTTGACAGACCTTCCTTCCAGAAGGTTCTCTGTTAGCCCTTCAATCTCTTTTGCACAGCGTGACGTTGGAAATGCCTGCATATAAGGCTGTCTTTTGTTTATTGCCCTGGAGATAAAATCATCAAACTCAACATATCCGACATATTGAGCACTAAAACCTAAGTATTTCATGCAAATACTTTTGACGGAATTTCCGATTTTTATCTCATCGTTGCTTCTTACCTTGTTTAATACGAGATGAATCTTGAATCTGGACAATTCACTATTAACAGCACTATTGATTTCCTCTGAAGATCCCTTTAGATATTCAATCAGTTGGTTCAAATTCCCTATACCATATGAATACCTGTTTTTCCATGCGTCCTGAACCACATTCTTTAACCCATGTGCCGCCAGGGATTTCCCTAAATTTCTGTAAAATACATTGTTCAGGAAATAGTAAAAATTCTCTATTGCTATTACTTCAGGCACTATTACGATTAACAATTTATCAGCAATAAGAAAAGTATCAAGGTTGTTGAAATGTGTTCCGGCTCCGAGATCAATAAGAATATAATCTGCATCAATATTCTTAATATGCCTGAAAAATTTAAGTTTCTGAAAGTGCTTGATACTATCAGGGGCTAAGGAATGAATAGCCCCTATCAGCAGCCCCATATTTTCTATGCCGCTGTCAACGATAAGATCATCAAGAGACATTTTCTTTTCAAAGAAATCCGTTAAGGAATTTTTTGGTCTTTTAACGCCTAAAAAGGTGTGAAGATTTGCGCCCCCCAAATCAGCATCAATCATGACAACCCTCTTTCCCTTCAGGGCCAGATAGGTGCCGATACTGCTTATTACAAAGCTTTTACCTATGCCGCCCTTGCCGCCGCCAATTGCCCAAATCTCAGAATTTCGTTTATTTACAGCTACCATAGTCCTGTATATAACTCGCTTTTCTCGATATCCCCTGAGAGACACTAATCGCTGTTTCTATCTCCCCATATCCTTTCCTTGTATGCGTTCACAGGTTCAGGGTTCAGGGTTCAGGGTTCAGGGTTCAGGGTTCAGGGTTCAGGGTTCAGGGTTACCTTTACTTAAAAATAAATTATATATCATTTAGACATAAGGTCTTCAATCATTAAATTCTTATGGTAAATATTCATGAATTCTGGTATAAAGGTCTGAACGCTGAACGCCAACGGTTCTCTTAAAGGCTATAATAGTTGCTTTAAGGTTCTCATGGCAAAAAGCAACCATAAGGGGAGCCTGTATATGGAAATTCAGGAGCAGGAATCGAACAGGCATTTGATCTGGATCGACCTGGAAATGACAGGGCTTGATCCTGAAAAACATGTTATTATCGAAATCGCGTCTATTGTAACAGACGAACGCCTCGATATCATCGCTGAAGGTCCTGTCTTTGCTATAAACTATCCAGATCATATCCTTTCTTCAATGGACGAGTGGAGCCGCAAGCATCATAAAACATCTGGGCTCACAGACAGGGTTAAGGCATCGGCTTATGATTGCAGGAGCGCTGAACAGGAAACACTAAACTTTGTTTCCCTCTACTGCGCAAAAGGAGGCTGTCCGTTATGCGGGAATTCGATCTGGCAGGACCGCCGGTTTCTAATAAAGCAAATGCCCCGTCTGGAAGCCTTTTTTCATTACCGAAATATTGATGTAAGCTCGATCAAAGAACTCGTCAAGAGATGGTATCCATCCCTGCCCCCTTTCGAAAAACAGAAAAACCATCTGGCAATGAGCGACATCAAAGAATCCATCAATGAGATGAAATATTATCGAGAAAAGGTGTTTGTCCCGTAGAGGGCTTTCTGCGCAGCCTTAATGATGATGTCATGAAACTGAAAAATGAAAAACCCTTCATCGCTATCGTCTGTGTCCTGGGCATATCCGCAACGGCATATGGGATTGCAAGTAAAAACAACGTGATTTTCATTATCGGTCTGGTTCTAATTATTTCCGGATACCTTCTCATCAGAAGGAGGTTGAAAGACTCAACCCCTCCTCCTTGACAATCGGGCTAAAGGATAGTAAAAAATCCACGCCCAGAGAGACTTTGTCGCAATGTCATTCCGAGGCGATAGCCTAAGAATCTTATATTCTCAACTGGTTATTATTATAATCAATCGAGACTGGAGCGCTTAAAAGAATGAAACTGCATGAATTTCAGGCCAAAGACATCTTCAGGAAGTCGGGAATACCCGTTCCCAACGGACAACTGATAACTTCCTCAGATCAGGCCACTAAGGTTGTTCAGATCATTAATGGGCCCCCATGGGTCATCAAGGCGCAGATCCATGCCGGTGGTCGGGGCAAAGGAGGCGGCGTCAAAGTGGTTCATTATCCCTATGAAGTAGTCACAGCAACAGAAGACCTCCTCGGGAAACCACTTGTGACCAGGCAGACGGGTCCTGATGGTGTCATTGTCAACCAGATCCTTATTGAGGAAGGTATTAAGATCGACCGCGAGTTTTATCTAAGCATGGCCATTGACAGGTCGAGATCAGAATCGACTATGATCTTCAGCCAGGCCGGGGGTATGGATATCGAAGAGGTCGCTGTTGAATCTCCCGAGCTGATCCTGAAAGAGCACATTAATCCTGCGGGAGGATGGATGACCTACCAGGCAAGAAATCTTATTTACAGGCTTGACCCACCCCTTTTGCCAGCAGCCGTAGAAGAGCTGATGTCCGTCATGGCAAATGTATACAAGGTTTTCGTGACCCATGACTGTTCACTGGTCGAGATCAATCCTCTCGTAATCACTAAAAGCGGCAAGGTTGTTGCCCTGGATGCCAAAATTAGTATTGACGACAATGCACTTTTCAGACAAAAGGAACTTCTTAAACTCGATGATCCAAGGGAAAAGGATCCCCTTGAGTTAATGGCCGAAAAATACCACCTTAATTATATTCGCTTAGATGGCAATGTCGGGGCCATGGTTAACGGTGCAGGGCTGGCCATGGCGACAATGGATGTCATCAAAATGGCCGGAGCCGATCCTGCAAATTTTTTAGATGTCGGTGGGGGAGCAAGCGAGGAGATGATCACCAAGGGCTTTGAGATCATCCTAAAGGACAGGCGGGTTCAGGCAATCCTTGTCAATATTTTTGGAGGGATATTGAGATGCGATGTGTTAGCCAGGGGAGTCCTGGCCGCAGCGGAGAAAACGAGCATCAGGGTCCCCCTGATCGTCAGGTTAGAGGGTACCAATGTTGAGGAAGGAAGAAAAATCCTTAGAAATTCCAAGTTGAAATTTTTAGTGGCTAAGGACCTCGCCGAAGCGGCGGTACTGGTAGCTAAACAGGTCTCAAAAACGGGTTGATCATGAGCATACTTGTAGATGAAAAGACAAGGGTGGTTGTTCAGGGCATTACCGGCCGGGAGGGCGCCTTTCATACCAGGCAAATGCTTGATTATGGTACAGAAGTGGCCGCGGGTGTCACACCCGGAAAAGGAGGCAAACAGGTCGATGGCGTCCCGGTTTTTAATACGGTCCAGGAAGCTATCGAAAAAGAAGAAGTCAATACTTCCTGCATATTTGTACCTCCTCCCTTTGCGGGTGACGCTATTATAGAGGCAGCCTCTGCTGACCTGGGAGTCATTGTGTGTATCACGGAAGGTATTCCAATACTTGACATGGTAAAGGTGACCAGCTTCCTTAAAGACAGGGACACGGTCCTTATCGGGCCGAATTGCCCTGGTATAATTTCCCCGGGCAAGACCAAGGTTGGCATCATGCCCGGTCCCATACACAGGCAGGGAGGAATGGCCGTCATTTCAAGAAGCGGAACCCTTACATATGAAGTAGTAGATCAATTGACAAGAGTGGGCCTTGGCCAATCCACATGCATCGGCATCGGAGGGGATCCTGTTATCGGCACCACCTTTATTGACCATCTTATGAGATTTAAAGAGGACATTGAAACAAAAGGAGTGATTCTTATTGGTGAAATCGGAGGAACTGCTGAAGAAGAAGCGGCCGATTATATCCGCAAAGACTTTGACAAACCCGTAATTGCATTCATAGCCGGCCAAACCGCACCACCAGGAAGACGTATGGGTCATGCGGGCGCTATTATTTCAGGAGGCCAGGGAAAAGCAGAGGATAAGATAAAAGCGCTCCAGGCTGCAGGAATCACCGTGGCCCTTGACCTCGGGGCCCTGGGAAAAACAGCGCTTGAGGTTATGGGAGATATCGGCGCCAATTGAACTTCTCTTGACTCCGGGCTGTCTTGATGATATAATTTATGTATCTGTAATTTATTTAAAATAACAGAATTCATTAACTTTAGGCATTTTAGGCATTTTAGGCATTTTAGGCACTTTAGATCACTTTAGGCACTTTAGATCACTTTAGGCACTTGTGTCCCGCCTTGGCGGGATTAAAGGCAGAGCCAATTGGCTCTGACCCCCGCAATGCGGGGAAGGACATGGTTTTAAAATCGAAATAAGAGCATCAGACGCGCATGAACAAAGTACTGAACATCACCAGCCGGCTTGAAGACAAAAAGCGAAAGCATCAGATAGAGATCTATCGTGACAAGATTGAAACAGTGCAAAGGTTCGTCCAGTGCTCTTCGTGCCATTTTAAATGTGCCATGTGCGGCCACCATTTTGAAAATACGGAATCAATCTATCCACCGTCTTCGTCTCCTTCTCCTGGTTTTTATCTGTGTGAGAGCTGCCGGGCGGAATTTGAAGACTTCCTGAAAATAACGAGTGGAAAAAAGGGATCGGATGTCTTCTGGCACAACAAGGAATGGGTCAAACTGTGGTCTTCCTGGTTGGATTTTCGGCAGGCCATCGGAGATTTTAAAAATTCCGCAGAATTCGAGCAAATCACTAAAAATTTTGACAAGTGCGATTAACTTCGACAATCGTTACTATTCAGGTATCTCTTTTTTTTAGACAGGATAACAGGATAAACAGGACTCTTATTTTGTTAAGTCACAAACAAGCCCTTATTGTAATAATCCTGTAAATCAAATAAAATATCCTGGTAATATACCTTACTGATAAACTCCGAATAAGGAATTTAATATAATCTCTTTGCGCCTTTATTAAATATGAAATGAATATTTAAAATAACTTCCGATCAATGGGGAGAGCGGGTTAAACAAGATTATAGTAGAAGGGTTTAACCCAAGCAATTACACATAAAGCAAGGAACGGTCTATCAAGATATCTTAAGGATTTACAGGAATTCAAAAAAATCAAGTTAATCCTGTTATCCTGTCTAATAAATACCTGTGTAGTTACCGACAATCAATAATTGTCAATCGAACAACGCAAAAGCGGAGGAAAACCAATGTTTGGGATCGGCATGCCTGAATTGATTATCATATTGATCATTATCCTGATCATCTTTGGGGCGGGCAAATTGCCCGAGATAGGCAGCGGGATAGGCAAGGGAATCAAAAATTTCAAAAAGGCTACTCACGAAACGCCAGACGAGATAAAGGCCCCTGAAAAGGATAATGATACAGGTGAGGATAAGCCCTGAAAATACTGTAGAATGTATTTTTAAAATGGAATATCATCCTCCGGTACGTTTATCGGCTCTTCCACAGGATAACGCTCACCAGCAGGTTCAGCCCTTCCCCCTTTAGCTGAATCCAGCATTTGCATGGTATTTGCGACAATTTCCGTTGTGTAACGTTTATTGCCGTCCCGATCCTCCCACGACCTTGTTTGTAATTTTCCCTCAATATATATCTGGCTGCCCTTGCGAAGGTATTCCCCGCAGATTTCTCCAAGACGTCTCCATGCCACTACCTTGTGCCATTCAGTTCGTTCCTGTTTTTCACCCGTATTTTTATCTTTCCATTCTTCTGATGTTGCCATGGTGAAATTTGCAACTGACGTGCCATCCGATGTATATCTCACTTCCGGGTCTTTTCCCAATCTTCCAATCAACATCACCTTGTTTACGCCTGCCATTTCTTGCACTCCTTTCGCCCGATTGCGGCATTAAAAAAAACTCAACTATAGGTTGATTTTTTGTAACAGTTTAGCTCTTTAAAAACAGGACCGGGACATGAGGATCTCTTTTTTAAAAACCGCATCACAAATTCACCTAATGCCAGCAACACGCCCCCCCCCCACCGGGGCCGCTTCCAGCCCGTAGGGTAGGCCCTATGGGCCGGAGGCTGGGCTTTGACCATTGGCTCGGAACAGGCAGGGATGGTGGTCTTAATCATGAAGATTTCTACATGGGGCTGTCCGTTGCTTGAATTTCAGGTCCTAACTGCCGTGCCATGTAATGATGTAAGCATATGCGGCTTTTAAAAAAGAGATCCCCATGTCCCCACAATTCGTGATCGATTTTTTCAAAAAGCTAAAATGATACGTTTTTTTTAGATGAAGCACCTTAACACAAAGAAAAAATCTAAATCAAGATGATTCATGATGTTCCCTATTGACTGACTGCGACTAAAACGTTAAGCTGTTGTTTATTCAATAAAATAGATGCTTTCTATCCGGAACGCGCGCAACGTTTAAGCCCCTGGCGGATAAATACCATCCTGCTGTGGCTGGTTAACCCTAACGCCGGATATACCTCTTATACGTCAGACAGGACAAAAATGTTAAAGGTTATTCCCTTAGGAGGTCTGGGAGAAATTGGCCTCAATACTATGGTAATCGAACTTGACCGCTATATCCTGGTAGTGGATGCCGGTCTCATGTTTCCCGACGACTACATGCCCGGAATTGACCTGGTAATCCCTGATTTTCAATATCTTAAAGAAAATGCTGACAGGGTCAAATCCGTTATACTGACACATGGTCATGAAGACCATATCGGGGCAATGCCCTTTTTCCTTAAAGAGTTTTCCGTCCCAGTCTTCGGTACAAATTTTACCTTGGAACTCTTAAAGGAAAAGCTTAAAGAACATGATTTACTGGACCAGACAGATCTTCGAAAGATAATGCCAGGAGATGTAAACCGGTTCGGCCCCTTCAAGGTAGAATTTATCAGTGTAAACCACAGTATCGTGGACGGTGTCGGCCTCGCCATTGACACTCCCGAAGGCATGCTTATTCACTCAGGTGATTTCAAGATTGACCCTACACCTGTGGCCGGCCAGTTTACTGACTTACGCCGTTTTGCCCACTTCGGAGAGAGGGGGGTCCTTGCCCTTTTTTCTGATTCAACTAACGCGGAAAAAGAAGGCTCTACTATCAGCGAGAAGGACGTGAGACTAACCCTGGAAAATATTATCCGGACCTGCCAGGGAAGACTTATTGTTGCCACATTTGCATCAAATATTTCCCGCATCAGGCAGGTCATTGAGCTGGCTGCTAAATTCGACAGAAAAGTGGTTTTCAACGGGAGAAGCATGATTACGAACGTCGGCATAGCCAGGGAGCAGGGATTTCTCAGCATACCTGACGGCATGGAAATCAGCGACCGAAAGATCGACCGGGTTCCGGAACAGCGCGTTACCGTTATCACCACGGGAAGCCAGGGTGAACCCATGTCAGCGCTTACCAGGATGGCCAGGGGAGAGCACAAAAGCATTAAGATTAAAAAAGGCGACACTATTATCCTTTCCTCACGGTTCATTCCAGGCAATGAAAAGGCCATTACCTCCGTAATAAACAGCCTCTATCGCAGGGGCGCGAACGTGGTCTATGAAAAGATCTCTGAAATCCACACCTCCGGTCATGCAAAAAGAGATGAATTAAAGCACATGCTGCACCTGGTTAGACCAAAATATTTTATACCGATTCATGGTGAATACCGGCATCTCGTTCAGCATGCAGGGCTGGCTCTGGATACAGGGGTTCCCAGGGAAAACATCCTGATAGCGGAGGATGGTGATGTAATCTCCTTCGAAAACCATAAAATGAGGCTGGAAGAGACCGTTCATGCAGGCCGGACCCTTATTGATGGAAAAGGAGTGGGAGACATTGGAGAAACGGTCCTCAGGGATAGGAGGAGGCTGAGCGAACACGGTATGGTTATCGTGGTCCTGACCGTAGACGAACAGACAGGGGAGACCATACACGGTCCGGAAATCATTTCACGGGGATTCGTATTCGAGGATCTGAGGGGCGACATACTTGAGGATGCCAAAAGTATAGTCTTAGAGTTGCTCGATGGACTTGACAGATCCACAATTGAATGGCACGAGGTTGGATTGGATATTCAAAAAAGGTTGAAGCGTTTTTTTTATAAGGTCATCGAAAGAAGGCCCCTTATAGTACCCGTTATTATTCCTATTTGAGGTTTGAGCACTCTCAGGTGCCCTGTTCCGAGTTGCATATCACGTGCTAAAAATGGTATTAGTAATTCATTTGTAAAAAATGTTTTAACAGGATAACAGGATGGACCGGATTATTTTAATCTTGTAAATCAAAATAGTTATCCTGTTTTAATAAAACTTGCTACTGTAGATCCCTGCTGGAGAAAACACTGCCACAGATGGCGTGTTATACTGCGCGGGTAGCGATTTTTACCGGTGCTAGGTTTGCAACACCAGGGTTTGTCAATTATTGCCATGACTGTTCAGGAAAAAGTTAATATTGTGGTAACACAGGATTTATTAAAGGATTTACATGACAAAAAAATCTTGCTTATCTATGCCTGCCCCGCGGAACGCGGGGTAATCCTGTCTAAATGCCTTTTAACAGGTGAACGGTTATAAATAATAAAGATTTTACCCATAAATCGACAGAGAATCTACTAATCCAGACCTCGTTAAGTGGTCGAATAGTTGAGTAGTTAAGTGGTTAAATTCACGGACATATTTGTTTTTTGTCCCGCCGTGGCGGGAGACATTTGCCATGTTGATGTTTGTAACTTATCGAAATTAAAACAATAATTTTCCAACTCAACCACTTAACCACTCAACTATTTGACTATCTCTATAATCAGGAAGCGTTTTGAGTAAAAGATCAAAAAATAAAACCGGGGAAAAAATTCCCGCACACCCCATAAGAAAAGAGATTCCCGGGCTTATCTTCCTCCTCCTGGCCATCATCTTAGGGGGAAGTCTCTATTCATATAACCCCGCTGACCCGGTCTACGGGATTGTGACAGGACCCGTGGGCAAGGCCCATAATCTCTTTGGCCCCGTGGGTGCTCATCTGGCCGGCGGGATGTTTTTCCTCATCGGGTTCTCCTCCTTCTGGGTAGACATCATCCTCTTTGTAATAGCCTTTGTTTCATTCAGGGTGCGTCCCACGACATCTCCCGTTATGAGTGTTATTGCCTCCCTTGCCCTGATTGTTTCATTTTCAGGGATATTAAACCTGCAATTACCTGAGGAAGTTCCTTTCAGGGGCGGCAGCATCATGGCCGGGGGACTGGTGGGTCTCCATCTGGCAGGATATACAAAAGACTTTCTTAACTATTTAGGGGCCTACCTCTTATTTCTAACGATTTTTATCATCTCCCTGATGTTTGCGACACACCTCTCCTTAGGCTGGCTCCTTTCCAGATTGGGCCTGTGGCTGTTGGCCGTACTGAGGCGCATCAGAGAAATGGTGCATAAAAGATGGGAGCGCAAAAAAAGGGCAAAAAAAACACTGCCGGCCAGGGAAAAAATAAAATCAAAGCCAAAAGTTACAATTATCAAACCAAAACCGGAACTTAAAAAGAAACCTGAACAGGAATCGTTTGATTTTATGCATGTGGCAGGCGAATTGAAACTCCCCTCTCTGGAACTCCTTAATGATCCGCCGGATAGAAAAAACATCGACATCCAGAGAGAAAGCCTGGAAATGAACGCCAGGCGTGTCGAAAAAAAACTGGCTGACTTTGGCGTCGAAGGAGAGGTCGTTGAAATCCTTCCAGGCCCGGTTATTACAATGTTTGAATACAAACCGGCCCCCGGAATAAAAATAAGCAAGGTCGCCGGGCTTGCTGACGATCTTGCCCTGGCCCTAAGGGCACCCAGTATCCGGATTGTAGCGCCTATACCGGGAAAAGCCGCCATAGGAATCGAAATCCCAAATAACCAGAGAGAAACAGTTTTTTTAAAGGAGATCGTATCAAGCCCTCCCTTCACCGATTCCAAATATGAGTTACCAATAGCCTTAGGCAAGGACATCATCGGCGCGCCTTTTATCACGGACCTGGCCAAAATGCCACACCTCCTTGTTGCCGGCGCAACAGGGGCCGGGAAAAGCGTGTCAATATGCACAATGATAAACAGCCTCCTGTTCAAGGTTTCCCCGGACATGGTCCGGTTTCTCATGATCGATCCGAAAAGAATTGAGCTCTCCGTGTACCATGACATCCCTCACCTGCTTCATCCGGTTGTCACCCGGCCAAAGGAGGCCACCAAGGCACTCAGATGGGCAGTGGAAGAAATGGAAAGACGTTATATGCTCCTTTCCGATAGAGGGGTCAGAAATATCAATACATATAACCGCAAGATTCTAAAGGAGATGAAGACCAGGGACCCGGATGACTCACAGGGCGGCAGTAAGACACTTCCTTATATTATCCTCGTCATCGATGAATTAGCTGACTTGATGATAACCTCCTCAAGAAACGTGGAAGAGGCTATCACCCGTTTGGCCCAGATGGCCCGTGCGGCAGGGATTCACCTTATTATTGCGACACAGCGTCCATCCGTGGACGTCCTTACCGGCATTATAAAGGCCAATTTCCCGGCCCGGATCTCTTTTCAGGTGGCTACAAAGGTTGATTCCAGGACAATCCTGGATACCATGGGAGCAGAAACGCTTTTGGGCGAGGGTGACATGCTGTTTATGCCTCCGGGGGTGAGCCGCATTATGAGGATTCATGGGGCATACGTCACTGAAGAAGAGACAAAAGCAATTGCTGATTTTATCAGGAACCAGCAAAAGCCTGATTACGACACTGCCATTCTATCAGAGATAGCTAAGGATGAGACATCTGAAGAAGAAGAAATAGAACTTGATGAGAGATATGACCAGGCCGTTGAAGTGGTGGTTAAATCAGGCCAGGCATCCATATCCATGATACAGCGAAAGCTCAGAGTAGGTTACAACCGGGCTGCGCGGATGATTGAGGCAATGGAAAACGAAGGCATTGTGGGCCCCTCAGACGGCGTTCGCCCGAGAGAGGTTCTTGGCAGAAAGGACATGTAAGATATGAATCCCGTTATTTTTCTGATCTTGATACTTACCCTTCTAACAAACCCGGCATCCGGCACAGATAGACTGTCCGGTATTATTGAAGGTATTCACAATAAATACCACGATCTTCCCGGCCTTACCGTTTCATATACCCGCGAAGTAGTTACACGATCCATGTCTATGTTAGGCGCGCAGGCAAAAGGAGATCTGGCCACAGGGAGAATCTATTTCAGGCCTCCCCACTTCCTGAGGCTGGAGCAGAAAACACCTAAACCTGAGACTATTATCGCCAACGGGGAGACGCTCTGGTGGCATGTACCTGACAAAAGGCACGCGTATAAATATTCCTCCCGGGAATTTGGCAAGGAACTGGGCCTGTTGAGCGACATATTTCGCGGCCTCAGCCAGGTGGAGAAACGATTTCGTGTCACGGTAGTTGATCAAAACGATCAGGGGGAATACCTCATCCGGCTCAAGCCGGATCCGCCATGGCAGGATATTGACCGCATACGTATTACTGTAACGCCCGGATATGATATCCGTGTACTCGAAATCTACAATCAGTTGGGGAGTATAACCCGATTTACACTAAAAGACCTGACCAGGAAAGAAAATTTCAAGGAGGGTTTCTTCGATTTTGTTGTTCCTGAAGGCGTGCAATTGATTGAAGATGGAGGGTAAACCCTAACCGGTGTCACAAAACCTGCCATAAATGTAAAAGCATATAAAAACTTGATTTACGTTTATACACTAAAGCCTTTTTCCTTTATTCTGTTTGCCTGTTTTGCATCAATCAACTTTGCTATAATCTCTTGAGAGCGATTTAGCCGCATGGAAATCGTTTCGAAAAGGTGTTTGGTAACTTCCGGATACTTCTCGATGATTTCAGGAAGTTTATCTCCCGGAAAACGTTTTATCATCGACTTTCTTCTTGAAATCACGGTTATAGTCCTTGGCTCACCAGTAATGGCAGCCATTTCGCCAAAATATTCCCCATGTTTTACAATTTCGCCCGCTTTCTTGCCGTTTTTCACGACAATCAAAGCTCCTTTGATAAGCTGGAAAAAATCTGAGTCCCTGTCGCCTTCTCTAAAAATCACATCATTATCTTCGAAAGTCTCAGTGTCCGGGTTGATAAGATAAGCGGGGACAGCCTGTTTTGTCATGACCGTTCTCTTGACGACCTCTTCAATTGAGGTTATACCCTGGCGAATTTTCTCCAATCCCGCCTCTCTCAATGTGACCATCCCCTCTTGTATAGCCACTTTTCTCAGTTGATCCTCAGGAATACCGGCATTAATTGCTTTTCCAATTTCATCGGTTATTTCCATAATCTCATAGAGACCAACTCGCCCTTTATACCCCGTGCCATTGCATTTACTGCAACCTTTAGGTTCGTATATGGCAAGGCTCGGAATTTCGTCCCTGGAAAATCCCAACCCTTCCAGTTTATCAGGGGAAAGGTCTTCAGCCGGAATCTTACACTCCGGGCAGAGTTTTCTTGTTAAGCGTTGAGAGAGCACCATTGATACCGAAGAAGCCAGCAAATAATGGGGCATCCCGATATCTACAAGGCGTCCTATTGTGGAAGGGCAGTCATTTGTGTGAAGGGTACTGAAAACGAGGTGCCCGGTCATGGCCGCTCTAATGGCAATTTCGGCCGTATCCATGTCCCTGATCTCGCCTACCATAATTATATCAGGATCCTGGCGTAAAAATGCCTTCAAAGCCGCGGAAAATGTCATACCTACATCTTCATTGACATTGACCTGGTTGATTCCCCTGAAGTTAAACTCTACTGGGTCTTCTGCCGTCAGTATTTTGACATCTTCTTTGTTAAGCAAATTGAGGACAGAATAAAGTGTTGTTGTTTTGCCGCTGCCTGTGGGTCCGGTTACAAGCAGCAGGCCATAAGGTCGGAAAATACAACGTTTCAGGATTTCAAGGGCCTTGTTTTCTAAACCCATTTTTCTAAGATCAATATTAAGCGAACTCTGATCAAGGACACGCAATACCGTACCCTCACCAAAAAGTGTGGGTAAAGTTGAGACCCGAAAATCAATCACCTTTCTTTTTCCAAATCTCATCTTGATCCTGCCGTCCTGAGGAACGCGACGTTCGGCGATATTCATACCGGACAGGATCTTCAGCCTGGAGATTATAGCATTTTTTATACTGAGCGGCAGGTTCATGGATTTGTAAAGGGAGCCATCCAGTCTGTATCTTACCTGCAGGACTTTTTCAAAAGGCTCAATATGGATGTCACTGACCCCTTCATTAATCGCTTTAAATAGAATGCCGTTTACCAGTTTGATGATGGGTGCGTCGCCGGCCGAGTATTCTTCCACTTCATTGGTATTTCCAATAAGTCCGGCCGGTTCTATCTCCACAACAGCCTCGGAAACCAGAGACCCAATGTCATCAATTACTGTAACCGGTTGATCATCTTCGTCCTCTTTTTCTTTTATACCAAAAAATCCGCTGTATTGTTCATCAGTTATCTTATAATGTGTCCTGTATGCTTCAACGATATCCTTTTCAGCGGAGACATTGACTTTCAGGCTCATATGTACTTCATTCTGTAAATCAGCGACCGCAGAAGTATCAGTCGGTTCGGCCATAGTAATTTCAAGATCTTCCCCTTTTATTTTTAGTGGAAAGGCCATATACTTTTTGGCCATTTCATAGGGCAGGATCTTAAGGGCCTCCGGATCAGGGGTAGTTTTGGATATCATTACACCACGATAGCTGTGAATGCGGCTTAAGACATTTACAATAGTTTCTTCCTCGATGTATCCCAACCTGATAAGTATGCTGCCTAATCGGCCCTTATTTTTTTTCTGATAGTTCAGGGCATCCTGAAGATGGGTACGGGTAATATAGCCCTGTTTGCACAGAATCTCGCCGATTTTGGTCTTGCCCGCTCCGGATTGATCCTTGATAGTGGCCTTCAGGCTTGATTTACTTGACATATTCCTCTTGAAAGGTGCCGTGTATATATTGGATTTTTGTTTAGCCATCTTCAAAAATGTGGGTTTATAATTCAGGGTTTCAGTCAGGATTGTATGTTAATTTCAAAATTATCTTTCATCACATCCTTGCAGATATATCCTAAAACCCTGTTTTCAACAGGGCTATATATCAATAATCGGCAATTACCGGGAAAACTTTACCGTATTTGCTCGAAATATCGGGGATAACAATACACCGCAGAGACGCAGAGTACGCAGAGTACGCAGAGAGATAGTATTTGGTAACTGTTTACGGCCCACTGTAGGAGCGGCTTTAGCCGCGATTTTCAAATGGCATCAATGTCCGAGGTCGCGTCTAAAGCCGCTCCTACAGTAGGTTTACGATTAAACCGGTGAACTATTAGGCGGAAAATAGCCCCAATGGCTAATGAATCATAACCCTTGAAAGGAGTTTGCCCACCCGCTTGAGATTCTGAAGACTGTCCGCCGGTAAAAAATAATCCACATAAGGCAGCGCAATCCTCATTCCATGACATACGGGCCTGTATTCCGGATCTCCTGCCAGGGGATTCAGCCATATAACGCAATATGCCTTTCTGCTCAGTTCAGCCATTTCCCGTCTGAGAATTTCCTTCCCCCCAAGATCCCAGCCATCACTCAAGATGACAACTACGGTTCTCCGGCTGACAAGTCTCTGCCCGTGGTCCTGGTTAAACTGGTGAAGCGAATAACCGATCCTTGTTCCTCCCGACCAGTCAGGGACCTCCCGGGCAATATGACCAAGGGCCTTTTCTACACTCATATGCCGGACGAAAAAGGTAATGGAAGTCAATGAGGTGGAAAACGCAAAGACCTCCGCCCTTGACCCAACACCCCGGAGCCCCAAAATAAACGGCATGACAAATCTGGCGTACCTGTCCATGGAACCGCTTACATCCGCAAGTATCACCAACCGTTTAAGTCTCTTTTTCTTTTCTCTGTAATACAGCTGAAGAGGAAGCCCCTCCGTCTTTAGGCTCTTTCTCATTATGCGGGAAAAATCCGTTTCACCGGCCTTTCGTGATTTTTTTGTTCGCCTGGAAACTTGAATCTTAAAAGGTTCGATCATCTTTTTCAGGGCCAGTTGGGCTACCTGGATATCTGCACTGTCAAAGCGGGCTAAATCCTTTTTCTCAACTATCGACACAGGGCTGTAGGCCACCCCTTCTAACCATTCCTTTGCCGCATTGTCCTTTTCCACTTCAGCAGATCGCTCCAACTGAACATCCGGCAGTATCTTCAAATCCAAATCTGTTTTTTTGGCTTCACGCCGGCGGGAAAGACTTCTCATATCCGGGAGCTTCTTTTCCGACTGGCCCCAGAATTCGTCGAAGAGATCCGTGAACTGGCCCCATTCAAGATCGCTCGTAACCAGAATTGCCCTAAGAACCATAAGAAAATCTTCTTTATTTGAGATCTCGATTTCCGCCAGGCTGCGCAGGGCATCATGGACACTGCTTTGAAAGACGCTGAAGCCATGGCCTTTGAGAAAATCGGCAAACTGAACTACCTTGCCGGCAAGACCGGGGGGCTCAGTCTTTTCGATTGGACCGAGGGTTGTGGAAAAACTGGAATACTCCAATTGCAATACATGCTCCGAATTGATGATTTTCGATTGCCAATTGTCGATTTTGCATTTAAATTGTCAATATTCAATCTTCATCAATCTTCCCTGATAAATCGGGATTTCTCTCCGAGCCGGAGGATCTACCAGCCGGAGGCCGCTACGCCTCAACAATCTTCAATCTTGATAAAGCCGCAAAAAGGCGCAAAATTCACAAAAAATTGAAATCGGCCTAAATAATATAAAGCGGTTATTAAGTAAGAAAAATTCGTCATCTGACTTTTTACGAAGCCGTCAATAGTCAATATTCAATATTCAATATTCAATATTCAAAGGTATGCCGCCCTCTGCTCATCATCCGTCCACACCTCTTCCTTGAACTTTTTGATATCCTCTTGATACTTGAGGATGCAACCCAAGGTCTCCATGACTACTTCTTCATCTATGTGCTTTCTGTGCATGGTCATAAGGGCCTGTGCCCAATCCAGTGTCTCGGAGACCCCTGGTTTTTTAAGGAAATCTACTGTTCTGATTCGCTGCATAAAACGGGTAATCTGCTCTGAGAAACGGGCTTCGATGCCGGGAAGCCTCGTCGTGATAATCCTGTATTCCTTCTCAAACGAGGGATACTCAATCCAGTGGTAAATACATCGCCTTTTCAGGGCATCATGAACATCCCTGGTTCGGTTTGAGGTTATCACCACCATGGGCTTCTTTTTCGCCTTCATGGTTCCGATTTCAGGAATCGTGATCTGGAAATCTGAAAGGACTTCAAGAAGAAATGCCTCAAATTCCTCATCGGAACGATCAATCTCGTCTATGAGCAGAACCGATGCCTTTTCCTCAGACCGGAGTATGGCCTCAAGCAGGGGGCGCCTGATTAAAAACTTGGGGCTGTAGATGACCTGCTCTACTGCCTCCTTTTCTCTTGCTCTCTGTTCTTCAAGTCTTATATACAAAAGCTGCTTGGGATAATTCCATTCATAAAGTGAAGTGGAGGCGTCGAGCCCCTCATAACACTGAAGACGAATGAGTTCCGTATCAAACAGTTTCGACATCACTATGGCCACCTCTGTTTTACCTACACCCGGCTCACCTTCCAAAAAAATGGGTTTTTCGAGTCGGTGTGACAGAAAAAGTACCGTGGCTAAAGCACGATCAGCTATGTAACGGGCATCAGCTAATTCAGAGATAACCTGCTCAATTGATTGGAAATGATGAGATGACAATTTTAGCTCCTTCTATGTTGTTTTGTGGTGACTACTCACGTAGTCAGGCTGAAGGTGTTTAGACTGAAGGTAGAAGGTATCAGGACTGAGGTGAAAGGACTGAGGATTGAGAAAAAAGCTTCTCCCCGCCTGTCGGAGTGAAGCGTAGATCCCGCTATCGGGGCAGGGCGGCGGGCAGGCTTAGTCCTCAGTCCTCAGCACTTAGTCCTTATCTGTGATTCAGCCCTTTACTAATCCCGCGTCCGGCGGGCAGGCTTCAGCCTAAATAACCTGAGTAGTTACGTTTTGTGTTTTGCTCCTTTCAATCCTCGATGCTCCGGATGCAGGCAACAGAACACATTTGAAAACAGTCATCCTTTATGATATAGAATTGCTATGAAATCACCAAAGAAAAAAAAGGTCATCTCCCCTGCCCTTGAAGAGCAATTGTCAGAGATGGAGGAAAAGGCCGCTCAAAGGGATATCCACATTCACTATGACATGCTCGAGGCAGCAGGGCTTAAACTCAAGGGAGGTATCTGTAAAATAAACGGAGAATATCATATCTTCATTGACAAACGAAAGCCAATCTCTGAGAAGATTGATATATTAAACAGTTACCTCAATTCCCCCCTGCCCGAAGATAGTCCCTGAGTGTCCGGGCAACTGAAAATTAACTTCAAAAACTAACAATAGATGCCCATGAGACAACAGGCCAATGAAAACCTAAATTATCAATTAAAAACCGTCAATCAAAAATCATCAGGAGGAGGGTCACAGGGCATTATCATCATGGTGCTGGCCCTATGGATACTGCTACCTGCCGTACTCAATGCCGGACAGGATCTCTACTGCTTTAAAAAAATCACCTCAAAAGACGCCCTTCTAATCGCTGATCACAATGGTCGCGTTTTGTATAAAAAAAATGAAGCTATAAAATTTATCCCGGCCTCAACTCTAAAGCTTCTTACCGCCCTTTCTGCCATTCACTCCTTAGGGCCGTCTTACAAATATCTGACCGAATTCTATATGGATTCCGGGCAAAACCTGAAAATCAAGGGTTACGGCGATCCGTTGTTGATATCAGAGGTCTGGAAGGAAATTGCAGACGAGCTGAAAAACAACATCAAGGAATTTAATGACCTGATTCTTGATGATACATATTTTTCCCGGCAAATAAATATTCCGGGCCGCAACAACTCGACAAACCCCTATGATGCCCCGGTAGGCGCCCTGTGCGCCAATTTCAATACAGTCTTTTTCGATAGGGACAAACAGGGAAGAATCATCCCGGCAGAACCACAGACACCCATAATTCCATTCGCCCGCAAAAAGATCCGTGCCCTGGGGCTGAAAAAGGGCCGATATACCTTTTCCCACGACCCGCACGACGCAGCACGCTATGCGGGAGAACTGCTCCTTCACTTCTTAAAACAAAAGAATGTGCAGTCTCACGGGAAAATCCGGCCGGGCATGGTGAAACCGGAAGACAGGCTCATCCTTGCGTACCGATCCCGTTTTACTCTTGAGCAAACCCTTATGAAAATGCTTGAATTTTCAAGCAACTTTATGGCTAACCAGGTTTTGGTTTCCACAGGAGCCCACATATATGGCCCGCCCGGCACACTAAATAAAGGCATCAGAATGATGACCGGATACGCCAGAGAGGAGCTTTATCTAAAAAACATCATAATTGTGGAAGGATCAGGGTTATCAAGGGAAAACCGCCTTTCGGCCCTGGATATGTTAACCATTTTAAGACGCTTTGAACCTTTCAGGCATCTACTGACAAAAAAAGACAATATGTTTTTTAAGACCGGCAGTCTCAAGGGGATAAGCACCCGTGTAGGATATATCGAAGGAACCCGGCGGGGAACCATTGCATTCGTCATATTCCTCAATCGTTCCGGCCCTGATATTGACCGTTTGATGGAATGTATAAGGCATTCTATAGCTGACGAAGGGTGATGCAGAGAATATAAAAAGATTTGACCCTTCCCAGCATCACAGTGTTGCCGCGAAAAAAAGAAGGCCCAGAGCCGTCATCACAAGGGCGGCGGCCGTCTCAATACCCCGTTCGATCAATTCGGCCAATCGCCCCTGGCTGCTTTCCAATGATCCTAATATTACTCTCTTGCAGGCAATCCCTGCAATTCCTACTGCCGAGATAGTCACAGCCATGCCCAGGATCAGGCAAAAAGCCAGTAGCAACCCTAATCCTATCAGGTCCAATGACAGGCAAAAAAGCATCACCAGTACCACACCCGGACATGGTACCATGCCAACGGCAATGGCCATTGTAAAAGGCCCGTTTTGCCATCCTCCGACAAGACCAGTACTACCCGGCTCACTGTCCCGGTTTTGCTTACGCCACGAAAACAGACTCCTAACTAACAGCACTGACCCTAAGAGTGCAATAAGGCTATAGCTTATAAGCTGCGTAGTCCGGGTCATGTTCTGAAGAGGATCTGTGACACCTTTCTGGAGCACAAAATGCACGGCCAGCACCAGCAAAATCCCGGTCAGGCCGTGAAACAGGGCTACCAGGTTACCCAAGACAATGCCCCTTCCTAATTTGCTTTCACGCGAGATTAAATATGACACGGCCACTGCCTTGCCATGACCCGGGCCGGCCGCGTGAAGAACACCGTATGTAAAAGCGATAAGCAGCAGAACCAGCAGAGGTCTTGGACTCCCCGTTTCCCTGGCCTCCCTGGTCAGAGCAGCCATTTTCTGGTTGAGGCGATGCTGCCATAAGGCGATCTTGTCCAGGAATGGATAGCGAGTTGGTACACCGGGTTCCGAGCTGACCTGCCGAGAATCATCCTTTGAAATGAAGGGGTTCTGCGCCATAGCAGGGAGTGTCACCCCAAGCAGTAACAACAGTATAAGTATGAATATGAATGGCTTAACCATGTTTGAGCCTGAACCTCAGAATTACCTCCACTGGACAAACCTGCCCGAAATAGTATGCCTCTTTTACATTTTTTGCTATGCGGTAGCTGGTATCAAAGCGTGCTTCCCCTTCAAGGCTCACCGGCCTGTCTTTTGCGAAGAACACCGCGGTGTAATACGTGGGGTCGTACTGGGATATTATAAACTCTTTAAAAGTAGAGGCGGCCCTGACATGACAGGGGACAAAAAAACGGTATATCATTTTGCCTCCTGTTAGGGCTGCTGAAAAATCACGGACATATTTTACCTTAAAAGGCCTTCCGGCAATCTTGATGGAGGTAAAATACCCGAAATTTGCCAGATTTGAAAATGCCTTTTTCTTTATTACGGCAATTTCAGAAGGCTCAAATCTGGAGTTGTGGTTAAGATCATAATCACCGGCAATCATGCTGCTAAAAAACTCGTCAAAAATCCATTGAACCCTGACGCCCGCCAGACCCTTTTGATCAAAGATAATCGTGAGTGAATTTTCAAAAAAAACATGCGGATGGGAGAGGGTCACAGGGACGGATACGAATATTAAAAATACCAAAACCGCTATAATTGTGCCCACTCGAAGCTTCATAATTGACAAACTCGTAAAAAGTCAGAAAGGACCCGTTTTCGTCATTCCCGCCCCGCATCAAGTGCGGGATAAACTGCGGCGGGAATCCAGTACCTAATACCCCAATTTATTGCGCTATTACCTTTACAGCATAGTTCAAAGGCAGGGATCCTTACCATGAAATCAGGATCGACCCTATGCCACCAAAGACCCGTTGTCAAGGGTGCATCCTTACTTTGTCCTGCCCATTATGGATCAAGACATAGGATAATACGCACAAAAAACAGAACAGGGAAATTGATTAGAAATAACTTATGCCGGTCATCTTGAGTTATTTATCGTGGATATTTTCGGATTTATCAGGCAGGTTTTTTGAAAGTGTTGATGATTTCGATTACATACCTTATTAACAGCAAAGCGCCCCCGGCAAAGCAGGGGGCGCTGAGCGCTTTATTATTAGAAACTCACCGTAAACTGGACACCGGCAATAGTCTCTTTACCCAGTCCTCCAAGGTTCACCCCGCCGTCTTCCCAATCACCATAGTCAAATACAAAATATTGTGGGGCAATAGTAAAATGCGGGGCAACATTTATTGGTACAACAATACCCCACAT
>JAUWMR010000011.1 GCA_030613055.1 Desulfobacteraceae bacterium
AAGAATATCATAGATGTTGAGGGGAAAGAGATTTGGTTTAATGATGTTTTTTTTAAGGAATGGATCAAAAAAAGGATGATTTGATGATTGTTGGAGTGTAGCGGAAATCCCGATTCATCGGGGACTATTGTCCGGAATTGCCACCCACTTTCAAGTTTTATCAACTTTAGTTCACTTTAGTTCACTTTAGGCACTTTAGGCACTTTAGGCACTTTAGATCACTTTAGTTCATTTATTTCACTCATGATTAACAATATCGCTATTCGTGTCAATGAAGTAACCAAGACCTACAAGCTCTACGACACTCATGCTGACAGGGTCAAGGAAGCATTCCATCCTTTGAGGAAAAAATATCATCGTCCCTTTAATGCCTTGACCGATGTTTCCTTTGATGTAAACAAAGGTGAAACCCTTGGTATTATTGGCAGAAACGGCAGCGGTAAGTCCACATTGCTGCAAATCATATGCGGAATCCTGCAACCCACATCAGGAAGCGTTGAAGTAAATGGAAGGGTTTCGGCCTTGCTGGAATTAGGGGCAGGCTTCAACCCTGAATTTACAGGGCGTCAAAATGTCTATATCAATGGATCAATACTCGGTTTGGCACATGAAGAGATAGAGACGCGTTTTGACGAAATTGCCGCATTCGCAGATATAGGCGATTTTATTGACCAACCTGTAAAGTCTTATTCGAGCGGTATGGTTGTCAGGCTTGCTTTTGCCGTAGCCATAAGCATCGAGCCGGATATCCTTATCGTTGATGAGGCGCTTTCTGTGGGAGACGAAGCATTTCAGCGCAAATGCTTCGCGCGTATTAAGCAAATTCAGGAAAAAGGAGGCACCATACTTTTTGTATCACACGGAGCAGGAACAATTGTTGAGCTTTGCAATAAGGCTTTATTGATCGATCAGGGTGAATTGCTTACAGGGGGTTCGCCAAAACAAGTGGTTTCTTATTACCATAAAATGATTTTTGCTCCCCCAGAAAGAATTGAAGAGATGAAGAAAGAATGGCAAGGTGATCCAAATCGGTTGAACCTTGTTTGGGATGAGAATGAAGAGGAAAAAGAAAACGAAAGTGAGAAAAGCAGCGAAAATGGAGTAGAAAAGAAAGATAAAGAAAAGCCTGCCCAGGAATCATTTTATGTCCCGGACATGTCGCCTCAAAGCACAATTTACTATGAAAAGAATGGAGCTATTATTGATAATCCGCACATTACTACTTTGCAGGGCAAGCAGGTCAATATACTTGTGAATGGAGAAGAATATATCTATACTTATTCAGTATTTTTTGAACGCCCGGCCTTTCAAGTCCGCTTCGGAATGTTAATCAAAACAGTCAGCGGCTTCGAAATAGGAGGAGCCGCGACAGCCCCCATAGGAGAAGGGATAGATTATGTTGAAAGCGCAACGTCCTGGTGTGTAAAATTCCGCTTCCGTTGTCTCCTAAACCCGGGGGCTTATTTTCTCAACGCCGGTGTTTTGGGAGTAGTTAACGGATCTGAAGACTACTTAGACAGAAACGTAGATATTGCCATGTTTCGCGTGCAGGATAATGAAAATAGAACTGCTACGGCAATAGTTAATTTCATTAAACACGCAGAAGTGGTGATGGTTGAAGAAGAAACAAATTTTGATGTCGCTCAAAACTGAGGTTTCATTGAACTATAAAGAAAAGGACAAATGAACCGATATGAAGCAGGCTACTAACAAAAATCGGAATGCTATCATTGTTCTCGGCATGCACCGCAGCGGCACGTCCGCTTTAGCGCGCACGCTCAATCTGTGCGGTGTTGACTTGGGAAACAATCTGATGTCTCCCGGACCAGAGGATAACGTAAAAGGTTTCTGGGAGCACATGGACATTTATCACATGAATGAAAAACTGCTCCTGGATCTGGGTTCATCCTGGGATGATGTGCGTTCCCTCCCTGACAGATGGTGGAATTCAGATTTTGCAGAGGCCTATAAGCTTGAAATTATCAGTATACTGGAGCGTGATTTTTCCAATTCTCCTTTCTGGGGAGTTAAGGATCCGAGAATATGCCATTTTTTGCCTCTGTGGCTTCCCCTTTTGGAACAGACAGGCAGTAAACCGTACTTTTTAATCATTGTAAGGAACCCCCTCGAAGTTGTGTCGTCGCTGGCAAAACGTGATGGGTTTTCAAAAGGCAAGTCTTGCCTGTTGTGGCTGAAGCATTTGATCGAATTGGAAAAGGGCACACGAAATACGTCCAGAATGTTCGTCACATATGAAGAATTACTCTCCGATTGGAAAGGACTTTTGACCAGGGTGGAAAAAACCTTTGGGTTTAAATGGACAAAAAATCCAGTAAAAGTAAGTTCAGAGATCAAGTCATTTCTCCAGGATAGCATGCGTCACAATAGGGTCACAGATACAACATTGACAAAAGATAAGACCCTATCCAAATGGATTCGGGATATGTATCGGGCAATAAACGGCATTATTGACGGAGACGATACCCGGTTAATTAAAACTGTAAACACCATTGAAGCTAAACTCAAAGAAGCTGTTAGCCTATATGATCCGGCGTTGACAGAGATATGGGAAAAATACCAGGCCAATAGTGCAATGCTACAGGATCGGAGCCGGCAGTTAGATGATATTAACAATCAGATTGAGGAGTTCCGTCAGGATAAGGGATATCACCTGTCCAGTATTGATCACCTGCAATCCGGGATCAAAGAGAAGGATGAGCATATTCAGCAATTGGATTCCGAACTCACAGGTTTACGCAGTGAATTATCAGAAGTCCAACAAACTGCTGTACGCCGTGAAGTAGAGGTTGACCACCTGCAAGCCGCGATTAAAGAGAAGGATGAGCATATTCAGCAACTGGATACTGATCTTGCAGGCTTACGGGAAGCATTTGGTGCATCTCAGGAGGCGCTAAAGGAGCATGAATCCAAGGTTGCTCACCTGCAAGTCGATATCAAAGAACGAGATGAATATGTCCGGCGGCTAAAAACTGATTCTGTAGGCCTGCAAGAACAATACACTGCCTTGCAAGGCGCAATAACAGAGCGTGAGGCAGAAATTACTCACTTGCAAACCGGAATCAAAGAAAAGAATGATCATATTCAACAAATAGATACTGAGCTTGCTGGATTGCGAGAAGAATTTGCTGCGTCTCAGCAGTCAGTAAAGGAGCATGAATCCAAGGTTGCCAACTTGGAAACCGGAAATAAGGAGAAGGCAGAGCATATACATCAAATAGATGCTGACGTAGGAATGTTGAGAGATGAAATTGATTCCCTGCGGACGCTGGTGGAGAATTACAGGATTGACCGGAAGTCAATATTTAATTCAACTTCATGGAAGCTTACAGCGCCGTTAAGATGGATGTCTATGAATGCCAGGTATCTCAAGCTCAATCTTGGAGCAGCTCGCTATCTCTTTAGTAGACAATACAGATTGATAAAAAAATCGGGATTGTTTGATATGTCGTATTATCTGGATCAAAATCCAGATGTTTCAGAATCGAAGATGAATCCTTTACTACATTATCTAAAGTTTGGTGCAAGAGAAGGGAGAAACCCTAATTCAATTTTCCTAACCTCATTCTATTTGAAACAGAATCCAGATGTAGCTGAATCAAAGATGAATCCTCTGGCACATTATCTCAAATATGGCTGGAAAGAAGGGAGAAATCCCAGCCTGACATTTGACAGCTCAACTTATCAGATACAGAATCCGGATGTATCTGAATCAGGCATGGATCCTTTATCGCATTATTTTCAATATGGCTCAAAAGAGCGAAATGAGCACAAATTACTATTTCCTGATTCGTATCGGGTGGATCAAGGCTCAGATACCGAGGAGTCGGCAATATTTCCACATAAAAGCTCTAATAAAAGAAATGACAGAGAATTACATAGGCATGTGCAAGCATCTATTATCATATATGTTACTAGCCTAAATGATATAAACAGTGCATTTGTAAAATCTATCCAAAATGAATCGCAAAATAGCTATTGCGAAGTAATCGTTGCTGCCAATTGTAATTCAGATGAGCTTATATTAGAAGATGAACTTTCTACAGGAATTAAATTTGTTTTTGAAGACGGGTCTGGATATTTTAAATTTTTTAATAAAGCTGCCAAGTCAGCGAAAGGAGAATTTTGTGTTTTTCTTCATGATGTTTCAAAAGTTGGAGAAGGATGGCTTGAATATCTTCTTGATGTCATGGAAAAAGATAAATCAGCCGGATTGGTTGGTTCTAAAATTTTAAATTCTGCTGGAAAGCTGCAGGATGCCGGAGGTATTGTCTGGCGTAACGGGGAAATTTATCAATATGGCCTCTTAGATGATCCGGAATTGCCTGAATACAATTATCTAAAAGAAGTCGATTATATTTCTGGGAATAGTTTCATTATTCGGAAAGAACTATTAAGTAATATTGGTGGTTTCGATTGTATGTTTTCCAAAGACATTTTTCAGTACATCGATTTAGCATTCAAAATTAGAAAGCGTGGTTTCAAAGTTCTTTATCACCCGAAATCGGTTGTTGTAATAAACGATAAAGAAAACTCGAATTCTGATCGTACAAAAAATATCAACATCAATACTAATAACAGTGATGAATATAAATTAAAGAAAAAGTGGTCGAATGTTTTAAATAGTTACCATTTAAAGGAAGGAAGTGATATTTATTTAACTCGAGATAGAAGCCAGAGAAAAAAAAGGATTTTGGTTGTTGATCACTACACCCCAGAGTTTGATATGGATGCAGGATCGTTAAGAATGTTCAAACTACTGAAGATAATGTCAGAATTAGATTACAAAGTTATTTTTTGGCCTGCAAATAGAGCTTATCAAGAACGATACACTTGGGCGCTTCAAAGTATTGGAGTTGAAGTTCTCTATGGTGCAATTGATTTCGAGAAATATTTAAAGATGAATGGTGAACACATCGAAGTGATATTTTTGTCTCGGCCTCATATTGCTATTAATTTCATAGACGCCGCTAAAACCCTGACAAATGCAAAAATTATTTATGATACAGTCGACCTCGTTTTTCTTCGTGAAGAGCGGAAAGCGAAGCTCGAAGGAAAAAAGCTTGGAAATGAAATTAAGACCACTGAACTGCTACTGGCAAACAAAGCAGATAAAGTACTCGTAGTAAGTCCTGTTGAAAAAGATATTTTAGAAAAACAAGGGCTAAAAGGAAAGGTATCGGTAATCTCCACTGTGCACTCATTGGAATTATTAAACAGTTCTTTTGAGAATAGAGCTGGATTGATGTTTATAGGCGGATTTATGCATCTACCAAATGAGGATGGAATAGTGTGGTTTGTTCAGTCTGTTTTTCCTCTAATCAATAAAAGCCTCCCAGGTATTCATCTGTATATTGTTGGAAGCCACCCGACTAACAAAGTAAAATCGCTGGCCTCCCCTAATGTAACCGTAACTGGCTATGTAAAGGATGTCTCTTTCTACTTTGAAAAGTCTAGAGTTTTTGTCAGTCCATTACGATATGGGGCAGGGGTAAAGGGGAAAATAGGCCAAAGCATGGCGTATGGCCTACCTGTTGTTACTACGTCTATTGGTGCAGAAGGAATAGGTGTGACTGATGACTATAACATTCTCGTTGCAGATAGCGAAAGTCAATTCAAAGAAAAAGTTGTAAAAGTTTACCAGGACCCAAAGTTATGGAAAACTCTTTCATTAAATGCAAGGACTTTAATTAAGCAAAAGTACACCCCCAATGCGATCAAGAAAGAATTATCTAAAGTTCTGAGAGATACCCTCAAACCCTATTAAGTATGATGAAATATCTTCAAAAAATTATTTTCTCGAAAATAGATAATATTTCATTAGCAGTAATATTTGTAGAGTACGACAAAATTAAATTTAAAAATACTTTCGACAAATTAAGACAATATTTAAAAGTTCTTAATGAATGTCGTATTACCTTTATAAGGGTGGATAATAAGCATGAAGAACAGGAACTAACCCTTATTGACGAGAATGTCTACGTCGTTGGAGGGAATAACGAATATAGGGAATTTTCAGGATGGCAGAAAGGTATTGAAACAATTTATTCTTTAAACATTCCGTGCAACCTAGTTTTGTTTACTAATGAAGCATTTTTAAATCCAGGAGAATCATTTCTAAAGGATTATTCACATACTTCTCTATTAAGAAGATCGCTTGATAATGATGCAATTATTGGCAGAATTGATAGCTTAGGCAAGAACATATTTGTTTATGGATATGATGTGTCAAATTGGGTATGCACAAATTGCTTTCTTGCCCCGCTATCCGCTTTTGAAAAAATTGAAGATATCGTACAAGTAAAGAACAACTTAAGTGATTTTATTTGTGATGAATATAATTCCAATCACCTGGTAATAGATAAAGAAATCTCACAAAATGATATGGATGAAGGACAATTTGTTATTAAGGCGGATTTTTATTGCACTGGGCTATGCGATTTTCGAATTTTAGTTGATAAATCGTTCAACCCAAATCAGGCAGGTTTATCTGAAGACAGCGGAAATCTAAGTGTTTATCTAACCGAATTGAGCATATCAAGCCAAGGAATATGTGCAGGAAAAATGATAAGGGGGTTTAACAACTATCCGGAGGATAAATGGATTGGGAAAACTGCAGTTATAACTTTGCCTGTGCAAGAAAAAGGGAGATTTTTGTTGAAGGGGTATATTCCTCCTGATGTTTTTCGGAATATTTATAAAGGAAGAATTCGGATACGCGTTTATAATGATTCATGTCTCTTCAAGGAAGGTGCCCCCATAAGCAGAAATTACCAGCAGTGGATCATTGAGTGGCTTACTGAACATTGGCATAGTAAATTTGAAATAAATGCTAAAAATTGGGATATTTTTAAATCAAAAGTTGCAGCAATTTTGAATGAAGCTTTGCTTTCAGCAATATTTGTTAAATCTGGATATTCCTTGGAAAAATATGGGAATAAACTATACTATTAGAGTTTTCCGATAGTTAAAAATAGGATGGACCGGATATGGTTTTGCATTTATGCCAAAAGTGATATTTAAATTTTGGATATATATATTATTTCATACACGATTATCGGAAGTACACAACCTAAGGACTTCCGTACATTATTTTCCAGGTAAAACCTGTTTGTTAATGCTGCTGATTACTGGTTAATCCACCTTTATTCCTGTATGCTGTAAACAAGGATTAGAAAGTATCTAAAAACCAAGGATTTAAAAGTATCACACTATAATCGTTTTAAAAGTTCTGTTTTTTCAAAAAGCGTTATCAAACTTCTATCATTTTGTTCTTAGATAATGGTCGTTTTTGCTGCCAAAGTTTTTTAAATGAATTAAGTTCTGTCTAGACTTTTAACATATATTTTTTTTAAGGTGGATTTATGCAAAGCTATAAATATGTGGAAATTATTGATATTGACCAGTGGTGTGGTCCTTCAGATCAGCAGAACGGGTCTGACAGTTTCAGGTCTTTACTTGTTCCTTTTATTGAGGAACTTGATTGTACGGGGTTGGAAGATCTGATGTTAAATGCAGAATTTTGTAAGTGGGATTGGAAACAATGGGAAATGAGATATGTATATCAGAATATCGGTAATGTAGATCAAAAAATAATTTGTGACGTTGGAGGCTACCTTAACCCCTTAATTCGGCTGTTTGCAATGAAAGGAGCAATGTGTCACATATATGATCAGATCAAACCCGATACATCATTATTCGAACCCTTGTCTTATAACAGCATAATTCAATATGAACAAAAAGACGTATGTTCTCTGGATTGTCCTGATGATACTTTCGATGCTGTTTTCTCAATATCTACACTTGAGCATGTTGTTAATAAACGATTAGCCCTTTCAGAAATAATCAGAGTAACTAAGCCCGGTGGTCTATTTATATGTACCTTTGATGTTTGTTCTCATGATCTTGATTATCAATTAGAGGACTCCTTTTTTACAGACTTTCCTCTCAATGAAAGAGCAGTTGAAGATCTCTTGGCATTATCTGCTAATTCTATTAAATTGCCTGATAAACATCAGTGCTGGGAATTTTGGGAAAAGGATCCTGTTTACATGAGTATTCATGACAGGTGGCCAAATTGGGAATTTCTTACCAAACGAGACTTCACTTCATTAGGGTGTGCATTGCGAGTTAAGAGTTCCCCTACTATCAAAGGAAAAAAAGAAGATGATTTTGGACCAGTCGTAGATTTTACTTCTGTGCATTCAGCGCGTAACCATTTGGTATGGGGTTTCTACAACAGTGACCCAAATGGTGGGCGGTTCACACGTAAGACGGCGCGCCTTAGGCTTAATTACAACTCAGAAAGCCATAATTATTTTTTTCTAAAAGGTTTTTATCCTTGTTTGTCACGAACACCTAATCGTTTATATATTACAATTGGAGGATTTACTATTCTTACTGTTCCATTGGTGGAAGATCAGATTCTTGACCTATGTATTGCCATACCAACTGAATTAACATCTGGAACTATATTTGTGGATTTAGAGGTTGATAATATTGCAAATGTGGATAATGCTTTACTGGGATTTCTTGTTCATAAGTGTGGTTTAACCCAAAGTCGGATACAAAACTGAGGGCGCTAAACATTATGTAACAACTGATCGACATGATTTAACAGCTGCAATGCTTTTTTTTAAATCCTAACCAAATAATTAAATTACCGGAGAATAATTACATGAAGCTCTGTTTGATTTTAGCAACTAAAGAATCTGATAATAATAATTTGATACCTTTAGGGATAGCTTATCTTTCTTCTGTATTAAACATAAACCTACCTCAAGTAAAAGTAGCTATATGCGAAACAGAACAAGACTTAGTTAAAGAACAACCCGACATAGTAGGTATTAGTGCATTATCGGAAAACTATTATGTAGCTGTAAAATGGGCAAAAAAAATAAAAAAGAAATTGAACATTCCCATCATTATTGGTGGTTTGCACATTTCACTTGTTCCAGGATCTATGAAGAAGTGTTTTGACATTGCAGTCATAGGTGAGGGTGAAAAAACAATTGTTGAATTAATGAATTCGATAATTGAACAGAATGGTATAAACTATAATAGATTAAAAAATATTTCAGGACTTCTTTTTTATCATAATGGTCAGCTGGTAATTACAGAAAAACGAGAATATATTAAAAATCTTGATGAACTACCTTTTCTTAATCGAGAATTGTTGCCCTACAATAAGGAATATGCTTTCAATCATATTTTTTCAGCGCGTGGGTGTCCATATAAGTGTGCTTTTTGTGCATCTACAATATTTTTCCCTCAATATAGATCTTTTTCTATTGATAGAATTATAAAAGAGATAGAGCACCTTATTAATGAACATAAAACTGAACATATTATTTTTTTTGATGATTTATTAATTGCTAGTAAGAAGCGTCTTCGCAAGTTGGTAAATAAAATCAAAGATAAGGGAATAGCTAAAAAATGTACGTTCTCTTGTCAGGTTCGAGCGAATTTGATTAACGATGAAGTATGTCAGTTGCTACAACAAATGCGAGTAAAAGATGTAGGTATAGGTTTGGAATCATTTTCTGGAAAAATATTAAAATATTATAATAAAACTGGATGTACTCCAAGGGTTAATCAACGTGCTCTTGATCTTTTGAATGAGTATGGAATACAAGCTAACCCATGTATCATATTGGGAGCTCCAATTGAGACTCGGGACGATATGCTAAAAACTCTTCGAGCCTTATATAAAAATATAGAAGAAGGAAAAATATTAGATGGTGGTTGGGGACTTCTACGACCTTATCCAGGCACTCAAATTTGGAAATTGGCAGAAGAACAGGGCGTTGTTAGTAATGATATGAATTGGGAGAAATTTAGCGATTGGTCAAATTTTGAATTATATTTATGTCAAGAAATGACGAAAAATGAATTGATCGAATTAGTTGAAGAATGGCTCACTAAATACACTTTGTTAAAGGGCGATAACTCATCTAATTCAGGTAATTTATTTATTAATTCTCCCCATAAACTGTTTAATAATATTTATCGATATAAAGAAATAATTTATCATAGAGTTAAAAAGGAAAAAAAATATGATTTAGGGGATGAATTAATATTGAATTATAACGAGCAAGTTCTTACAAACTTAAATGAAGGTTGGTTTGAGCAACAAACAGATGGTTCAAGATGGATATCAAAATCAGCAAAAGCTTCCCTTTTTTGTAAAAATAAAAAATTTTTACACTTGTCCATATATATAGCGGATTTCTATACAAAAATTGGCATGTTTCCAATTGAATTAGAGATATTAGTAGATCAAAAATTGCTGAAATCCATCGTTTTTACAACTAAAGGAATACATAATCTTGATATTCCATTATCTAATTCTATAAATGATATAAGAACTTTAGATTTTAGAACAAATAAATCTTTTATACCTGCAGAGGAGAATCTCAATGATGATCATAGGGAGTTAAGTCTTATTATTTCGAAAATCTTTCTTACTTAAACATAGTATTGATATGATAAGGAAAGTCATTACTACCGGCATAGCCGGTGGTCATGACTTTCCTTATACAACTTTTCTCCTGTTTTTAGAAACCCTCACTAATGGTATTTACATTCCCAAACTGTGAGACCTTTACAAAACTACACTTTTTGCACGATTTCTGCGTCAGGCTCAAATTTCAATCCTCGAAATATTGTATATATTCCTGTGGTTGAAATTTTCGCCTTCCTTGAACTCGAACAAAAATTACCATTTTTCAACGGTCTCGTCGAATGGGATATCCTCCATTACAAATGGCTCGTCGAATGAACTACATCAATATGAAATATTTTTTCTTCGATGAAGATTTGATCAGTAAGTGATTTCATCCTTAATACAAGAAAGAGGAGTTTTTCAAATGAGATTCGGTTTGATAATTGCGACTAAAGAAATGGATAATTACGATTACAATTCACTGCCTGCCATAGGAATAGGCTACTTTTCAGTAACAAGATATATGAAATTGCAAGTGAAAAGAAATGAGTCATAATGAAAAAATTAAATAGTGAGGAGATAAAGAAAAAAATAAATAGTGTGAAGTGGTTTCTCTCATTTGAAATTATTCCTGGTGTCGTTTCTCCAGGGTTATTCCCGTTTAATGCAAGTGATTATGCCGACATGCTAGGCATTCCCAAAAAACTTGATGGGATGAGAGCTCTGGATATTGGTACTTGGGACGGTCCGATGGCTTTTGAACTTGAAAAGAGAGGCGCGAAAGTTGTAGCCCTCGATATACACAATCCTGATAATACAGGTTTTAATATTGCAAAAGAGTTAAAACAGTCACAAGTGGCATATGTACAAGGTAGTGTTTATGATTTAACAAAATTGTTAAAAGGGGCTTTTGATTTAGTTACGTTTTTAGGCGTCTACTATCATCTAAAACATCCGTTGCTCGGATTTGAGAATATCGCGCATGTCCTAAAAATGAATGGATTAATGTATTTTTCTGGAGAATGTTTTATCAGTTACGCCGAAACGCTGACTGGTGAATCTATGAGCGATGTTGAAAACTTTGCAAGTTCAGAGGTCCCGATTGCGCTTGCCTATCCCGGCGTTTACAAAAACCAAGGCAATTGGTTTATTCCTAATATTGCGTGTATAAAATCTTGGATGATAGCTACAGGCTTTGAGTTTGAAAATTATTCTATTGTTCATGATCCAAAGGCCACTCCGTGTCCGGTCCAACGTATTAGTTGCAAGGCAAAAAAAAATAAAGCTACGCCCATAACGGAACATCCGTTAGTTGGAATTGATTTTTTTAAAAGAGACGACAAAAAAGATCAATTTTGATATAAATACTCCACTTGTGGAGTACCCGGATAGGTTCTACCGATCCGGTGAGAAATAATATAGGTAATTCCTCTGGGAAAGCCCAGAAAGGCGGAGAGAGGTTTGAAAAACTGATTGGATTTCCGATTTTATGATTTTATCATATTTTCAGAAAAAGCGAGGTGATAATTTCTGTAATTTCTACTTAAAAATTGACCACTGGCACATAATGAGGCTGAATATTATTCCACTTGGGACTTGATTTGAGGTGAACAACCCGGTTTTTTGATTACCGGGCGCACCACTCAACTTTAAAGAGTTAGTGAAAAGCATTATTGATTGAAACTGGATGTTCAAGGAAAAGAACAGCGCCACTGAAACGATAATAAACAGATTGAAAACAAACTTAAAATAAAAGGATCAAACGTGAAAACAGCTCTGATTATAGGCGTTTCAGGCCAGGATGGGGCATATTTGGCCAAGTTGTTGCTTGGCAAGGGGTATCGTGTAGTGGGGACTTCTCGTGATGCGCAAATGAATAGTTTTGGAAATCTTTCGCGTTTGGACATAAAAAATGATGTGAATAGAGAATCAATGGGACTGAATGATTTCCGCAGCGTTATGCAGGTGCTAAATAAGGTCAGGCCCGATGAGATCTTTAACCTGGCAGGACAGAGCTCAGTGAGTCTGTCCTTTGATCAGCCGATGGATGCCTTTGAAAGCATCAGCATCGGCACCCTGAACCTTCTGGAATGCCTGCGTTTGCTTGAAATGCCTGCGCGGTTTTACAATGCATGTTCAAGTGAGTGCTTTGGGAATACGAATGGGCACGCAGCGAACGAAATCACCCCTTTTCGTCCTCGAAGTCCATATGCCATGGCGAAATCTGCTGCCTTCTGGGCAATTGCAAATTACCGTGAGGCCTATGATTTGTTTGCCTGTTCAGGGATCCTCTTCAATCATGAGTCCCATTTGCGGCCTGTCAGATTTGTGACCCGGAAGATTGTCCAAGCGGCATGTCGCATTGCTGAAGGCCTGCAAGATAAATTGGAGTTGGGAAATATCGACATTAAGCGGGACTGGGGCTGGGCGCCGGAATATGTGGAGGCCATGTGGCTGATGCTGCAGCAGAAGGAACCTGACGATTTTGTTATAGCCACAGGGAAAACCTGCAGCCTGAAGGATTTGGTACGTTTGGTTTTTGCGCGATTGGGTCTCAACTGGGAAGACCATGTACAGTGTCAGCCAGAGCTTTTGCGCCCCACAGATGTCCTGGTCAGTCGGGCAGACCCGAGCAAGGCCCTTAAAAAGCTTGGCTGGAAGGCAAAGTACTTTATAGAGGATGTGGTCGATATGATGGTTGAGGCAGAGATGTCTGAAATGAAGATGGACTCAAAATAGAATTAAGGAAGATGCACCATGAAAAAAGCGCTCATCACTGGTATAACAAGGCAGGAGGGTGCCTATTTGGCCGAATTTCTGATCAAGAAAGGCTACGAGGTTCACGGCATTAAGCGTCGCGCATCTCTTTTTAATACGGACCGGATCGATCACCTTTACGAAGACCCCATAAACCTGGTAGGAAGTTTCATTTGCATTATGGCGATATGACGGATTCCACCAAGCTGATTCGCAGCATTCGCAGGTTCAGCCGGATGAAATCTACAATTTGGAAGCTCAGAGTCATGTGAAAGTCTCTTTTGATACCGCAGAATACACTGCCAATGCCGATGCTTTGGGTCCCTTGCGTATTCTGGAAGCTTTGCGGATACTTGGTTTAGAAAATGAATCTCGTTCTTACCAGGCATCCATATCCGAGCTGTACGGATTAGTTCAGGAAACCCCGCAGACAGAGCAGACCACGTTTTACCCACGAAGTTTCTATCGGTGGCCAAGCTTTATGCCTATTGGATAACGGTCAACTATAGTAAGGCTTACGTCATTTATGGGGCAACCTCCGTCCATTGTTTTATTACTTTCGTTATTCCTTTTAATACCGGTTTATTAAGATTTTATGGACGTTGTTTACAAATTATTTTTGTAACTTAGCTAAAATTTACGGTACTGTTAAAACTTAGAATTTACGCTATTGGGAAATGTTGAATAAAATAGAACTATTTGATTTCGCAACTTAAATGCTTTAGATGGTTACATGGCAAAATGCCATGAGCGTAATAAATCTTCCTTTAAGCTTACCTTTGCATTGTTAAAATAGATTGGCAATATTTTAAGTACTTCTGACTTTTAGTATTGTCCGTAACGAAATAATCTATATTATTGAATAATAAGATTTTCTAACAACTATGCCGCATATTACCCAAATGGAAGGAGTATTATGAAATTAATAAAGGCTATCAAATTAATTATTCAAGATGTTAAGGTAATTCAATATGGCTATTTCCCAGATTCACGAGGTTTTTTTACAGAACCTTTCCGTAAAAGCGATTTGTCAAATTATGTGGAAGCAGGTTCTATATCAGGTAAAGAAATTGTACAGATCAATGAGAGTTTCAGCAAAACAGGCGTAATGCGTGGCTTGCATTTTCAGTGGAATCCGTACATGGGCAAACTGGTGAGAACAATCAGCGGTCATATGGTCGATATGTTTTTAGATATTCGCAAGGGTAGTACTACTTTTGGGAAAATTGCCATGTATGACATGCCTTGTCGTGATGCTGACAACTACAGCGAATGGATATGGGTACCGCCAGGATTTGCTCATGGTAATTTTTTTCTGGAACCTACACGAATAGAATATCTGTGCACCGGAGAATATAGTCCGGGCTGTGAGGGTGCAATTTCCCCGCTTGCGAACGACATTGACTGGAGTCTTTGTGATGTGAAATGTAAAAAAATGTTGGATAAGTTAATCGCGAATGACTTGCTTATCATATCTGAAAAAGACAGGGCAGGCATGAGCCTTTCTGAGTGGGAAAAACTTTCTGATTCTGAAAATTTTATATATGGTGAGTGTTAAAAATAAGAAGACAGGAGAAGAGGTGAAAATGAAAATACTTATTGCCGGTGGGGCCGGTTACATAGGTTCGGTCTTGGTTCCTAAGTTATTGGAACGGGGTTATGAAGTGGACGTTCTGGATTTGCTCTGGTTTGGCAATTATTTGCCCAAAGAAGTCAAAGTCATTCAAAAAGATGTATTTAATGTAAATGAAGATAATCTGAAGGAATATGATCAAGTGATATTTCTCGCGGGACTTTCAAATGATCCTATGGCCGAGTATTCCCCGGCCAAAAATTTTATCGACAATGCTTCAGCGCCAACCTACCTTGCATATACTGCTAAACGCGCTGGTGTGAAGCGTTTTATACATGGAGGCTCGTGCTCGGTTTATGGGTACACAGTTAACGAACTTTATGATGAGACTGCCCCCACCATCTCCAACTATCCTTATGGCATTTCAAAGTTGCAAGGTGAGTTCGGCTCTCTGAGAATGCATGGGGACGGTTTTTCAGTGATTGCACTCCGGCAGGGTACGGTGTCCGGTTACAGCCCCAGGATGAGACTGGATCTGGTGGTCAATACCATGTTCAAGTGTGCTATTGCCGATGGTGTCATCACCGTTAATAACCCTGCTATCTGGAGGCCAATCCTGGCAGTGAGTGACGCCACCTCGGCTTATATCCGGTCCATTGAAGCGAACTCTGGAATTTCAGGAATCTTTAATGTCGCATCGGGCAATTACACGGTGGGTGAAATCGCTGATTACGTGAGTGACGGGGTCAGGGAATACCTTGATATCAAACCGAGGCTGGATATCAAGCACATGGAGGATTTCAGAAATTACAAGGTGAACATAAGTAAAGCGAACGAGATTCTCAGCTTCAAGCCCAGAAACACAATTATTGATATAGTAAAAAGTCTGGCGGATAATCTTGATAAATTCAAAGATTTTGATAATCCCAGATATTACAATATCCAAATATTCAAGAAAATCCACAATGCATAAAACTCGGCGCCTCTCTTTCCGTATGTTATTACTTTTCAAACACTGAATTTCCAATTTTCAGGCAAATAATAGATATGATTATTATAACAACAACTTAACAACTCAACATCTTAACCACTTAACGCGGTCTGTATTTATAGACACGGAGAATAAAAACATATGAAAGTTGCAGTTATTGGAGCTAATGGTCAACTGGGTTCGGATGTGTACAGGGCCTTTCAGGATAACGGTGACGAGGCGGTTGCACTTAACCACGATGCTTTTGAGGTAAGTGATTTAGAGGCAGTTGATTCCGTGATGCATGATGTTATGCCGGATCTCGTGGTAAATACTTCCGCAATGCACAACGTTGAGGCATGCGAGGAGGACCCTTCGAAGTCTTTCGCGGTCAATGGGATTGGCGCCAGGAATTTGGCCCAGGTATCGAACGGTGTGGGGTTCACGCTCATGCATATCAGTACGGATTACGTTTTCGATGGCGCTAAACAGGCCCCCTATGTTGAAGCGGATTTCCCGATCCCCTTGAATGTTTATGGAAACACCAAGTTATCAGGTGAGCTGTTTGTTCGGACAATCGCTAACAAGTATTTCGTTTTGCGTGTTTCCGGTCTGTATGGAATGAACCTTTGCCGTGCCAAGGGAGGACATAATTTCGTCACGCTTATGCTCAAACTGGCAAAGGAGCGTGATGAAGTGCGGGTTGTAGACGATGAGATCCTCACACCTACGTATACAGAAGACATTGCCCATCAGATTGTGCACCTTACCCAATGTACAGATTATGGCCTCTATCACGTCACTGCCCAGGAAAGTTGCTCCTGGTATGAGTTTGCCGGCAAGATATTTGAATTCACGAACGCTTCTATTCACTTGTCAAAAGCGGATCCGGGAGAATTCCCGGCAAAAGTGCCTCGACCCAAGTATTCTGTCCTGGAAAACAAAGCACTCCATTCAGTTGGACTCGATATCATGCCGCACTGGTCCATCGGCCTCCAAAGGTATCTTGAAGTAATCAAAGGCGAAGCCTGGTAACAAGTTGCTCTCGCAGTATCAATATCCTGCGAAAGATTGAAATCGGGTGTAGGTCAAAAGCCTGAGCTGTCAGCTCACCATGATCCAAATATGTTGCCTGAAAGCACAGTCTGGTAGGAGCGGCGGGGAGCTTATATAGAAGCCCCGGTAGTTACGAGTGTCGATGATCTTGTGGTCGACATTATGGCGAGGAGTAAATAGGGCTTTGGTCATAATTTGGGCCATTTTATTTGCTGGTTCATTCCTGCGAAAGGAGGAATCCATATAAAATTTGGAACCGGATTTCCGCTTTCGCGGGAATGACATTATCGTACTTGTTCCTGCAAGAGTAGGAGGTGGCTGAAGTTATGACCAACACTTATTCAGTTACAGCAGGTGTGATAAACAGGATATTCTTTGAAATCTTTTTCATCTTTTTCCTGTTATCCGAAAAAAAAAGAAATGCCCGAATAGGTTACAAAACAGATTTTGTAGAATTGGATGTTGAGGGTTATAATTATGCGAAAAGTAGCAATCTTTTTACTGAGTTTGATTTATGTGTGTGTTGCAAACACAGTAGGACAGACGGCTATGGATGTGGATTGGAAAGCCAATTGGATTTGGAATTCCAGTGAGTCTCAACCTCGAAATTATCGTTTGAACGCGCGAAAAGTATTTGAATGCCCTGCGGAATTGCGTGAGGCAAAAATCCATATCAGCGCCGACAGCAGATATAGACTGTATGTAAACGGAGAGTGGCTGGGTGATGGTCCGGCACGTAGCTTTCGCCACTTGCAGCAATTCGATAGCTATGACGTTGAGCCGTACCTTTCGCAAGGAAAAAATGTCATATCGGTCATTGTTAATCATTATGGCGAAAGCACCTTTCATTACAATCTTGGACGAGGCGGACTTTTGTGTCAGGTTGAGTTGGACTTCCGAGACGGCGTACACGAATCCATCATCAGCGATGCCGACTGGAAAGTAGCCACCAATATGGCTTATGAACAACGGTCACCGCGCATTAGCTGTCAAATGCCGTTTGAGGAGAATTATGATGCCCGGCAAATAGAGCCGAATTGGCACGATCTTGATTACAGTGATGAGGCGTGGGAGGACGCAAAAGTAATTGGACCTGTCGGCACAAGGCCATGGAAAGAGATGCGGCCGCGTACCATCCCATTTCTGACTCGGGTGCCTTACTATCCAAAACGTGTGGCAGATATGCGCTTGGTTAAGCCGGTGAGCTTTGTAGAAACCGTCAACGTGCGCCCCTATTTGCGTCCTGGCATTCGTGATGCCAATCAACAAGACTATCGCTGTATCATCGTCACAAAACTCATCAGTAGCGAGGATCAAAAAGCTGAATTACCGCGTCAATGGAGCATTAGAATGGGTGAGTGGCGATTGAATGGCAAAACCATCGAACCTCTGCCAGGTCGAAAAGGTGTGGAGGTAATGTTAAAAAAAGGTGCTAATCTTTTTATAGCCGATCTTGTTGGCAGACATCACTACGTCGATTTCACGCTGGCGATAGATGCCAAGTCACGTGTGGAAATTCATGCGCCTTTTGGTGGTAAAGGCAAATGGCTGATTATCGGTCCGCTGGCAGATGATTATGAAGAAGCTAAACGAATCGTGCGAGGAATGCGCACTGAACAGGATTTATTGAAATTCAAAAAAAAGTTTCATTTTCCGGGCGAAAAAAGTGAAGCTGCGGCTGATATTTGGAATCTCACGTTTTCACAAAAAACAGCACCTGGTGTTCCCAAAATCGACAATCTTGAAAGCATGTTTGTGGATAATGGTGAATTTGCGACCGTGCACCCCAGTGAGAAGGACGTTGAAATCCTTTTGGATTTTGGTCAGGAGCTAGTCGGTTATACTGAGTTCGAGGTGGATGCATCCGCTGGGGTAGTGATGGACTTTAATTGCTTCGAGGCCATCAACGATGGTGTTATCCAATGGACGTGGGGTAATCGATCATCATTTCGTTATGTCACGCGTCAAGGCCGTCAGCATTTTGTAACTGACTGGCGTCGTGGATATCGCTATGTCGCTATGACGCTTCGCAATGTTACCCAGCCACTCAAAATACGTTATATTCGAACCCTCATGTCCACTTATCCAGCAGTTGAACGCGGCGATTTCCAATGCTCCGATGATCGTTTAAACCGCATTTGGAAAGTCGGCCGCCATACGCTGTTATGCTGCATGGAAGATGTTTTTACCGACTGTCCAACCTACGAGCAAACCTATTGGGTGGGTGATGGCCGCAATGAAGCGTTAATTAGTTACATTGCCTATGGGGAATGGCCTTTGGCGGCGCGTTGTGTAAAGTTACCAGCTCAGTCGCTATTCCGCAGCAAGCTGCCAGAATCGCAGGTGCCAAGCGGTTGGCAAAATATCCTGACAGCTTGGAGCCTCTTATGGGTACAAATGGCCCACGAGTACTGGCTGCATTCTGGCGATATCGGGACGCTGGAGGAAATTTATCCTAGCATAGCCCAAACTATGCGCGCATGCAAGGAACTATCTGAAAACGAGTACAAGCTATTGAGAATTGACGCATGGAATATGTTTGATTGGGCAGGTATGGATAATGGGCATCAGTTGGTCACACACAATAACATGTTTCTGCTGGCTGCCCTGAAGCGAACCATCGAGATGGCACAAGTACTTTCTCGACAGGAGGATATTCCGGAGTGGCAGGCCTTTGCTAAGCAGATTAGAACAAATATCAACAACCATCTTTGGTCGGATCCTTTGGGCTGTTACGTGGATAGCATCCACGATGATGGAACACAAAGTAAGGTCATCAGTCAACAGACGAATACCCTTGCACTGCTATACGATGTTGCGCCACCTGAACGTGCGGCCCGCATTACCGGTTACACAACAAATCCACCTGAAGATATGGTAACCTTCGGCAGTCCGTTTGCCATGTTTTATTTGCTGGAAGAATTGGCAAAAGAGGGTCGTTTTAGCGATATAGTTGATATCATCAGAGACCGATGGGGGTTTATGCTCGACGCAGGAGCCACGACTTTTTGGGAGACCTTTCCTGGTTATGAAAAAGACGTCCTCACTCGCAGCCACTGCCATGCCTGGTCAGCAGCACCTACCTATTTCCTCAGCCGGTACCAGCTTGGAGTAGAACCTCTTGAACCTGGATATACTAAAGCATTGATTGCTCCTCAGCCGGCTGATTTGATATGGTGCAAAGGGCGTATGCCGACTCCACACGGAGAAATCATAGTTGACTGGCGTAGCTCCGATGATCAATTCGTTCTTGAAGTTGAATTGCCGGAGAGCATCTCAGCTCGGGTTGAATTGCCTGTGGATGCAAACGTGTTTAAGGCCGTAGAAATAGATGGGCGCTCAGTTGATGTGGGGTTACCTGACGGCATTTCCTCTGTCTCCTCAATAGACGGGAAATGGGTGGTTGAGGTTGAAAAAGGGAGAAATGTGGTTGTTCGTAGTAGCCGACTTTAAGCGGGCGTTTCCAGGTAATACATGAGTTTCTGCCATTTTAAAGAAAGCTTGCAGAGTATATCTATTGATTATGGGAGAAAAAGAGCAATAAATTTATGAAGAGAAAAACAATACATTTATCGTCGCGACAACTCAGGCAAACAATTTCCATATTTTGAAAACAGTCAATCCCGACGCAGGCACCTTAAGCGAGGAGTATTTTCTGTGGAAGAAAAAAGGCTTACGCGAAGGCAGTTTTTACACAAGGCCGCATATGGTCTGGGTGCCCTGACCATAGCTCCAAGGGGTGTTGCATCTGGCTTTAGCACTAAACGTCCTTTAAAACCGAACATGATTTTCATTCTTACGGACGACCAGCGCTGGGATGCACTCGGTTGTGCGGGCAACCCGATTATTCGAACTCCAAACATGGATCAGCTTGCGGAGAAAGGCGTGCGCTTCGAGAACGCATTCGTCACATCTCCCATATGTACTGCCAGTCGCGCCAGTATACTAACTGGACTCTATGAACGAACGCATAGCTTTTCATTCAAAACACCACCTCTTGCTCGCACACACACTGATATGAGCTATCCACACCTTCTGGGCCAAGCGGGATACCGTACAGGGTTTATTGGCAAGTTCGGGGTTGAGGTAGAGAAAGAAGCCATAGGAAAGATGTTCGATTTTTATGTGCCCCGGGTGCGTACCCCATATTTCAAGAAAATCGACGGCAAACTCCGGCATCTGACCGAAATCAACGGGGATGAGGCAATCAGATTTCTTCATACGTGCAAACCGGGCCAGCCCTTTTGCATGTCAATAAGTTTCAATGCTCCACATGCCGAGGATAACGACCCGAAACAATATTTTTGGCCACCTGCATGTGACAATCTTTACAATGATATCAATATCCCTGGGCCTAAAACGTCCGATCCTGCTTTCTTCAATGCTCAGCCGGAGTTTCTGAAAGAATCATTGAACCGGGTGCGCTGGAAATGGCGTTTTGATACGCCACAGAAATACCAGAATATGGTAAAAGGGTATTACCGCATGATCAGCGGGGTGGACATGGTGCTCGGAAGAATAATGGAGGAACTGAATAGACTTGGAATGAACAAAAACACAATCATTATTCTTATGGGGGACAATGGTTGTTTCTTGGGGGAACGAGGTTTTGCCGGAAAATGGTTGATGCACGATCCCTCGATTCATGTTCCACTAATCATTTACGACCCCAGGCGAGGGAATTCCATGCAGGGTATAGTATTGAAGCATATGGCACTGAATGTTGATATTGCCCCGACGATTTTGTCCATGGTCGGCCTAGATATTCCCGGCACCATGCAGGGCCGGGACCTGACTCCCTTTTTAAATGGAGAACATATTCCTTGGCGTACCCAGGTGTTTTGTGAGCATCTATTCAATCACCCGAAAATTCCGCAAAGCGAGGGAATCCGCACAACAAACTGGAAATATATCCGTTACCGGCAATATCCGGATTTTGAAGAGCTGTATAATCTTGTCTGTGATCCGCAGGAAGAACACAATCTGGCCGGGGATAAGCGCTATGCTGCAAAGTTGCTCGAACTGCGTAAGAGCTGCAATGAGAAGATAGAGATGTTTTCAAAAAAAATGTGACTTCGTGGGACAGCCCTTAAGTGTGGAAAAATTCCATTTTTTGTATTTCATCCTGATTATAATAAAAACATGATGAATATAATATTTTTAGAATAGTGGGACCTTCGAAAATTACCATTTTGCAAAGGTCTCATAGTGTATGGGAGGATAGAACAATCAAGCCATTTTCCCTTCTCATAAAGCCTGCATCAGCAGATTGTAACCTGCGCTGTTCCTATTGTTTTTACTTGCCTAAAGCAGATCTTTACCCGGAAATAAAAGTCCATCGAATGTCTTATCACATACTTGAGCGCCTCATTTCAAGCTATATGGCAACAGATCAGGCGCAGTATGTGTTTGCATGGCAGGGAGGAGAGCCAACACTCATGGGAGTTGACTTCTTCAACAAAGTAATTGAACTACAGCAAAAGTATGGCCGATCTGGTAGTGTTGTTGCCAATGGGCTTCAAACCAATGCAACGCTTATTACTGATGAACAGGCCGAGCTTCTTTCGAGATATAAATTCCTGGTAGGTGTGAGTCTTGACGGTCCTGAAGATATTCACAATAAAAACAGAGTAACCGCCCGAGGAAAAGGTTCCCATTTGGATGTACTGCGAGGCATAGAATGTCTTAAGAAAAATAGAGTGCAATTCAATACACTTACACTTGTAAATGCGGATAATGTGACGTGTGGAAGCACGGTTTATCAGTATTTATGCGATAATGGGTGTTTCTTTCAGCAATATATTCCATGTGTGGACTTTGATGGAAGCGGCAAACCTTCTCCCTATTCTATAACAGGAAAGCAATGGGGGGAATTTCTCTGCGAAATTTTCGATGAATGGTGTATAAATGATATCTATAGGATTTCAATTCGATTATTTGATTCAATTCTGGAATACCTTGTTAATGGGGTAAGTAATGTATGTAGTATGATGAAAAATTGTAATAGTTATTTCCTTGTTGAATATAATGGTGATATTTATCCATGTGATTTTTTTGCAGAGCCAATCCTTAAGTTAGGTAACATCGCAAAAAATTCATGGGAGAGTTTTCAGACATCCGTGAGATATTTGGAGTTTGGAGAGAAAAAATCAAAATGGAATGAGGTATGCGATAGATGTCCATACTTGGAGCTATGCGCAGGTGATTGCCCGAAGCACCGATTATATGACCTCACTAATCCAAGATCGCGTAGTTGGTTATGTGAAGGTTGGGAGACATTTTATTCCCATACATTGAGCCATTTTAGACAACTTGCGGAAATAGTTCAAAGGAAGCGACAAAGAGAGACAATTATTAGACAGAAAATATAAGATATGTCGATCAAAGGAGAGAGAACACAGGGGTCAGGTCTTCATTCTTGAGAGCGCCGATGAAAACCGGTATGAAGCAGGGGCTGAAAATGCCTTATGGTGAAGGGCTAACCACCCACGCCAGTCCTGAGTCATGCGTTAATGGTGGCAACATCCTTAGCGAAGCGTTGACAAGGGAAAGTGCCCCGTTAAATCGGGATGTTCCACACGCTAAGACCTTTGCATAACCGGGCGAAAATTGTCCCCGCTTATAACCTCAGGAACAAGAAAAGCGCAAACTCAAAAAAATATGATTGAGAGTACAAAATTGATTTCGGCCCTGGCTACAGGATCTATTTTGGCAGAGATGGTGAGCATCTTGTTATCATTCTTGGCGGTGGAACAAAGAAGCGGCAACAACGAGATATTGATACTGCAAAGGAATACTGGAAGGATTATAAGGCACGAAAACGACAAAATCTGTGAGGTATTACAATGGCTTTAACAAAAGATTTTCGGAAAACAATACAAACCCGTGCGAAAAGGGACCCTGCATACCGCGAAGCAATGCTGACCGAGGCGGTTGACAGCTTTTTGTCCGGTGACGTAGAGATAGGAAAGGCTATGCTGCGTGACTATATAAATGCTACCATTGGTTTTGAAGCACTCAGCCAACAGATTCGCAAACCCAGCAAAAGCCTTCATCGGATGCTAAGCCATGACGGCAATCCCAGTGCAAACAATTTTTTTAAGATTCTAAGTTGTTTACAGAGTAATGAAGGCTTGGATCTAATAGTTACTGCCCGCCATAATTCAGATGCCGGCATACATAGTATTGCAACATAAGTATTGCTAATTTTTTAAAACTTTTCGTCTTCGCCCGCCTCTGAGATGACAATTTCTGTTCTCATGAGAACCAATTTTGACATAGCCGCAAAAATGCCTGTCTGCGTGCAACGCACAGGCAGGCACAAAATATGCAAAAATAAAAAAATGACTTTCTGTAATATCAGGTGATTGAAACCTTTGCAGAACCTGCTGAAAATCGCCAATGTTTACAACTACTGGGATAGGAATCCGTCAAAATAAATGGCCAATTGATGAGCCAATTCTTAGCTAAAAAGACATCAATCTGCTTCTTTTGGAGACCCTACCTGCCGAAGAACTTTATAGAGGGGTCGCGTCTGCTCTTGACTCATCTACAGTCCCTTTGCCAACTGTTTTTATAATGCCCCTAATTCCCCCCCCCTGAAACTAATATTAAACATTTATGATAGCACGAATGCATACATAAAAAGGCATCTGGATTGTCATTGCTCTTCATAAAATTACTCAACATTAAATTGTTTAGGGCATCCCACTTGTTCCAGAAGGGATTATTGGTTATTGCAAGGGAAGGTTATCGTGAATTTTTTTTAAGGTTATGGGGTTACATATATCGAAATAAATACGACATCATACCTGGCATCAAGACTGACTATAATAGATGGATGAAAAATAACAAATTAACAGACATGAGGATTGATGAGATAAAAATTGAGATTACAAGATTTCAACACAGACCCAAGATCAGTATAATCATGCCTGTCTATAATGTTGATCAAATCTGGTTGGAGAAAGCGATCGATTCAGTAATGAACCAGTTATATGACAACTGGGAATTATGTATCGTTGATGATGCCTCTACCAAAGAGCATATAAGAGAAACCTTAAAAAGTTATTCGGAAAAAGACAGCAGAATAAAGGTCAAATATCTAAAAAAGAATCAGGGCATAGCAGGAGCCTCCAATGAAGGTGTTTCATTATCAACGAGTGAATGGATAGGGTTTTTAGATAATGATGATGAATTGACTGAAGATGCTTTATTTGAAGTTGTTAAAGTTATTAACCGAAATAGCGCCAAGATTATCTATTCTGATGAGGGTATTATAGATCATAAAGGGAAAATGATCAGCATCCATTTTAAACCTGATTTTTCACCGGATTTGTTGTTTTCTCATAATTATATCACTCATTTTTTAGTATTCAGCAAATCATTATTTCAAGAAGCTGGCGGGTTTTCTTCAAAATATGATGGCGCGCAGGATTATGATTTAATCTTAAAGCTTACTGAAAAAACTGATACAATATTTCATATTCCAAAAGTGTTGTACCATTGGCGGACGATTCCCACATCCACAAGCACAAACCCTGAATCAAAATCTTATGCGGATAATGCCGGAAAAGCGGCTTTAGTTGCGGCTTTAAATCGGAGAAAAACTGCCGGAAACGTATTAAACACAGATACGATATTTCATTATCGAGTGAAAAGATGGTTGATCCATAATCCACTTATCAGCATAATTATTCCGTTTAAAGATAAGCCTGAATTGTTAACTAATTGCATCGAATCGATTTTGACAAAAACAAACTACGATAATTTCGAGATAATCGGCATAAGCAATAACAGTAAAGAATCAAAAACCTTTGACGTGATGACAAGATTGCGGGACGCGGATAAACGAATAAGAATCATTGAATACAATATTGATTTCAATTTTTCGAAAATAAATAATTACGCGGTCTCTTTAGCAAATGGTGAACATGTTGTGTTGATGAATAATGATATTGAAATACTAAATGTTGACTGGATTGAAGCTTTGCTTGAACACTCGCAAAGAGAAGATGTTGGCGCGGTCGGAGCTAAATTGTATTATGCCAATGATACGATTCAACATGCTGGTGTAATAGTTGGTATTGCCGGTTTTGCCGGCCATTCTCACAGACATTTTAGTAAAAATGATGTCGGTTATTTTAACAGATTGAAGTGCATCCAAAATGTAAGCGCCGTTACAGCCGCGTTGATGATGGTGAAGAAAAATTTATACGAAAAATTAAGGGGGCTTGATGAGATAAATCTATCTGTTGCGTTAAATGATGTAGATTTTTGCTTAAGGTTAAGAGAAAAAGGATATTTGAATATTTATACACCTTATGCGGAATTCTACCATTATGAGTCTTCCAGCAGAGGGTATGAAATCGGCCCTGAAAAACAGTCAAGGTTCAAAAACGAAATAGAATACTTTCAAGCAAGGTGGAAAGAAGTATTGGAGAAGGGAGATCCTTATTACAACCCCAACCTGACCCTTGATAAGGAAGACTTCTCTTTAAGGTTATGAGTCCGCCTTTCCTAATGATGGGAGGACCTCTGCGACGGGCGGATCATGCTTTCCGCAATCCAAAATATGAGCTGGTATTGAAATGAATATTATTTTTTCAATGTTTATATCATTATTTCTATTCGCTGTTAGCATTTATTTATACAGAAAAAGGAGTACTTCAATAATAAACAGGTTCCTTTTTTGTGTTTTAATTTTTACTTCAATTATTTATTACTTATTCTATGCTATAGCAAATTATTTTACAGGAAATGGTATAGATAGATCTGTTATTTTTCATCTTAAAAGTGGTTTAGCTGGGGCTGGGTTTTTAGAATATTGGGGACTTATTGCCACATCGATTATATTTATTATCCTTGGCTTGGTTTTTTCATACTGGATATTTTCGAAAAAGGGTAAAAATAAAGCTAACAGGATAGGTTATGTTCATGCGGCTTTTATACTTATACTATTATCTCTGCTTTCTAGCCCTGCAACCTCTGATTTAAGTAATATTCTATTTCAGAGTTCTAACGCTACCGAGAGCTCTAATGCTACCGAATTTTACAAATTCTATAAACAACCTTATATAAAACAAGTGGGTGATATTAGAAACTTAGTCGTCATATATTCTGAGGGTTTAGAATGGACATATTTCAATGAAACCATCTTTCCTGGCCTGATTAAAGGACTCCTTGAGATTCAATCTAAGAGCACTTACTTTACTAATATTAAACAAATTCCTGGAACCGAATGGACAATTGCGGGTATGGTAGCTAGCCAATGTGGAATTCCATTATTTTGTCCTTCCCATGGCAACTCTATGTCAGGTATGGATTATTTTCTACCTTTAGCGGTCTGTCTTGGCGATCTATTACATAAAGAAGGTTATCATCTTACATATTATGGAGGTGCTGATCTTGATTTTGCGGGGAAAGGGAAATTTTTTTCGACACATGAATTTGATGATATTTTTGGTAGAGATGAGCTATTGCCTAACCTGAAAGATAAATCTTACAGAACTGGGTGGGGGTTATATGATGACTCGTTATTTGATTTATCTTACCAGCGTTTTATTGAATTATCAGAAACCCACGATAAATTTGCACTTTTTTTGTTAACGTTGGATACCCACCATCCTCGTGGAAATCCTTCCAAGAGTTGTCAGGGTATAATCTATAAAAATGGTTCAAATCTGATGCTTAATTCAGTAGCTTGTTCAGATCATTTAATTGCTAAATTTGTTAACAACATAATGCAATCTCCATATGGTTCAAAAACGGTTGTGGTAGTAATTTCAGATCATCTTGCCATGAGAAATACAGCCTCTAAACTTCTAAACAAAGGAGAGAGAAGGAATCTTTTTATGATCATTGAACCTAATGTAAACAAATCGACTAAAATAGTGAAACCAGGTTCATCTCTTGACATTGGAGCTACGATATTGCCTTTCATTGGCTACAAAGGCGCAATAGGATTGGGTAGAAATTTAATAGATAAAAACCAAGCAAAATCAGAATCTGAATATATACATAAGAATCTGACTTCTTGGAGACACTCTATTTCTCGCTTTTGGAATTTTCCAAAAATTCAAGAATATGTTGAAATTAATATTACTGACAGAACAATAAATATAGATGGTAGAACATTTAACATTCCCGTTCTTTGTGAATTCAATGCTGAATTAGAAACTACCCTAAAATATCAATTTGATAGTTGTAAGGAGCATAAACAATTAATTGATCATGTTCTGACGATTGATAAGAATACACCGTTTCTATTAATTGATAAATGTAAGAATGTTAACAGATTAGATGAAACATTAGGGCAAACTGGATTTTGTTTAATTATAGGTAAAGGCGATAAGTATTACAAAAAAGATAGGATTAAAAAGAATATAAAATTAACTACTGAAGATATCCGTCGTTTTACTGGCCTTTACACTCCATCAACAACTAACTTCCAAGTACACCGAATTTCGCATGCTGGTGGAGCTATTGAAGGGAAAACATATACGAATAGCCTTGATGCTTTAAATCATAATATAAAAAACGGTTTTTTGTATTTTGAACTGGATTTTTCTTTTACAAAAGATGGACAATTAGTATGCATGCATGATTGGCAACACAGCTTTAAAAAGGCTTTTGGGTTTGAAGCAAAAGAAAAGCCATCTCTTGAGACTTTTAAGTTTCTGGTCAAAAATGCGTCTGAGTTTGAAATTTGTACACTTGATAATTTGATTACTTGGATGGAACAATATCCATCTTCATTTATTATTACGGACATAAAAGAAAATAATCTTAAGGGATTGGAAATAATTTCAAATAAATTTCCTGATTTTAAAAGAAGAATCATTCCTCAAGTTTATAATCCAAATAATTATAATAGTGTCAAAAGGATAGGGTATGAACAGATTATATGGACACTTTATCGTTATAATAATACTAATGACGATGTGCTAAAATGGGTTGACAAATTTAAAGGGCCTTTTGCTATTACAATGCCTAAAAATCGAGCAGCATCAATTTTACCAAGAGAACTGGCAAAAAAGCATATACCGACTTACGTTCACACTATAAATACATTAGAGGAAAGGAATAAATTTATAAACGAATTCCATGTAACAGAAATTTATACTGACTTTTTATGTCCCAATAAACGGACACAATGATAAAAGTATAAAGGGATCGATAAAATGAGAAAGATAGTCTCCTTTGAGGTATTGCTTTATGGCTGATGGATTGGCCAAATGTACTTTGTATCCCTCTTGCTGTAAGCCGTCTGCTAACCAGTACCAATTATTTTAATGACTTTGCCTTGTAATGTCTGAAACATTGGAACCAATTGTTCGAGTCATAGTCGTGAATTACAACGCAGGAAACCACCTCCGGCGTTGTTTGGCTATGCTACAGGCGCAGACTATGCCGCGTTTTGAGGCGGTGATAGTGGATAATGGTTCCACGGATGGATCCCTGGATGGGGCTATTCCTGATGATTCCAGATTTGTTTTAAAAACCATGGGCCGAAATCTGGGCTTTGCCGCGGCCAATAACGTAGGTGCCAGAGACGCACGAACACCCTGGCTCGCCACCTTGAACCCGGATGCCTTTCCAAACCCAGAATGGCTTGATCATTTGCTGAATGCGGCGCGATCTCACCCCGGCGCTTTAATGGTTGGCTCCACACAAATCTTAGACAGTAATCAAGAGCTGTATGATGGAACCGGCGATTGTCTGCCAGTATGGGGTTTTCCCTGGCGCAGCAACCATCAGCGACCGCGCGGGGATATTATAGGAGCGCCATCGGGAGAAGTCTTTTCACCGTGCGCAGCGGCCGCACTGTACGATCGACGCATTTTCGAGAATATTGGCGGTTTTGAGGAGAGTTTTTTCTGTTACTCTGAAGACGTGGACATAGCCTTTCGCATTCGTCTGATGGGTGGACGCTGTTATCAGGCAGGAGAAGCCGTCGTGCGCCATGCCGCCTCTGCTATCAGCGGTCAGAATAGCCAATTTGCTATATATCATGGTTTTCGCAATCAACTTTGGATGATTGCCCGCAATATGCCTTTTCCGATATTGCTCCTTTCTTTTCCCTTTTGTTTTGTTATGGCAGCCGTTTTATTAGTCCGCTACGCTCGACAGGGGAAAGCACAGGCAGTCCTTTTTGGAATCTTAGATGGTGTGAAAGGTCTGAGACCATTTTTAGCTTCGCGACACCAGCTGCATCGCGAGCGCAGGGTCTCCACACTTGCTGTAGCCCGCATGCTGACCTGGAATCCCCTGCGTTTTATCAGACGTGACGCGGATGTTCGTGTTTGGAGGGATCAACTGTGAGCCGCAGCGGATTTCCCTGATTTTAAGTGATGAGGTTTTGCTGCCCGTGCTGTTCTTATTTCCTCAGGCAGTCTAATTCGGGCAAAGGTCTTGCGGGATGAAGTTTTTATCATTTTAGCTAAATATAAATTAACTACACAAATTTAAAGTCGTTATGGGTATTACAAATCCATTCATATCTGTTGTAATAGCAAATCTTAACGGAGAAAAATATCTGCGCGATTGTCTTGACTCTCTATCTGCCCAAACATTCAGGGATTTTGAAGTGATTGTTGTTGACAACGGATCAACTGATGGTTCTCTGAATTTAATCAAAAGACATTACCCCTGGGTAAGAACGATTCCTATGAAGAAAAACGTCGGTTTTGCCAAAGCAAACAACATTGCTTTTAGATCTTCTGTTTCAGAATACGTTGCAACCTTGAATAATGACACTATAGCGGACAGGGGATGGCTTGAGGCGCTTTATGAAACTGCTGAGGTTGATAGCGCTATCGGTATGGTAGCATCAAAAATACTTTTAGGCAGGGAACGAAGCGTGCTTGACTCCGCGGGGATGTTGATATATCCTGACGGCATGTCCCGACAGGCCGGACGAGGTGTGACCGACAACGGGCAATTTGATAAAATCGAAGAGATTTTCTTCCCAAGTGCCTGTGCAGCACTGTACCGGCGTGCCTTACTCGATGATATTGGTTTTTTTGACGAGGACTTTGTTTCCTTTTGTGAGGATACAGACCTTGGCCTGAGGGCAAGGTTAGCAGGCTGGAAGGCATTGCTGGCCCCAAAGGCCGTTGTACGACACCTGTATTCTCAAACCGCAGGTAAATATTCCAGGTTTAAGGCTTACTTTATCGAGCGAAATCACATATGGGTATTTATAAAAGACCTGCCTGCTATATATGCAATATCATTTCCTCTTTACACGGCCTGGCGTTATATTATTCAGATGTACGGCCTGCTTTCCGGTCGGGGAAGTGTGGCCAGAATTTCTGAGACCAATAGCAAGGGTCAGTTGATTAATATTGTTATCAAGGCCTATTTAGACGCCCTTGCGGGACTACCCAATATGCTCAGGAAAAGAAGGCTGGTATGGAGATCAAGACGCATATCTCTTGAAGAATATAAATACCTTTTGAGGACACATCGCATAACCGCAAAGGAACTTATACTGAGGGATTAGATGAGAATTCTTGTCATAGTGCCTGCATATAATGAGGAAGGCAATATCACAGGCGTTATCAAAGACCTGTCTGATAACTTTCCCAATGAAGACATATTGATCGTAAATGACGGTTCGAGCGATAATACATCTGAGGCCGCCAGGGACCTTGGTATAAATGTCATAGATCTCCCCTATAACCTTGGAATCGGCGGGGCCATGCAGACAGGATTTTTGTATGCTCACAGGATGGGATACGATGCCGCTATTCAGTTTGACGGGGACGGACAGCACAAGGCGGATCAAATTTCAGGACTTCTTGAGACTTTTAACGCAAACGGATTGGATTTGGTTGTGGGCTCAAGATTTATTTCAGGAAATGGCTTTTCGTCGTCTATACTAAGGGCTTCAGGTGTAAAAATACTTTCTTCTGTGGTGTCGTGGGCCACAAGAAATAGGATAACCGATTCAACTTCAGGCTTTAGACTCTATGGCATAAAGGCGATGAAGCTGTTTTCTTCCTTCTATCCGGAAGACTACCCAGAGGTCGAATCTCTTATCCTTGCCCATAAAAAAGGTCTTAATATCGAAGAGGTCCCCTCAATAATGGGTCCGCGGATTGCGGGTAAGTCGTCAATAACGATTTTTGAGGGGGCATACTACATGGTCAAGGTACTTCTGGCTGTTTTTATCGACGTTATGAAGAAGCGAAATTGAGGGAGGAGCATTTGTGGATTATGTTCAGACCGTAGCTATTGTCATAAATATAATTATTTTTTTTGTTGTAATAGGGCTTATAATGCGTAACCGCCTGAAAGTACGATACAGCATTATATGGCTCGCTGCATCTGTAACAATGATAGTGTTTTCCTGGAGACCGGCCTTACATTATTTTGCAAAAACCGTTGGTATCTCTTATCCTCCTTCTTTAATATTTTTACTCGCTATTTTTTTCCTCGTCGTATTGCTTCTACATTTCTCAACACTCGTATCATCTCTAACCGAGAAAAATACGCTTCTGGCGCAGGAAATAGGGATCCTTAAGAACAGACTGGAAATCATCGAACGCAGTACATATTCGCAAAGCCAGTCGGAATAGGCTCCGCCTTCATTTGACCCACAGACCCTGTTCCCTCAAACTCGATCCATTTCACTTTCTTATCATATAATAATGAAAAGTGCCTAAAATGCCTAAAGTTTGAAGTGCCTAAAGTTGTGGTACGCCTTCGGCGTGCTATTTTATAAAAGACGCCTCAGAGATTTGCCCCCCCCTTGCTAACTAATTGGTATCATAAAGTAATTTATTTATATCTACACAGGTTCAAAGTTCCTGGTTGAAACCTGTCATCCTGGGCAGTTACATTTATTTATAATAGCAGAATTCATTAACTTTAGGCATTTTAGATCACTTTAGGCACTTGTGCATAAAGGCTGAAGTACCACTTTGGCTGCGAATCGAAAATTGTGGAGACCGACTGAATAGTTACGAACCATATATGAATGCTGCAACGCCATCAACCGAAGCAGGGAATTCCAATAATTTTTCCTTCGGACAAAAGATTGCCTGGATCGTATTCCTGGCGACCTCTCTTCATCTGGCGTTTCTAACACCCTCTATTAATTTGATTCCCGGTGAAAGAGCCAAGGTGTTTTCAGGAATACTCTGTGCCCTTTCACTTATTCTTGCCCTGTTTTTCGGCAACAGAGATTCGCTTAACCGGAAATCACCTGAGATCTGGATATCCCTGGCCCTTCTGCTACTGGCGTTGTTGAGTACTTGCCAAAGCAGCACGCCGGGATCCTCTGCGGCAAGGGCATTCGTCATTATGTCGTCAGGATTAGGGGGATTTTGGTGCGCGAGGCTCCTTATAAAAACCCATGCAAGGAAGCTAAATTTTCAATGGTTTTGTCTTCTTGTATTGGCCGCCTTGCTCATCGTTGCCGCTTTAGGAAAGGCTCTTTCAGGGAACGTTTACCAATTTCTGGATTATAATTGGCATCCATTCGGCAGTCGTATTATGCTTCTTTCCTTTGCCCCGCTTGCATTATGCTTTACCGGATCCGGTTGGAAACGCTCTTTTGGATTTGTTCTTCTGTCTTTGAGTTACGCGGTGTTTGTTATTTCGGGAAGTCATGCCGGTGCAGGGGCCAATGTAGTAATTCCCGCGGCACTTTGTCTGTTAGTCCTTTGTTTGCGTAAATGGCGACCCAAGCAACTTGCTATCCTTCTCGTATTGATGCTCATAATGTCTGTAGCGATCGCCGCACATTATAAAATTATCGGGGGTAAAATTGATAGATATCACCAGTCGATTGCTTATAGAACTGAAAGCATTTTCTTCTCCTGGCATATCGCGAAACAGAAGTGGCTTTTAGGAAACGGCCTTTGGGCTCCACGTGAAAAATACCTTGAAAATTACAGCATAAAGTATCCTTATATCACCAAGGCCCGTTTTACAAAATGGATCAAGAAATTGAGAACCTCGGAAAACAATTTTCTTACCTTCATGGTTGATCTCGGTTTCCCTTTTGTCATAATTTATTCTGTTTCATTGATTATTCTTCTTAGGAAACTCCTTTTACTGCACTTTCGGCACCCCCCTAACTTGACCTTTCATCCGATGGCGTTATTGCTTCCTTTTTCAGGTGCACTACTTCACCTGATGGCCTATGAAGGCCTTTACCAACCACAGGTTACCTGGTACTTCCATATACTACTGGGGCTAATCCCTACATCGGTCGGCTTTGCTAAAGCAGAGCCACACTATTACATTAGGACTGCTCTAACATGACAAATACCATGCACCTTTTTCAATCCCTTCGGCCAATCCAATGGATAAAAAACGGTTTTATCCTTATTCCCTTGCTCTTTGCACAAAAAGCCTTTAATTATCCAAGCCTGCTCCTGAGCCTGCAGGCGGTAGGCATTTTTTGTGCCTTGAGTAGCGCGACCTATTTGATCAACGACCTTTTTGACCTGGAGGAAGACCGTAAACATCCCATAAAAAGACATCGTCCCCTGGCAGCAGGACTTATTAGCCCCGGTATTGCCAAGATAACGGCATCAGTTCTCTTATTTTTGTCCTTACTATGGGGAGTTTACATGGGTCCTGTCTTTTTTCTTATTCTTATAATTTACCTCACTATCCAATTTCTCTATAACTACTTTCTAAAGGATGTAGTCATCCTGGATATGCTTTGCATATCTTCCGGCTTTTTCCTAAGGGTTATTGCGGGGGCAGTGGTCATTGAGGTAGTAATATCCCACTGGTTGATAATCTGTACTATTTTGATTTCTATGTTTCTGGCCCTGGGCAAGCGAAGGCATGAACTGGTGATTTTAGGACCGGAAGTGTCAAAAAACCATTGGAAAATCCTCGCCGAATATAACTTAAATTTTCTCGATCAGATGATAGGTATAACGGCTGCGTGTACACTACTAAGTTATATGCTCTACTGTATATCTCCCCAGACAATTGAAAAATTCCAAACCGATCGTCTGGTTTACACCTTTCCTTTTGTGCTCTATGGGATCTTTCGCTACCTTTACCTGATTCACAGAAAGAACCAAGGGGGCGCGCCTGAGAAGCTTTTTGTTTCCGATTTGCCTTTACTGCTTAGTGTCATCCTGTGGGGGCTGTTCTGTATGCTGATCATTTATAGGGTTTTATGACTTAATCCCAACCGCTTTAAGAAAAAAACGGTCAGACTAACGCGCGAGAGTGAGACGAAATGAAAAAAGCTGTTGTTGCCGTTCTTAAGACAAGGCCGGAAAAAGTCCTTAAGGACATTCCTGAGCTTATGGAGATGGCAGGCCTAAAAGAGGCATTAGACACCCGGGTCACTACTATCTTGAAGGACAATATCTCCTGGCATTTCCCTTTCCTGTCTGCCAATACTACACCATGGCAGCTTGAAGGCGCGATCTTTGGACTAAAAGATGCCGGGTTTGGAGACCTTGTGGCTGTCCACAATAACACCGTGGTAACAGATCCGTTCAAAGGTGGGAAGTTAAACAAATTGGCACCTGTATACCGCCGCCACGGAATCCCTGAGAAATACAATTTCCTTCCGCAAGATATCACCTGGGAGATCTACCAGCCCAAGGCCAGAATGAGGGCACTGAATCAAATCTACCCGGAGGGTATCCGTATCCCCACCCTTTTTCATGGCAAGAACATCGTTCACCTACCCACTGTAAAATGCCATATCTACACCACTACCACAGGTTCCATGAAAAATGCTTTTGGGGGACTGCTTAACACCCGACGCCATTATACGCACAGTGTTATCCACGAAACTCTGGTGGACCTTCTGGCAATTCAAAAAGAGATCCACACCGGTATCTTCACGGTCATGGACGGCACTTTATGTGGTAATGGGCCCGGACCGCGTACAATGATCCCGGTAGAGAAGGGTCTTATCCTTGCTGGTTACGATAGCGTTGCCATCGATGCGGTTGCTGCCAAGATCATGGGGTTTGACCCTTTTGGAATCGACTATATCCGGTTGGCCCATGAAGACGGATTAGGGATAGGGAAGATCGAAGAGATAGAGGTGGTGGGAGAAGATATTTCAGACATGGATTTTCGTTTTTCAGTGGGGGACAATTTTGCCAGCCGCTTCGGTAATCTGTTCTGGTTCAGCTCGTTAAAGAGTATACAAAAATTACTTTTTCATACCCCTCTGGTTTATCTCTTTGTCTTTGGCTCCTACTTCTATCATGACAGGATATGGTGGCCTTTTGTGGGGAAACGTATCATGGAAGTGATAAAGGCAAATACTGTGTGGGGCAGGTTCTTTGCGGGGTATCCAGAGAAGTGAGCCAGGAAGCAATAGAGTACGTTTTTGATCTGTCAGGAAATTATCCCATAATACTGACATCCTCTTAAGAAATTAAAGAACTATGACCAAGGAAACCCGCATACATCGTGTTTATCTGCTCTATGTACTGGTAGCGGCCCTTGGAGTATTTGTTTTTGCTCACCGGGAGGCGATCAAGTCTCCATATGTCATCAATGATGACGTTCGCCAGCAGATCTACTGGATGAATCAATGGCAAGATAACGAACTATACCAGGACGATATTCTAACTCAATACGCCAGAAATTATGTCCCCTGGGGCGTGCAGGCTATCTATTGGGCTGCTTCTCACGTAATTGATCCTGTCCAGTTCACAAAGGTCCTTGCGGGCCTTCTCTTCGTAGTTACCGCAGTATTTTTTTTCGGATTGGGCCTTGAATTCCGGGATGATCTCACGGCAATTCTGATCGTATGCGTCTTTTTTTTATTTGGTCATTTTCTTTGGAGGATTTCCGGAGGACTGGCCCGGGGCTTTGCTTATCCACTTCTGGTGGGATATCTCTTTTTCTTAGCACGGAATAATTTGTTGGGCGCGAGTGTGATGATGCTGTTGCAATCTCTGTTCATTCCATACATTTTTCTGCTCTGCATGGTCACCCATGTAATCTTTATATTCCATAATAAGGGAAGAACTTTCCTGAATTGGATGAAGGGAAATCGCCTTTCCGGAGCCTTTCAGGGACCGGAAAATGCTGTGACAAATGAACCCGAAGTAACACCGACCAGACCTCTAATTATGCTCCTGACGACTATTCCGGCAGGTGTTGGTCTTTTCATGATGGCTTTAAGATATGTCATTTTCAAATCTCCCGTTTTTGGGGAATTGGTCACGAGGGCGGAAATGGCCGGCAAGATTGAATACACGACTGCCGGCCGTTTTGAGATTATGCCTGCCCCATCGTTTTTTAGCGGCCTTATACGTCTCTGGGAGATCAATTTGCCTTTTAGGGAGTGGGGCCCCGTAGCCGGATGTATCAGCGCTGTTATTCTGGTCGTTGCAGTTGTTTATGCTTGTACCAAATATAAGGAATCACTTCCTCTGAAGAGCTTTCGTGTTTTCGCCTATCTTCTTGCGGCCTCGGTTTTGGTTTATATATTGTCGCAGGTTTTCCTGATGAAGCTGTTCGTTCCCTGGCGATACATGGAGTTTTCCCTTAACATCTTCTTTTGTGTGGCAACGGCCATATGCATCAGGATAGCTATAGAGGGATTAGGATTGAGACGAATAGCATTCCCCCTTCTGACTACACTATTGGTATTGTTGGGCGCTTTGCGGCTAAACAATGTAGGGATATATGATTACTCGGACCATGCCCCTCTTTACAGGTTCCTTGAAACAACGCCAAAGAACACCCTGATTTCAGGGCATCCAGATATCATGGACAACGTGCTTACCTTTTCGCACAGAAGAGCCTTCATCACTTATGAACTTTCCCACACCTGGGTCAAACCATACTGGGCCGTGATCAAGGCGAGGACATTTGACTTGTTTCGCGCGTACTATTCCGAGGATCCTGAGGAAGTCCGCGAATTTTGTCGCAGGAACGGTATTAGCTATCTGGTGGTAAGCGAAGAGGATTTCAAACGCGAGCGTTTAATGGAAGGCGAAATCTATTTCGAACCGTTCGGCAGCCATATCCGGGATTATGTCGGATCGAGGTCCCGTTTCGCTGTCCTGGACATGCAGGTATTTCCGCCGGTTTATCACAAGGATGGTATCCGCGTGCTAAAGTTCAGGAGTCTCCTCCCATCAGGCGAAAAGATAGGGAATTCAGCCCACCCCAGCTTGTGAAGAACAAATTTGACAGAGGTAAGCAGAACCCCTATGCCGTATTTCACGCTCCTTGGGAAGTTGATTGATGAGGCTTCAGGGAAATAACGGGTAGGACAGGAGACTTCTCCCACGGAAAAGCCAAAGTATATGGCCTGTGCAAGCATTTCATTGTCAAATAGAAAATCGTTAGAGTTCTCCATCAAGGGTAAAGTCTCCAGAACGCGGCGGGAGAAGGCCCGGAATCCGGTGTGATACTCGGATAGTTTGGTGCGCAGAAGCAGATTCTGGATAAAGGTAAGCAGACGGTTAGCCAAGTATTTATACAAGGGCATACCCCCGCGGTGCATCCTGTTGCCAAGGATACGGGAGCCTATGGCTATATCATATTCTCCACTAGCCACAAGGCTGACCAGTGCAGGGATTATTTTGGGAGAGTATTGATAATCAGGATGAAGCATAACCACGATGTCTGCGCCCATCTTGAGCGACTCCGTGTAGCAGGACTTCTGGTTTGCACCATAGCCCAGGTTGTGCTTATGCTGAAAACAGCGGACACCCAAACGGCGGGCGATCTCCAGGGTCTCGTCATGGCTTGCGTCATCCACCAGTAGTACATCATCCACAACTTCCGATGGGATGTTGTAGTAGGTCTGTTCAAGGGTTTGTGCGGCGTTATATGCCGGCATGACGACCATCACTTTTTTTCCGTCGAGCATGTATTCTCCCTCCTGACCAGCATCCCGAGACCTTTGCAAAACGCCGCCTTTCGCCCAATTTCGGCGTCAGGTTTAAATTTTCGCATCTCACGCTTAAAGTCCGGGATCTTCGACTTGAACTTGAACTAAATTGAGCATTTTTCAAAGGTCTCATCACTTCTCAGTCGTGTTGCGGATATTCCGGTTTCTTATAGCCTCAAAACCTCAGAATTTCAAGGGATAATCACCTTCCTTTTTAAGCTTCTTTTGCCATCTTACAGGGAAATAACTCATAACTATTTTTGGATTGCTTTAATATGTCATCCCTTGACAATATCCAGAGTATGTTTTAATTAGCTGCTTGATAAAAAGGCAGAGCTACTAACATGATCATTCCTATCACTTCAACATCTCTCCAGCCTCAGTCTTGCACGAAATTTCCAGGAAAATGCTTTTATGACCTGATACGCTCTCTGTTGCTCCCCATAGGGATTCTCATGTTTGCATGGGGTCTAATTGTTCTTTTCGTGGATCCTATGGGTGAATTCATGGTCAATGATGACTGGAGTTTCTTCAAGACACTTGAGACCCTAAAAGAGGAAGGCAGGATGATTGCCACCGGATGGGGTCCTGTCGGTAAGCCCGGGGGCCCCTCCCTTATCACCCACCTTTTTTGGGGACTTGCATTTACAAAAATATTTGGGTTTTCGCTAACTACATTGAGAATATCCGTTCTAATAATGGGGATTGTAGGATCATTAGGTCTGTTGATACTTCTTCGGCATACTGGTGCCTCCCGGTGGCTGGCACTATTGGGGGCCCTGGCTGTAGTTTTCAACCCTCTGTTCCTGTCTCAATGCTTTACTTTTATGACCGACATCACATTTGCAACCATTACGATCTTTTCGGTGCTACTTCTCCACCTTGGGGTGGAGAGGTCCCGATTACTATTGATAATCATTGGACTATTGCTCGCTCTTGCATCGATTCTTACCAGACAGATTGGGATCGTCATTCCTCTCGGATTTATGGCCGCCTGTCTGGCACATTCCAGGGGCCGAGAGCTTGGAAGGGCAAAAATGGTTCTGCTATCCGTAGGGATTACATTCATTCCTTGGGCTATGTATGAATTTTATCTTTACATTTCGGGAAGCACACCTGTTAGCCAGCATCAGGTGGTTCACAATATCCTCTCTTATCCTCTCTCAAAGGGTTTTTTAGGATACGTGAGCTTCCTGTTCAGCCAACTGCTTATAGCCCTTGCTTACACCTGTTTTTTAGTTTCGCCTGTCCTTGCCGTGAGATATTGGCATTTCTGGCAAAGGAAGGATTTCAGGTATTTATTTGTCGCTTTAACCGCAGCCTTCTTGTTAGTTGAAACTGTTATTATCACAGATTCTTTGGATCTGCCAATGCGCTTCTATCGCAATATTATATATAATTTTGGTATAGGCCCGATCCTTTTAAAAGACATATATATTTTGGGAATCCAGCGAACCGCGACCATCCCAAAACCCTTGTATTATCTCCTGATTTATTGGGCGGCATTAGCGGTAGTGGCAGTCATCGGTCTTGGCATTTCCTCGCTGAGACGTTTACTGAGCGGTGATTACGAAGCCGGTTCAAGACCCATAAGCTTTATTGCGTCTTTTTCCCTATTAGCGGCCCTGGCCTATTTAGGCATCATTTTGCTCACCGGATTCCACGACCGATACCTTATCCCGGTCTGTATCCTTTTCATTATTTGGCTTATCACTGATATGCCTTCCGCAGACGCTTCTTTTTCGCTGTGGAAATCCATTCCCGCCCTGGTTCCGCTGCTTTTAATTGCCGTTACGAGCGTACCTTGTCTGAGTGACTTCATGGAGACAAAAAGGAGCCTTCAGAAAGCCCACGATTACCTTGTGAGCGACCTGAAAGTGGATCCCTGCCATATTGACGGGGGCTTTGAGTTTAACGGCTATCATTGTCACCGGAAAGACTTCAAACCCCGGAAGGACTTAAGCTGGTGGTGGGTTACAAGGGAGGATTATCTTATTACCCTTGGCCCGCTTCGAGGATACAGTATCATCAAGACTTTTCCCTTTAAAAGATATATTGGTCCGGACGGTGCCATACATATTTTACAACCTGGTGAAAAATCGTAAATCCATAACGGACGCGTTCGGAATATCTTTTGACGGTCTCGTAAAAAGCCAAAATCATGTCACTCCCGCGAAGAGCTTGCCCCAGAGAAGGGAGGGGCGGGAGTCCACAAGTGCTTGATTTTCCTGGTTTCCCGCTGTAGTTTATACCTCACTTGATGCGGGGCCGGGATGACAATAAATTAGCGCATGGCTTCAGCCATGCCTGACAGATGTAGCGCATGGCTTCAGCCATGCCATGGACTAAGCAGGGCTAAAGCCCTGCGCTACGCAGAGTTCATGCTTATGTAATAATTATTAAATTGATGCGGGGCGGGTATCCAGGCGCTAAAATGACTGTTTACAAGTACATCAATTTTTTGGCAAAAAATGAAGGGATAGATGGCCCGATTTTACCGGCTAAGGTAAACAGATAAATGAGGACACTATTATGAAAAGGAGCTGTATAGGGGTAGAAGTTATTTTAAAACACTTCCTGAGATTTCTTCCCTATCCGTGGATTGGCGTTAAACTGGCAAAATTAGAGATTGAGAAGCAGTTCTTCAACCTGGTTTACCCAAATGATAACGCCGGTCGGGCTCGGAAAATACGTCAGGCAAGCTTTCGTATCACTGACCTCTGCAACCTTCGGTGCCGCACGTGCGGGCAGTGGGGAGAAAAGGGTTTCCTGCACGGCAAGGATTTGAAGGAATTAAAGAGAGAGGAAGTGTCTCCCGGCCGCTATCAAGAGATATTTGTTGATATGGTCCGCAATGGCCACCGACCCCTCATTTATTTTTGGGGCGGCGAACCCATGCTCTATGACGGAATCCTCGATTTGATAGAAGGGGCGGCGGATTTGCGCCTCCCCCCTGCCATAGCCACCAATGGGACTCACATAGCAGGGGCCGCAGACCGCCTTGTCAAGGCTCCCCTGTACCTGCTCCAGATCTCTATTGACGGTCATTGTGCTGAAATACATAACAACCTTCGGCCCGCAATAGGAGGGGCCGACAATTTCAAAGAGATAAATTCTGCCCTGGAAGCCGTAACCTATGCCAGAAAAGCCCAAAAGAAAAATCTCCCTTTAATCGCCTCCCTCACCGTGATTTCCAGGGACAACTTCCGGCACCTGGAAGATATCTATGAAACCTTTTGTCACAAGGTGGACCTGTTTGTCTTTTACCTGTCCTGGTGGATCGATGAGGAGGGGGCCCGTTCCCATGAAAAAGATTTTTACCGGCGATTCGGTTTCTTGCCTACCAAACACAGGGGTTGGGTGGGCGACTGGCAGCCAGATGATTACCAGGTACTGGCTCGTCAATTGAAAAGCCTGCTTGCCCGTTCACGCCGCCTGAATTCCCCTCCGGTCACCATCATCCCCAATATCACGGGAGCGGAGAATCTAAAGGCCTATTATACGGATCACGGGTCCACGTTTGGCTTTGACCAGTGTGTTTCCATCTACCAGGCGGTGGAGGTCAACAGCAATGGCGATGTTTCTCCATGCCGGGACTATCATGACTATGTGGTGGGAAACATCAAGAATGCCACCATCACCGAATTATGGAATTCAGTTGCCTACAGGGATTTCAGGCAGAGCCTGAAAACCGAGGGGTTAATGCCTGTCTGCTCACGCTGCTGCGGATTAATGGGTTATTGAGAGCGATATGGAAAGAAGAGAAATTAGATAGCATTTTGGTACATGAGATGTAAGCGTTTAGCGTTCAACAATCGGCACCCAGCAAATTTTGTGACGCATGAGCGTGCAGTTTTAATCAAAGCGCTGATTAAATAGTTGAAAAGAAGAGGTAAAAAGGATAAATAAAAACATCGTAACTACACAGGTTCAACGGTTTAATGGTCGTTTGCCGAACAATTACGAGATTCCTATGACATAGGTAAGGTTAGTAATGAGAAACAACAGCATTTTCAAAAAAATTGACAGCTATACGATTTCTTTTCAAGGTAAAAAAGTGGGGCTCTACCCGTATTTCAGAGAGATTACCTCTGAGCAGGATACGGAAGTGATCCTTAAGGGAAATAAAAAAGTATTAATGCTTGGCTCCAATAGTTACCTGGGTCTTACAAACCATCCGGAAGTCAAAGAAGCCGCAACAGAAGCCATAAAAAAGTATGGTACAGGGTGTGCGGGATCAAGATTCCTTAACGGCACGCTCGATATCCACGAAGAACTTGAACGGGAACTTGCCCATTGGGTTGGAAAAGAGGCGGCACTTCTTTTCAGCACCGGCTTTCAGGTTATTCAGGGCATCATTGCCACTGTCCTGGACAGACACGACCATATCGTAATGGATAGTTACAATCATGCGAGTATAGTTGATGCCGCAAAACTCTCTATGGCCGGAATTAACAGATACCCGCATAACGACATGGAAAAACTCGAAAAAATTCTTTTACGTATTCCAGGGGACAAGGCAAAGTTTATAGTTGTTGACGGTATCTTTAGTATGGAGGGCGATATCGTTAAACTTCCTGAACTGGTAGCACTCGCAGAAAAATATGATGCCGCGGTTATGATAGATGACGCGCATGCCATAGGGGTCCTTGGAAAAGATGGCAGCGGAACCGCGTCCCATTTCGGACTTACCAATAAAGTTGACTTCATCATGGGCACCTTCAGTAAATCACTGGCTTCAATCGGTGGCTTTGTTGCTGCTGACAAACAGTCGATAGAATTTCTAAAACATCATTCCAGGGCTCTTATATTCAGCGCGAGTATGCCTCCCGCGTCTGCCGCTTCGGTTCTTAAAGCGCTTGAAATTATAAAACGGGAACCCGAGCGCATTGAAAGACTCTGGAAAAATACAGAAATGATGCGCGAGGGGTTGAATTCATTGGGATTTGATACGGGACTTTCAGAAACACCGATTATTCCGATTCATATCGGCGACATCATTGTCCTGTTAAAAATGTGTAAGCGGCTTGAAGAAGAGCATATTTTTGTTAACCCTGTTATTCCTCCTGCAGTCCGGCCAAATGATTGCCTTTTAAGAATCAGCCTTATGGCGACTCACACAGAATCACAGATAAACTTTGCATTAGAAAAATTAAAGGCTATTGGGAAAGAACTGAAAGTAGTCTAAGGAAATCAACAATGACAAAGCGCAGGGTAGTCGTCACAGGATTAGGGGTAGTTGCTGCTAATGGAATAGGGACAAATGAATTCTGGGAAGCAACTATCAATGGGAAGTCAGGAGTAGATAGAATAACTTTTTTTGATGTTTCCAAATTTAAAACCAAGTTCGCGGCTGAAGTAAAGGATTTTGATCCTCAAGCGTACATGCCGAAGAAAGTTGCTATGAACGTTGACAGGTTTGTCCATTTGGGTTTAGCGTCTGCAAAAATGGCAATCGAGGACAGCGGGATTGACCTGGAAAACGAGAACAGAGAACGGATAGGTGTTATTATCGGCTCAGGTCTTGGCGGAATACTTTTTCACGAACAGCAAATAATGGTGGGGTATGAGAAAGGCGCCCACAGGGGGACCCCTTTATGTGTTCCACGCATTACTCCCAATGCGGTAGCCGCCCATATTGCTATTCAATATGGCCTTCTGGGGCCAAATTTCGTTATCACTACCGCCTGCGCGGCAGGAAATCATGCCATTGGTGAGGCTTTCAGGAAGATTCAAAATAAAGAAGCAGATATTGTCATTTCCGGTGGATCAGAGGCACCGCTAACGTTATTTACATTTGGTGCTTTTTATGCCATGAGAGTACTTTCAAAAAAAGATGGCCAACCGAAGGAAGTATGCAGGCCATTTGACAAGGAAAGGGATGGTTTTGTTATGGGTGAAGGTTCTGCCATTTTAGTTCTGGAAGAATTAGGTCGTGCCTTAAAAAGGGGCGCGCATATATATTGTGAAATTGTCGGATATGGACAAACAAGCGGCGCCTACCATATAGCACTTCCTCAACCTGAAGGAGAAGATTCGGCAAGGGCTATGGTCCTGGCACTCAAGGAAGCGGAATTGAAACCCAGCGACATCGATTATATCAATGCTCACGGAACAAGCACAATCGCTAATGATATAGCAGAAACAAAAGCCATTAAATCTGTTTTTTCTAACTATGCATATAATGTACCAATATCTTCTATAAAGTCCATGATAGGGCATGCTATAGGTGCGGCGGGCGCGATTGAAGCAGTGGCATGTTGCCTAACAATAGAAAAGCGGATAATCCCGCCAACCATAAACTATAAAAATCCTGACCCTGAATGTGACTTAGATTATGTCCCTAATGAATCAAGAAAACTAAATGTGGATACTGTTTTGTCCAATTCCTTCGGTTTTGGAAGTACGAACGCCTGTATTTTATTTAGAAGGTATTCATAAAACCATCCAATACACAAATATTTTAGTAAAAAAAAGGACAATCGAATATGTCTGTAAGCATAAAAGAGATAGAGAAAAAAGTAATTGAGATATTAGCCGAGAAATCCTGTATCGATGAAAATAAAATACATCTCAGCTCATCATTAGTCGACGATTTGAATATGGATTCATTGGATGCCGTGGAAGCGATATTCCAATTCGAGGAACATTACGGTATGGAGATTGATGATGATGATATACGGGAATTCAGAAAAGTTCAGCATATTGTTGATTATATTGAAAACAGATTGAGTAAAGGCCTATAAAATAAGGATCATCGAGGATTCAAGGGGCCAAGGATTCAAGGCCCGCCCTGTCGCGACGCGGTGATTACTTAAAGTATAGTCTAAGCTTCATAATGATGATAGTTTATTGACAATCTAGTAAGGTTGATCGGTCTGGGCCAGGGATTCCAGTGAAATGCTCAAAAACTATAAAGAATTGATGGTTTGGCAAAAGTCTCATTTGAGCAACGATCCAGCCTTGAGTAATATATTGAAATCCATAATGTTAACAGGCGCCACGGGATTTATTGGGTCTCATATCGCGGAAAAACTTGTTCGGGAAAAAGTTCCCATACATCTATTTGTCAGAAGAAGAAACCGCCTGATTGATTTGCTGGAGAAAAAAGGCGCAAAAATATTTGTATCGCCACTTGACGATCTTGAAACACTGAAAAAGTCTATAAAAGATATTAATGTCATTATTCATTGTGCGGGAGCAACAAAGGCTATAAGGAAGGCAGACTACTTCAAGACAAACGTAGTGTTTACAAGTAACCTGTTGAGCCTGCTGACCAGACACCAAAAATTTGTATTTATAAGTTCCCAAGCTGCTGCCGGACCATCCAGTTCACCCATTCCCATCGACGAAGAATCAGAACCCAATCCCCTTTCCTTCTATGGAAAAAGCAAGCTCCTTGCTGAAAATCACATAAGGGAATGGGGCAAGGAGAATGGCAACAACTATGTTATCCTGAGACCGAGCACTGTTTATGGTCCCAGAGAAGGAGATCTATATAAGACCTTTATGCTTATAAACAAAGGCTTTTTCCTTATGTTGGGTGACGGACAGATAAAGATTTCAATCATTCATGTAGAAGATCTCGTCAATGCTATCATAACAGCTACTGAACACCCATCCTCCGGTGAGACGTATTTTGTTTCTAATGATGAAGGGTATTCATGGAAAGAGATAGGCCAGAGTGTAGGGAAAGCATTGAACAAAACACATGTTTTGAAGGTAAAAATACCTGTATCTATTGCCTATCCTGTTGCATTCTTTTACGATTGCCTGTCCCTTATTACAAGAAAACCGGTATTAATAAACCGCCAAAAAATTCTTGAAATGAGGCAGTCTGCATGGCTATGCAGTAACAGGAAAATCAAAAAGGACCTGGGCTGGAAACCAAAAGTCTCTCTCGATATGGGAATTAAACAAACCGCCGACTGGTATATTAAGGAAGGCTGGATTTAGTTTTCCGCCGATTTATTTGCGGAAACGATATCTGTTCACGGAGTTTTTCGAAAAATGAATGTCCTACTGATAAATCCTGAATTGTCGCTGTCGTTCTGGAGCCTTCGTAAATCTTGTAAGCTCACGGGCAGGAAGACACTCGGCCCTCCACTGGGACTCATCACGGTTGCAGCACTTCTTCCTCGTGAATGGCAATTGCGTCTTGTGGATTTGAATACCCGGAGGTTGACCGAAGCAGATTGGAATTGGGCTGATATTGTCATGATTTCCGCCATGTTTTTGCAAAAGAACGGACTGTTAGCGCTTGTTCGAGAAGGCAAACAAAAAGGCAAAATAACCGTTGTTGGAGGACCATACCCCACTTCAATGCCAGGGGAAATGCTTGAAGCGGGGTGTGATTTCATTGTCCGGGGAGAAGCTGAAAACACTATCCCGCTATTGCTTGAGACATTAAATGAAGAGAGGAAAGGGATAGTCATCGAAAATGACGCAAGGCCGGACATTTCTAACTCTCCGGTTCCTCGTTTTGATCTTCTTCGACTGAATGATTACGGCACACTCTCGATTCAGACTTCCCGGGGATGCCCTTTTGACTGCGAGTTTTGCGACGTTATCAGCCTTTTCGGCCGCAAACCCCGTTATAAAAATCCCGATCAAGTTATTTTGGAATTGGAAACCCTCTACCGATTAGGAGTGAGGCGACAAGTTTTCATATGTGATGACAATTTCATCGGAAGTAAAAGGCATGCCCGTGGCATCCTTCATAGGATGCTCCCGTGGATGGAAAACCATAACAAACCTTTTGGCTTTACGATCCAGGCATCAGTGGATTTAGGCCAGGATATGGAGATGATCGATCTCATGACAGAGGCCAATTTTGGTGAGGTTATTGTAGGGATAGAATCACCGGATAAAGATGTACTTGAACGTACCCGCAAGTATCAAAACCTCCGAAATCCTCTGGCGGAATCCCTGAATAACATATGCAAAAACGGGCTCTCGGTCATTGGCAGTTTCATCATAGGATTTGACGGTGAAAAAAGGGGAGCAGGGGAACGCATTTGTTCTCTGGTGGATGAGACCAACATCCCGATCGTTATGGTAAACACCCTGCAGGCACCTCCCAACACTCAGTTATGGCATCGTCTGAAAAAGGAAGGCAGGCTCCTGGAAGACCGGGGTACCGGCGAGGCAACTTTTACAATGCCTAACTTTGTCCCTACTCGGCCTGAACCGGAGATAATAGACGAATACACCAAGGCCTGGGATTATCTATACGAACCTTGTCGTTTTCTTGAACGGACCTATCACTATTACCTGACCATGAGACCCACACGCCTTGCCATGGCAATGGCAAAAGGGGAAAAGGTTCCACCATCCAGACTAAAGCCTGGTAAGAGGCCACTTAGATGCAGACTTCGTGAAATACCGGCTTTTGTGCATTTTTTATTGCGACGGGGCATTTGTCCCCCATATATGTGTCAGTTCTGGAGACAGTTGATTGGTATATGGAGGAAAAACCCGAGCCGCATGCACAAATATCTGGCTAACTGTATAATGGGTGAAGACTTGATTGATATAAGGGACGAAATCCTCAAAAGAGCCGCGTACACCCAAGAGAATTTAGAAACTGAAACACTCCCAAAAGAACACGCCTGATTTTCTGCCACTTGATAGCACCTGACTGGTCCTATCTGACCGGATAAGGAAGTCTGGATCGTTTTTGTTCATTTACTACGTTCGCTTCTGTTAAATAGGCATTCACGTTCTTTGCTGAAATAATGTTCATGGTTTCAATGGCTCTCAGCTCTTTTTCAAATGATTTGCGGTCTTGGGCTCTTTCATGCAATCGTTTCAGCCTCCTCGCCTTTTTCCTCTTTTTTGCTTTGTTGATTATTCCTTCCAGAAATGCGGCATACGGCGCCTTTACACTGCTGCCGGCGATTTGGACAAGATTGTAGTAAATATTTTTCCCGTAGACTACTTCAAAAAACTCGTCGCTCCCGAGATGCACCACGCTGGCGTATTCCGTATGCTTGCCCGTGTTGTTGGGTTGAAGCCTTATGACCTGCGAGGCAAGTACAAAATTTCCAATCCCTTTTAGTAAAGATGCTTTTCCTCGGGCTATGATATTTCTGGCCTTCTTCTGGGGATTGATAACGCATATTTCGGCTTCAGGTTGACCGAACAACAGAAAATTGAAATAGGCCGTCAACGGACCCATCTGGTTTACATATTCAGTTGATGCTGTTAGGTCTTTCTTTGACCGATCTTTCCAAAATTTAATCAGCTTTTCATTGTAATCGAAAAATACCCTGAGTCCCTTTTGACCTCTGTGTCTCAACCTCTCCGGCAAAACCTCCTTCAATTCGTCTGTCACAAATCTGCCATGCTTGAAATGAAAAGTTTCGAAAATGGTAGTTTCAATACTTTCAAGCATCTTTATGTATTCTTTAGTATGCCTGCCGTATAAAAATAGCGCGAATTTGCTCCAAAGACTGTCCCCTACAGGCGCTGTTAATCTGAATGTTGAAATGTAATTTTCTCCCTCCTTTTTCATATTCATAGTAGCTCTCATTTTCATCTTGATTTTCCATTCACGTTCGATATGCACATCGTACACCAAATTCATGGACTTTATGTTTTCAAAGGGCGTCTCTGATAGCCTCTTTAGAAATGATATTGCGACTCCTTTGCCCTTCTCTTGGGACAATACTTTCCCTGCTTTTTCCACAATGATTTCCCCGGCCCCAGCTCTTGCAGGAAAGGAGTTATTCAAAGAAAAGAAAAAATTTACCGAAGCTATGCATATGCATGAATATTTCAGGCATTTCCTCAAAGTGTATGCCATTTACTCCTCTCCCAGATCACAAAAAAATAAGCAATTCCTCATCTTGCCTTCTCTGATGATATCAACTATCCTACGGCGCTGGATCATGATTCAAAAACCAGGATGATACCGGATTCAGTTGAAGACTGGTTCCCATTTATAGGAAGGCTATCTTCTTTTGTCACCAGAAAAATAGAACCATTTATTTTTCCATTCACCAGGTTTAAAATCTTCGCCTTTAGGCGAAAGGCTTTAGACATGGAAAATATGCTGATAGAAGAGAATTTAGAATACAGAAGTCAGGAGTCAGAATAGAATAAGAAAGGTTTGGGAAATGATCGAGTGGTTCATTTCAACAGCCATGCTTACGGAATTGTTAATTCTTTCCGCATTTCTTTTATTGGGGAGACGAGGAATAAAGAAAAACCTTGTTGGAATGCCTTTCACATCATCAACAAAGTGGCCACAGGTGGCGATGATCGTGCCGGCTACTGGCGCAAGCAAAGAACTGGTCCATTGCTTGAACTCTCTGCTATCCCAGGATTATCCCGCCTATCAAGCATTATTTGTTACTCGGGATCTTGCAGACCCTGCCACCCCCATCATCCGGCAACTAATTCAAGGCCACCCTCACGCCCGACATATTTACAGCGGTAAATCGACGGCCTGTAGCCAGAAAAATCACAACCTGCTGGCAGGGATCAAAGAAATCGGTGATAGTCCGGAAATTTTGGTATTCTGTGACAGCACTCGCCTGGCTTCACCTAACTGGCTAAAAGAATTAGTGTGGTTTATTGCCAAAAACGAGTCATTGGTCACCTCCGGTTACCACCATGTGATACCTCGTGATTGGGGATTCACCACCCTGGGTCGAACCATAAGCGTTTTGATCTTTTATCTGATACAAGGAACAGGCTGGTTCACTCAACCCTGGGGAGGCAATACGGCCATCAGGAGGACCGCATTTGAGGCCCTTGAGGTGGACAAGCTATGGGACCGGAATGTAGTGGACGATGTATCTCTGGCCGCTCTCATAAAAAAGGCCAAGATAAACGTAAGACTGGCCCCTGATGCATGTCTTTTAACTCATCTGGCCAATGAGACCCTGACAGTTTGGAGCCACTGGCTCACCCGACAAATACTCTATCTGAAATTCTGTCTTCCCGGAAGTTGGCTTATAGTAGGAATTATTTGTCATCTCTTGGCAGGACTGGTTCTCGTCGCGGGTGTCCAGTGTTTTGGCACATTCCTTGATTGGACTTCACCCGCTATGGCCTTTTTTTCGGTTTTGTATCTGTTCCTGTTAACCACGCTCGCAGCCGCGTTAAGACCTCTTCATCCTAAGCCCGGCCCATTGTTACGCTGGCTGGTTGCGGCCTATACCACTATATTCATGATCAGTTGGTGTCACCTGAAGACCCTATTTGCCAAACGCATCCATTGGAGTGGGATTACCTACCGGGTCACATGGGGGGGTAAAGTCGTAAAGATTGAAGAGACATAACCAGAACAATATTAATCACGAAAACACGAAAAAAAAATCAGTTTGTCAATTTCGTCCTTTCCCTCTTTCGTAATTTCGTGATTATCTGTTTATTCTGACAGAATGATTTTTAAAGGATTAATGAATGTTGGGCTACTATTACTCCGGCAATTAAATACGCTAAGAAAGTCATTCCCGCGAAGAGCTTACCCCAGAGAAGGGAGAGGCGGGAATCCAGAATTGAAACGGATGTAGGGTCAAATCCGGCATAACGGTTTTCGTATATTAAAATGCCAGGTTAATAACAAGGGCATCATTATCTTTCTGAGGAGACTATTGCATGGCCAGCATTGAGATTATTCCGGTCCGTCGACGGGCCGAGATGAAGGCATTCATCAACCTGCCCTGGCGGATCTATAAGGGAGATCCCAATTGGGTGCCGCCCATCAAGTCGGACATTGCTAAGTTACTCAACCCGAAGAAACACCCCTTCTGGAAGTTCTCCTATCGGGAGCTGTATCTGGCAAAGCGCGGATCAGAAGTGGTTGGACGAATCGCGGCCATAGTGGATGGCAACTACAACCGCTACCATAAAGAGAAAATGGGCATCTGGGGATTCTTCGAGTGTACGCAAGACCCTGAGGCGGCGGCTGGGCTCTTTGCTGCGGCTGAAAGATGGGTCCGAGTCAAAGGCATGGAATTCCTCAGGGGCCCGCTCAACCCTTCCACCAATTACGAGGTAGGCATGCTCATCCAGGGCTTTGATTCACCACCTACCCTGATGATGACCTATAACCCGTCCTATTACCCTGAGCTGGTGCATTTACGCGGTTTCAGCAAGGAGAAGGATCTGTTTACGTATCTTATTACCTGGGACACCCAACTGCCGGATAGGGCCTTAACCTTAATCGAACGAGTGATGCAGAGGGGCAAAATAACTATCCGGCAGTTCGATCACCGCAACCTGAAAAACGACCTTCTCATGATGAACCACATCTACAACGAATGCTGGGCCAATAACTGGGGGTTCGTGCCCATGACCGAAGGAGAGCTGAATGAGACAGCCAAAAATATTGCCCGTATTCTTGATACCGACCTTGCCTTCTTCCTCTATTACGAAGACGAACCGGCAGGAGTCTGCCTGACACTCCCTGATATTAATCCTATTCTTAAGCGCCTAAACGGTCGGTTAGGCCTCTTTGCCTTGATAAAAAAACATCTTTACTGGTCGGAGATCAGCGGCATGAGAGTGTTATTATTAGGAGTGAAGGATAAGTACCACCGAATTGGGCTTCCCATGGTGGCCTTTGGTCACGTCTATCGTGCAGTAAAAAAGAAGAATCAATACAAGTACCTGGAGTTAGGCTGGACCCTGGAAGATAATAATGCTGCCAACCGACTTATTGAAGCATGTGGTGTTAAACCCTATAAGCGGTATCGCATCTATCGGAAGGATTTATAAATATACACCGTCCGCAATACGCTGTCCATAATTGTTATAGTTTATTCCGGATGATCTCATCCAGCCTTGTGGCCATCTTTTCATTGCCGTAGAAACTTCCTTTAGCTATTTGTGCTCGAAATCGATCCATGCGTTTTTCAAAACCTTTAAAAAGACTCGGATCAGGATGCTCGATAAGAGAATAATCTCCGTATTCCAGTTCCATCAGCATGTGAGCGTTGAAGAACTGTTCGTATGCCAGATGAATGGGAAACGAAAATACGGGTTTTCCAAAAAACAGGGCCTCGGAAATCACGTTATGGCCTCCGTTGGTAATTGCGTAACGGCAGGAGGCCAGATCTTCAACAAAACCCCGGCTCGAAGGCGCTTTAAAGACAAGGTTTTTTAAGGAAGGGAGCTCTCCGAAACCGTAGATAATGTAATGGTTCGGCATTTGCTCAAGGACAGGCAGGAGCCTGCGAAATGTCGGGGACGTCTGATAGACAAGCACGTGATCACCCTCTATGGGAACTACTTCCTTTACATCTCGCCTCAGAATTGGAGGGAAAAGATCTGAAGTCGCTGGATTTGCCAATGGAAGCTGGAAAAAGGCAGTTATCAGATAATGGTCCGCCTTGCTGAACATGTACCGAAGCGGCAAGGTAAACATCAAACGGCCTAATGCCTGCCCTTTGAGCGAAGAATAGACACATTTTGTCAGAAAATGCTGGTGGTCCACGCTGATGCAGGGAATTCCCAGCCGGCGGGCTACTATGGGGGAAAAGTATTCATAATCGGTCAAAATCAAATCCGGGTTGAAATCTTTTACAATCTTCACCACTGCTTCAATGGTCCGGCTCCGTCCAAAAAGGACCCTTATTGCATTTCGGAGGGTGGCCACAACATCCACCCTGTTCTTAGAATAGTATGTTGAAGGCATGGGAACCTCTTCTACTTGATATCCCATTTTCTCGAGATCCAGGACCCTGTCGCCTCCCAGAAACAGGAACTCGTGCTGGGGCATCTCCTGGGCCACGGCCAGGGCTCGGCTGACATGACCAAACGCGTCACCCATAACTCCAAAAAGGATTCTTGCCATTAATACACTTCTCCCCTCCTGAACTTGAAGGCGATGATTCGATATATTCTCATCTCGAATATGGAAACCAAAGCCTTATACTACAGAAGCATCAATCTTTCTTCCTATCCAGTTCCGTAACGAGGCTGCTGAACTCAGTCAGTTTTTATGTTCACGCCCATCCCCTTGATCCTTTCCCGGACAAAACACCGATGGAAGTCTACCACTAAATCGTACGCCTGTTCAACCACATATCCGGCCAAGGTGCCTGCAAGAATAAAATTTAATCGAACGTCATCAGACCTTGACATCCTCCGGGTCCCTTTTTAGTATCCATCCCAATTGATCGAAAAATGTTCCGCTATTTCTGGCTTGTTTGATTCTCAAGATATCTCGTTCCTTGTCCTCTGGTCTACTGCCTTCGCGGAAGCGATTGAAGAGTTGAGCCCGAATAAACCAATAGTATTTTTGCTGGACCAGTTCGGTTTGGGGAAATGCGTTTTGAGTGGGAATTCACCGATGAAGCATCCTAAGACCGCATATATTCTACTGTGGTTTCCAAAGCCCTCCGAGACTTTTATTTTCAGAGAGGTGATCAACCTGAGGAAAATGGGCCTGCCGCTAAAGGTCTTCACCCTTTACGGCAAATTGACCCGGGACTTGTCACCTGAAATGCAATCTATTTCAGATCAAGTTGAAAGGCTGGGAATACATTTCCTGAAATCCGTGCATGCAGATCTTCTCCACTGGTGGAAGAAAGACCGCACCATGATGAAGAGGATTTTAAAAACCTTCCTTGTAAGACGCTGGCGTGGTCTGGAAAAGACAGGTGAAAGCTTTTGGGCATTCCTCTGTGCTTTCCGTTTAGCACGCCGTTTTGAGGAAGAAGGCATTGTACACATCCATGCTCCATGGGCCAGCGGCCCGGCTACGGCCGCGTGGATTGCATCACAGTTAACGGGTATTCCATTCAGCTTTACGGCTCGCGCCTGGGACATATATCCCCCTGACGGAGTACTTAAGGAGAAGATCCGTGATGCGACTCTTGTGCGGAGCGAGACCAACTACAACATTCATTACCTGGCAAAATTCGCTGACGGAAATACGGACAAGATCCACCTCACTTACAACGGTGTTCCTCTCAACGCTTCCGGAGAAGCTTCCGTCAGCATGAGACCCCCATACAGGCTCCTGGCCCTGGGAAGGCTTGTAGGGAAAAAGGGGTATGATTATCTCATCAAGACCTGCAAGATCCTCAAGGATTCCGGGCTGGACTTCACCCTAACTCTGGCAGGAAACGGCCCCAAAAAAAAACAGCTTGGGCGACTGTCTCAAAAGCTGGGCCTTGGTGATAGAATCTCATTCCCGGGTTTCATTAGCCATGAGCGTGTTCCCGATCTGTTCCATTCAGCCAATATCTTTCTTATGCCGAGTGTCGTGCATGAGTCAGGCGACAGGGACGGCATTCCCACAGTGATCATGGAGTCCTTATTGTATCGTGTACCTGTGATCGCTACTAATGTTTCAGGTATTCCGGAATTAATAGAGAACGGTGTCACAGGCCTTCTGGTTCCCGAAAAAGATTCACCTGCTATTGCCAGTGCCGTCCTGAACCTGCTTAAAGACAAAAAATCGGCCATTGATATGGCAGAACGGGGACGCTTGACGGTTCTGGAACACTTCGACCCGGAGAAAAACTGTCAAAAGGTATTGCGGCTATATAAACAGTATTTCGCTCGCGCCGGTGGATGAATTCAATTCAAAAAGAAAATATGAAACACACGCCTTTCAGATTGGTCATCCTGCTCCAGGATCTGGAATTCGGGGGAACCCAGCGTTATGCCATCAATCTATTAAAGCATTTGGATAGACGGCTTTTTTCCCCGGAACTATGGATCTTGCGGGGAGGGATTGATATGTTGCCACTGGCCAGGGAGACCGGTGTCAGAATTGCGTGGTTGTCAGGGTCGAAATGGATATCTCCATGGGCCTTAATTCATCTATTCCTAAGGCTCGTCTGGAGCCGTCCCCAAATACTCTATACCCTTACCGTTGTTCCCAATATCTGGGGACGTCTTTTTGGGCGTATTGTGGGAATTCCGGCAATTGTATCCGGATGGCGAAACCGGGTGGCAAATCAATATGAATCAATATTGTGGCCATTGAGCAATCGAATCATTTGTAATTCCAGAGCATTGAAAGAATTCATCATCCGGAAATACTCTATCGATCCAAAGCGGATAGACGTTGTTCCCAACGGAATTGATGTGGGCTATTTTTTCCCGGATCACACCCAGAGGAAAAAGGAGCCCACCGTTCTCTACGCCGGAAGGCTTGTTGAACAAAAAGATCCCTTAAACCTGTTGGAGGCATTCAGGCTGACATTAAAGAGAGTTCCTTCAGCCCGGCTGAAAATCGTAGGTGACGGTCACCTTAAGAACGCTATAGAGCAGTTTATCAGGTCTCATTCTCTGGGATCCAGCGTAAGCCTATTGGCTGGTATCAGCGACATCAGACCCATGCTGAGGCAAGCATGGGTGTTTGCGTTACCGTCTGCCTATGAAGGTTCTCCCAATGTCATCATTGAAGCTATGGCAACAGGCCTGCCTGTTGTGGCCACGCGGGTCGACGGAGTGCCCGAGCTTGTTGAAGAAGGCAAAACAGGTATCCTCGTAAAAGCGGGCGATCCCCAGAGACTTGCCGATGCCTTGATCAGCCTTCTTACCAATGAAACATTAAGGAGGTCCATGGGATTCAAGGCGAGGGAAAGGGTACTCGCCCACCACGTAATGGATAACATGATTCAAAAGACAGAGCAGGTACTACTGGACACGATTCAAGATATCAACGCCTAACAGGACTGGTTGGCAATCTCTGTTTCCGGCGTATTTATAAAACAGAAAAACTCGAACGGTCGCAGTACGGCAGGCGGCCCTTATATCTCAGAAACTCTTCCCCGGCTGCGCTCGCTGCTGCCACCGGCGCTATACCTAATGACAAGCACATAAGTAAGAAGCCCTGCCAGGGCAGCACTAAAAGGCTCGAACCATATCATCGCCAAATATATAATTGCCATGGATAGAGAGGCCTTCAATACATGTTTAAGTTCAGGCCAGACAATAGGCGCCAATTGCCTCTGGAGTGAACCCAAAATAAGGATGCACATAACAATCCTGCATGCCAGCAGATTAATGGCTGCCCCTGTGGGACCCAAGGCTGGGATAAGCCATAGACCCAAACCCAGGCTCAAGAAGGCCGGAAGAAGATGAAAAAGAAGCAGGCGGCGTTCCTGTTTCAGCGCTAAGAGGACGTAAACCCCGAAGTTATTGACAAACGAGAGCAATGTAGCCGGTCCCAAAATTCTCAATGGAACTACAGAAGCGGTATATTTGACCCCATAAAGCGTTGTCAGGACCAAACAGCCGAGTGTGCTTAAAAAGAAGGCTAACCCTATGCCGTAGGTGATAAGTTGCCAGAAGTAGGCCCTAACCCTGCCAGCCAAGTATTCCTGTCCCTTGGCCGCTGCCGCGACCAGAGTAGGAAACAGTACGGCCCCAACAATAATGTGCGCCACCAGTCCCGAGAACCCGGAGGTTAAATCAAAGGCTGCACCATACACGGCCACCTCGGTCAGCGTATGGAATTGTTTGAGTAAAAAGATCTGGATGGAATTGTAAAACATGCCCAGCACACTCACCCCGGCAATGGTCAAAATTACACGGATCTGGCCCGTCGGAATCAGTCCACCGTTTTTATGCCAGGCCGGCGCAAGCCCAAGCCTTTTAACTCCAGCCAAGACAGCAATGATCTTTAATCCATTGCTGATCACAAAGAAAAAGGACAGGGCCACCACACCCAGACCCATTAAAAGACACACAACGCCGTAAGCCCCCCCTATAAGGTTGGCCACAGCCCGATAAATACCCTCTCTCACCTGGCGGCCCTCGGCCCGAAAGAGGTTGAAAAAGGTATCGGCCACTCCTTCCATGATCTGTCCAAGGACAATAACCATTACAACCACTGTTTGAATACTGCCCCAGCCTTTGAGCAGGCCGAATGCCGCAAGACCGGCCAATGACAGGCCACCCAGGACGGTCTTTATCCTGGCCATCTGGCTTAAAAGCGGGGCTCTGGGCTGCTCGTTGAGTGAGAACTCCCGCAGGCTGTACTGGTCCAGTCCCAGAGCCAACGCCGCCCGCACCATGGACGCCACCCCTGCCCCAAAAACAAAAAGGCCGTAGCCTGACTGATCTGTACGGGCCAGCCAGAGAAGAATAAGCGCCAGCATGCCATCATGGATACCCTTGCCGGCCCACAGGGTCAACACCCTGGCTAAAAAGCCTTTTCCCCTCATTCGGTCTCTCCCGCTCCTAATAACGTCCTGAAACACCCGCTGGAATCTGTCAATGTCACGAGTGATATTGGCATAAGCATTGCTCCCAGAAACTACGAAACTTGCTAAGATAATGCAAATCTTATTAATGGGATATATGAATATTATTATAAACCCTCTCCTACCAAAACCACGCCAAGGCCATGCTCAATCACATCCGGCGCAATCTTTATATGGAGGTCAAGACTCCGTTGAAGTTGAAGTAACAAAGACTCAGACATCCCGCTTCAGCCCGATCCTGTGTACCCTGTCCGTGTCCTGATCTATGTAAAAGGGTAATGATAGATTTTGACCGGTTTTGTGCGTTGATTAGTCATCAAAAAGTTGTTAAATGGATGAGGGTGTGATAAAAGAGCCCTCGTAATTGAAAGGCACCAAAAAAGAAATGAAAGGAGCTAAGGGGGAAAATGACCGATAAACTGGATGAGCTGTGCGTGAACACCATTAGAATGCTTTCCGTTGACTGCATACAAAAGGCCAATTCAGGCCATCCCGGTATGCCCATGGGTGCCGCGGCCATGGCCTATGTCCTCTGGACCCGCTTTCTGCGGCACAATCCCGAGAACCCGAAATGGCCGGACAGGGACCGGTTTGTCCTCTCTGCGGGCCATGGCTCCATGCTGCTTTACAGCCTGCTTCATCTTACGGGATATGATTTATCCCTTGAAGACCTCAAGAACTTTCGCCAGTGGGAAAGCAAAACTCCCGGCCATCCTGAATATCCCCTCACCCCGGGCGTGGAAACAACCACCGGCCCTCTGGGTCAGGGGTTCGCGAACGGCGTGGGAATGGCCATTGCCGAACGCTACTTAGCCGCCCGTTTCAACCGCCCCGAACACACTATCGTGGACCATTATGTATACGGCATCCTTGGAGACGGCGACCTTATGGAGGGCGTATCTCACGAAGCCGCCTCCTTAGCGGGACATTTAGGGCTCGGCAGGATTATCTATCTGTATGATGACAACCACATCTCCATCGAAGGAAGCACGGACATCGCATTTTCGGAAAACCGAACTGCTCGCTTTGAGGCATACGGCTGGCATGTCCAGACAATAGAAGACGGAAATGACTACAAAGCAATAGAAAAGGCAATTAATGAAGCACAAAAGGAGACCACACGACCATCCTTTATTGCGGTTCGCACCCATATCGGTTATGGAAGCCCTAATAAACAGGATGCGGCGTCGGCCCATGGCGAGCCCCTGGGGCCCGACGAAATCAAGTTGACCAAACAAAAATTGGGCTGGCCCCTTGAACCCGCCTTTCTTATTCCTGATGAAGTCCTGGATCACTTCCGCAAGGCCATTGAAAAAGGCAAAGACCTGGAAAGCCTTTGGCAGGCACATGCGCGCTCTTATGAAGATGCCTATCCTGAACCGGCCCTGGAATGGAAAAGGTGCATGAATGGAGAACTACCGGAAAACTGGGACAAAGATATCCCCGCTTTTCCTGCTGACCCAAAGGGCATAGCCACGAGGGTTGCATCAGGAACTGTGCTGAATGCCATTGCGCCGAACGTATTCAATCTATTCGGCGGTTCTGCCGACCTCGCGCCGTCCAATAAGACGGAAATCAAAGGTGAAAAGGATTTCCAATCCGGCGTCTACGAAGGACGCAACCTGCGCTTTGGTGTGCGAGAACACGCAATGGCCTCTATTTTGAATGGTATGGCCCTTCACGGAGGTATCATACCGTATGGGGGCACCTTTCTGATCTTCTCCGAATATATGCGTCCTGCCATCCGCCTGGCAGCGCTTATGGGCCTCAGGGTAATCTATATCTTCACACACGACAGCATTGGACTGGGAGAAGACGGCCCGACTCACCAGCCAATAGAACAGTTGGCTTCTTTAAGGGCAATCCCAAACCTTACTGTTATCAGGCCATGTGACGCCAATGAGACGGCCGAGGCATGGCGATTAGTTATGACTAATCTCAACGGCCCTGTTGCCCTGGCACTTACACGTCAAGGCCTGCCGATTCTCGATAGGACTGCCTTTGCTCCCGCGGCCGAACTGGCCTGGGGCGCTTATGTATTAAAAGACGCTCCGGGTGGAAAACCGGATGTTATACTCATCGCTACCGGTTCAGAAGTCCCTGTTGCCCTTGACGCATCCGAAAAGCTTGAGGAAAAGGGCGTGAATGCGCGGGTTGTGAGCATGCCTTCATGGGAGTTGTTTGATAAACAGCCCCAGGAATACCGGGACAGGGTGCTTCCTCCCGAAATAAAGGCCCGTATCGCAATTGAGGCCGGAGTCACACAGGGATGGCACCGCTATGTGGGAAGTACCGGTAAGGTGATCGGCATTGATCGTTTCGGAGCATCCGCCCCCTCTAAGGTACTCTTTGAAAAATTTGGAATTACCGCGGATAATGTGGTAAGAAATGTATTGGAGATTTTATAACCTGTCAGCCTTCGCCCAACAACTCACAACGGCAACAGGCAGGTTTGGATCGTAACTGCCGACGAGTTCCGGCGTCTGCGAATTCTTTGTCGCCCGTGAGACCTTATCGTAAAGGCAGTTTCCTAATCTTGATCACTTTATTCTCTTCGCAGTCCATTCTCCGCTTGGGGAACCAAATTCATGTTCAACTTGCCAGGTACCAAAACCCTGGGATTTGGAAAGGGTGCCCTTGAGTTTTCCGTAAACAAAGTAAACTCCCGCGGCTTCTCCCTCATCCATATCGGCGTGCCCGCTCAAACCAGCTACAAAAATGCTTTTTCCGGTCTTTCCTTTCAGTTTAAACGTTATATGTCCTGCGCCCCACCGAAGATCCTGTATCTTTCCTGAAATCTTCCCGGATACAAAGTATGTATCCTTCTCAATTTTTGATTGCTTCAAGACCATATTGCATTTTGACTCAGTATCACCGGTTACCACCAGTTCCCAGATCTCTTCTTCCGCATCCCCTGTATCCACAGGCTGTTTGGGTTCGGCAAACACGGAAACGCTAAAGCAAGTAAACAAAAACACGAATACAAAGGCTGCTATCGTAGTCATCCGTTTTATATTAGCCATGATGGCCCTCCGTTAAAATTTGGATTGATAATATTGTTCGATAAACCCTACGTTTTCATAACAGTTTAGTTCTTTAAAGATTTTTTTCGACGGGATTTGCGGGATATTCAGGATTTAAATAATCAGTTTTAAAAACCAATCATTTAATTAACGAGAGACCAAATTCCTCTACTTTCTCTCTTTCAAGACGCACGTCTGTCTTATTAATAAAAATCTCGCCTGTTACCCCGATAGTCGCCCGCATGAGATGCCCCCCTTTGACGGAACCATCCTCCAGCCCCAACACCGCGTGAAGGTGAATGACGGGTTCATCCCCTTCCCAACTGATATCCCCGTTCAGAGACAGGAGTTCGAAAGATCCTTTCAAAGCAATCTCTTTATATTTATTTGATTTTGTGTCAAAATAGCCGATAGTAACATCCTTAACCGCTCCAATCCCCGTGACAAACGCCCCCGGGAGTTCCAACTCCCTGGTCGCCTGTTTCAGGCTTTCATGGATTGCCTCCCCTTTTTCAAGAATAAGAGCCGTAATAGTACCGTCAGAATGTATTTTCATAAACCCAACCTCCATCTCATAATCTAATCTGCAAACAACCCTTGAATCGTTGAACGGTGAACCCTGAACCTGTGAACACCTATAAATATTGTTATCCGTGTTTATCTGCTAAAATCTGTGTCCAATTCCACTAAGACCTCATAGACACTGACTGCCTCATCAAATCCTTTTACCTTAATCTTTCCGAGGGCATGCGTGGGTATATCGTCTTTCACGAGATCATTCGTGCGTTCGGAAATCATGATCCCTCCAACCGGAGCGTTTGACTCCAGCCTCTGCGCGAGGTTAACGCCAGAACCCAACACGGTGTATGAAAGCCTGCGGGCAGAGCCCATATTGCCCACCACAACCGTATCCGTATTAATTCCAATTCGAATTTTTATAGGCATGTCTCCCTGTTTTTCCCATTTCGCCTTGATCTCTCTCACCTTCCTTTGCATGTCGATTGCGGCTCTTACACAGAGAAGCGCGTGATCCGGCTGGGTTTCAGGGTCACCGAAAAATACCATCATACCGTCGCCCATGAACTTATCCACGGTCCCCTGGTATTTGAACACTATTTCCGTCATGGCATCAAAGTATTCATTAAGAAGTCTCTGAACGTGATCCGGCGTCATTTTGGAAGAATACCTTGTGAAGCTTTTTATGTCACTAAACAGGACAGTCAATTCCTTTTTTTGTCCCCCTGAGGCTATCATTTCAGGGTTAGCCACAATCTTTTTAACAACCGGAGGCGAGAAATATGCTTCAAGCGTACTCCGAAGCACTTCTTTCTGTTTCTCCTCATTGATATAACGATAAGACAAAATGGAAATCATGGCAACGACGGTCATGAAAAGTGGCCGTATAATATGTATAATAAGGTTCACATAATAAAATAGAAATGAGGCGATTCCAATATATCCGGCCGCAACCGCGAGTGTACTCAAAGAAATTGTAAGAGACGAAAATCGAAGCGATATTGCCAGTATACTAAGCAGGATCAATATCTCGATAAAGAGCATTTCACTTCCCGAAAACTCCCTGAGAAACGATTCCGTCAGGATGGTGTGTATCACATTTGCGTGTAATCCGCTCAATGGGAAATGCGTATCGGTCGGCACCGGACCGATATCAGAAGACCCCGTTGATACTTCCGAGACAATGACGATCTTCCCTGACATCTCTTCCCGCCACATGTCCAGTTCATCCCTGTCATCTGATGCGCGTAACACGTCAGCAAAGTTATAGTGTTTCATGCGCTCCCATGGTCCAATGAAGTTGACCACCATGTTACCGTATTTATCAATGGGAATGACAATATTATGTCCTGATGCCTCTCCGGTGCGTCTTGCGTCCTTGAGCGTAACGCTTTTTCCCGGCCTGAGAATGATTCTTTCAGGAGGAACACCTAAGTAATCACAGACAGCCCTAAAAGCAAAACTGGGATAAAAGGCACCCTCATAGCGAACAAGGAGCGGCACGCGGCGAAAGACACCATCGCGGTCAAATTTGAGATTCAGATGGCCTAACCCATTCGAAACAGCAGCAAGGTCAGTAAATGTTATCAGCGGGTTTGCAGCAGTATAAAAGGACACGGGATCACCCTTGACAATCACCTTCCATTTTGTCCTTTCGAGATACCTTCTTTGTTTTGTGTCTTTATGCTTTCCTGCTTGAGAGTTATCCTTAAGTAATTCGAATGCCATGCCGAAGTATACATTTGCTGCCTTTCCCACGGCGTCAATCAGTGCGATGTCATCCCTTTCATTTGATCGCGCGGCAAAGATAAAGTCGTACAACTGTGCGGACACGTTCATGGCAGCCAGATTTTGGATTACTCGCGCGTGGTGAGAGCGATTCAGATAAAAATTGTCGAGTTCCTGAATACTTGTATCGCTGAGGTCCACGTGGACGACGGTATCGTCATAGTGAGGTCTGATACTATCAGAATTTGAACGGATTATGAAAAGCTGGTCAATTACCTGGGCATTCCATGTTTCAAATACATTGGGCAGGAGCCAGAAACAAAGATGCGCTGCGACAAATGATCCTAAGACCAAAAAAATAGTGACCTGCAGGTTTCGTTTTTTATCGGTGATCAATCGTAAAAGTCCTGCCGTAAAAATCTGTTGTGGATACCTCTTCAGCGATGGGATCAATATCGGGAGGACCTGCTTTCTTGTCCTTATCAACCCCGCGCACGCTACCTCCGATTGACACAGGCCGTTCCGCAGGAGCGGTAAGTATTCGATGACTTCTTTTTATCTTTCGGATCTCCTGGATGACTTCTTTCGCGATTCTCTGCTTATCAGGAGGATTGGCGCAATTATACTTACCCATGACGGCCTCAAGCCCGATCAATCGCTTGGCCGATGCAAGCAGATAAAATATCTCTATACCGGTATTCTCATCTAATTCAAACCACATTTCTCCCTGCGGGATATAGTATTTTTTGGAAATAGAATAGTCCGTGGTGAACTGCTCTATCTTGTAGGGAAATAACATGTGCAATTCATTTTGTCCGCTTTTATAGATCAGGTATACAAAGCACTCTTTTTTCAGTTCCACGAATAATTTTAATCGATCGCCAGTTTTCAGCGTCGTATCCCTGGTAATTGCGACCAGCCTTCTATCACTATCCGGTCCAACCATCGCACCAAAGGCCCAGCGGAAACAGATGTTTTTTGCTCTCTTTTCCTCTGCCCCTACACCGGGGCTTAAAAAAAACACCAGGCAAAAAACAGCAACCAAAAAGTGCGGATAATACGATCTCAATAGTTTCATTTGATATCCTCCTCAAAATTATTCTTTTGCAATAAAAAAGAGAAACTCCCCTTCCCCTTCCAACCTGCCGTACAATGGGGTTTGGGACTGTTGAGAAGCATTAGAGACGGCTGGCCTGAGATAGGCCCCAAGCTCGGTTCCGGTTACCACGTTATCCCTGTTAATGTCTGCTTCTCCGTTTAGAGCTCTCAGGAAATACGTTGTGAAAAGTCCATGTCCGGCCTTTTCCTGAACCTGTTCCCCCTTACCACCGGCGGTAATTATCTGAACTGCCCGCATGGTAGATACCTTCCGTATATAATCACTTACCTTCGGGGAAACGCCCGATGATCTACTGAGTCCGAGGCCGGAATAACATGAATCCATAATATATAGAAGGTGTTTCGCGGGGATGCGGCTTGAAAGACCCCTTATTTGCTCCATGGAAATGGCTGTGGCGGAATAATCGGCATTATCCGCATCAACGGGAATAATATAGCCTCTCTTCCCCCCGTTGGCTAAATCTTCAGTCTGGCCGTGGCCGGCAAAGTAAAAAATCACACGATCATTACGGCCTACTTTTTGAGGGAGTTCATGAAAAAGTTCCGTAAGAATTCTCCGTTGTGTGGCCTCTTTATCCAAAATAACAGTGACCTGATCGAATCCGGTTTGTTCAAGTTTTTTCTTAATAGCCCTCGCATCAGCCACAGCAAACTCCAACGAAGGCCATTTCTCATAATTATTTATGCCTATCACTATGGCAAAAGAAGTACCATAAAGCTCTCTCACCTGAGAATGGGATTCAATCACACTTGTTGTGGGCAGCGTGTATTCTTCACCTTGCACGGCTACTGAAATACTGGATTGATTGCCACGTCTATCAGCGGCCTCAACAATGATAGTATTAGATCCAATCTGAATAGAAACATCTTTGAGGAAGTTTCCATGTTCATCAACTAATGCGTCTAATTGATTGACTTTAACCCAGGCAATCCCGCTTTTGTCCGTAGCGAGACCCCTTACTGATATGTTTATGCGTTTGTGAACGACCTTTATCCCCCGCCGGGTTGAAGGTTCATACAGTATGATCCTGGGTCCATCCCTGTCGTTCGCTTTTTGAATCTTCTCTTTTAAAGCTAAGGCCTTTGGATAATCCTCTTTTATACTGAGTGACTTCTCGATATACCTGTTTGCATCATCCAGATCTCCTTTTTGAAATAATAAATCAGCTAACAGGTAGTACAACTTATAGTTAGTTGTGCCCAGTTCAGCAGCCTTTGTGAAAAACTCTATGGCCTTTTCATGCTGCCCTTTTTTCCGATACAGATTCCCCGCAAGTTCGTAAGGCCTTATAAAACCGGGGCATAATGTAATAGCCTCAATATAGAATTGAAGAGCACTCTCTTTTTGTGAAGTGAACTGCCCTTTCCAAAGAAAATGCGGCGCTTTATCGCAGTCATCAAAAGCTAATGCACCGGATAAGCTGAAAAAATTAATAACGAATAGAATAATAAAAAATCTGAAAGAAACTTTAAAAGCCTTTAAATAAATCATTTAAAATTTCCTTTATATATTCGATGGGCTCATAAAAAGTCTCCAAGTTCGTCACTCCCGCCCCGCATCAAGTGCGGGATAAACTACGGCGGGAGTCTATAACTGGTTGATTTTCCTGGATTCCCGCCCTTCCCTTCTCTGGGGCAAGCTCTTCGCGGGAATGACGAAAACAGGTGCTTCCTGACTTTTTACGAGACTGTTAAAATTATATTTCAGATTCTATTATCTCCTGTGCATCGTTTATCCTGAAATTATCAAATGTGGCTGTAATGGGTGATCTTGCTTTAATGGTATTTCTTTTTGATACATAATTCGTCAGTGCAAAACCGAATATAATATCATTCGCAGAGAATCGAAAGGTATTTATCTTTTTCCATTCCGACTTTCCTTCTTTCTTGTATAACGTGCTTATCCTGTTTCCAATTCTTCTAATCCGCAAGGTACCATGGAAGTTACCAATCTTGCGCCCATTTCCATGGTGATATTTCCCCTTTTCGATATAACCAGAAAATATCGTGCTGAAATTGAGTTCTCCTTTCTTGATCAACCCTATGACTACACTTTCTGTTTCTTGAATTTCCCTGGCCTTGCTAATTACCTTAAAAGCCAGATATTGATCCATATCATAACGACCTTTTAAAAAATCAATATGACAATCCACCTGAATGTCAAAGTCCCCTCTTAGGGCGTATTTAGATGCCAGTCCACCTTTGCTAAAACAACCGGTTTTTGTTTCCACTCTTACTCTTCCATTTTCAATGCTTACATATGCCAGCTTGAAATTGGCCATCTGAACTTTACTATGCACATATCCTGCCTTTTCCCATAACTCTTCCCGCAGCTTATCAAAAGAATCATTGTAATAGGCAAACTCATTTTGAGTTAAACTCCTTTCAATTTTTAATGTAGCCTTCTCTGTGACACATCCTTCAAAAGAGGCTAAAAAGGCTAATAAAAAGATTACAATTATCCATGGATTTGTCTTTCTCATCGAAATATTCTCCTTTTCAAAAAACCCTAAACATGCTGGGCACGCCCGGCCTCATTGCTTTTATAGACGATCTTCCCTCCCATAATAGTGACCTCTGCCTTTACATCCTTGATCTTTGAGTCTGGATACCAAACTCAATCAACGAAACCGATCAATAGATTATAGTTGATCATCTGATGATAGAAGACAGGAAACAAGTTCCGTTTAGTTGTTATGTAAAGGCATCATGAACGGGGCAAGGCAACCGTGATGTGAGACCAAGAAACAAGTCTTAACCCCTCAATATGTTTGAAACACTGGACGTTATAAATGCACTCCAGTCCATGCTGTGGAGCCCCACGGGCAAGCCCGTGGCACCACTTAGTTTCGCCGATTCGCTTCGCGAACGGCGGGACTTAGTGGTACGACATCCCGACCACAATCCCGACCACAAAAGGGCGGGACTAAAGCCGTGGCTTTCTGTGGTCGGGGTAATGAGACCGATGCAATACAAATGTTATTGGTAGAAATGGGTTTTTCCCTATCTCAGTCTATAATGAGTTTTAGTATAAAACAGTTCAATGTCCTCGTCAATCTTATAAAAATATGGCTCCTCTTGACTCTTTATTAGGAAATGGGAAAAGGATAAATTCCTTTGACCCTATTCCCAACGCTTTTGAATCAATGTTTACAAGGGCCTGTGGGATTTGGTATGTTGAAGCCTGGTATGGTGAACAGGCGGTCGTATTGACCGCCCATTCGTCTGCCTAAGTCGCTCTGTCTGAAGTTCTACCCTAATCGAGCAAAAGCCCGACTATGAGAACCCTTCGGCGAACAGCGGTCAGCCTTCATAATTGAGCGTTTTTTGCTCAATTGGGATCCTATTTATATCCAGGGTATTATCCAGGGTGATTTCATGAAATTCTTTGTTATTTTCACGACTTTCCTTATCTTGATGCACGGCTATATTGGATGGCGTTTCATTAGCCCTGCAAAACTAAAGCCTTTTCATAAATGGATCGCCTGGGGCGTCTTATCCTTGATTACATTGTTTCTGCCCTTGACATTCCAATTCCGAATAAGGGGGATTAATACGTGGTGGAGTGATTTATCCGGCTGGATCGGATACATCAGTCTTGGTTTTTTTTCATTGGTTTTGGCTGTTTTGCTGGTCAGGGATTCAATCTGGATTATTGCCGCCGTTATCCGGTTTATAATGGTCATGGTAAAGAGGGCCATAGCCCCTAAACCCGCGATAAAGACAGCCCCCAACAGGGAGCGTCGTCATTTTTTGATCCAATCAATGAACCTCGGTCTCCTGGGCACTTCCGCCTTGCTGACAGGCTGCGGTTTTTACGAGGCCCGCCGACGCCCAACATTGGTCAAGGTGTCCGTGCCCATACCGGGCCTTCCAAAAGAGCTGGAAGGATTGCAAATCGCCCAGATATCGGATCTTCATGTGGGCCTCACAATAAAACGGGACTATGTGGAAAGGGTTGTAAAACAAGTGAATGATCTTGAAGCACCTATCATCGCCTTGACAGGAGATCTGGCGGACGGCCTTGTTTCGGGCATTCGGGACGAGGTGGCTCCCTTAGGGGATTTATATGCGCCCTACGGAAAATTTTTTGTCACCGGAAACCATGAGTATTATTCCGGTGTAGAGGCATGGATTGAAGAAATTGACCGGTTGGGCTTTACGGTACTGCTTAATAGTCATCGGATTTTAACCCATAGGAATGCAAACGTTGTTCTGGCCGGCGTGACCGATTATAGCGGCGGACGTTTTCTCAAAAGCCATATCTCAAACCCAAAGCGCGCTATTGATGGAGCCGGGCCGGGAAACGTCAGAATACTTCTCGCACATCAACCTCGCAGTATATTTGCCGCGGCAAAGTCAGGGTTTGATCTTCAAATATCGGGACATACCCACGGCGGGCAGTATTTTCCCTGGAATATGCTCGTCGGATTGTATCAGCCTTTCCTAAAAGGCCTTCACAGGTATGAAAAAACCTGGATATACGTAAACAGTGGTACCGGGTACTGGGGACCGCCTATGCGATTGGGCGTACCGTCTGAAATTACACTGTTCACACTGACTGGACGGAAATGCAACGGTCAAGCGTAAAAGGGAAAAAGTGAGACGATTCAATTTGTTTTGATGTCTGGTCCTGATGGCATATCTTACCTGATCCAAGAGTTTAGGCTTGACTATTTTAATCTCATTGTTCTATATTGTGTAAAATTGAATTAAAATGCTTTTGTAGAACTAATAACAAAATATAACTTGTATATGTAAGCTAATTCTTTTTTTTAAAAACAATATAGAATCCTAAAAATTTAAAGGAGAACAAAAATGACTACCACAGATAATGTTTTTAAAGAGGCATTAACACTGAGACCCTCCGAAAAAGCACAGCTAATCGATAAGCTGCTTTCCAGCCTTGATAAATCGGATAAAGAAATTGACAAATTATGGGCTAACGAGGCTGAGGACAGAATTGATGCCTATGATCAAGGAAAGATCAAGGCGATATCTTTAGAAAACGTCCTTCAAAAATATAGGTAGAATCAAAAATGAAGATAAATTTTCTAGAAATCGCTCAGATCGAGCTGGATGATGCCATCGAGTATTACAATTACGAGGCCCCCGGACTTGGTGATGCGTTTCTGATCGAGGTATTGAATGCTCTGGATAGGATTAGCGAATTTCCTGAAGCATGGCATCCCTGTTCAAAACGAGCAAGGCGGTGCCAAACTCGGCGTTATCCATATGGAATTGTTTACCAAATACGAGAACAAGAAATCCTGGTTGTGGCAGTCGCAAATCTTCACAGAAATCCTGACTATTGGAAGGATAGAATATAAAAATGCCGAACACCAGCTTGGAGAAGGATGCTCATTCCGCTGCGCTCCATTCACACCTCTCAAGCTGGCCCCGTTGAGACTGTATGAAAAGCCTTGAAAGGCCCATTAATAGGGGATATAATTGCTTCCCAAAACAAACAGACCGCTTATATAGTCAAGGGGAAGCAGATGGCAAGGTACAAAGTGTCCATGAATGGGGTTACCCATTCCTTAAGGAGGGAACATGCTTAGGTACATTCTGATTTTTGTCGCGGCCGGTCTTCTGACGGGCCTTTTGTGGGCGGAGAGCACCGGAAACAACTGGTTGGCGTTGGGATTCAAGACGCCGCTGTCTATCCTATTCGTGATAACCGCGCTGGTCCAGCCCAGGGTATTGCCCAAGTACTTCAAGTTTGTTCTTATAGGACTGATTTTAGGGCTTGTGGGAGACGTGTGTCTGGGTCTGCCGGGGTTGACCGCTTTCAGAGTCGGACTTGTGGCCTTTTTAGCGGGTCATATACTCTATATTCTGGCATTCGCGATTCTTACCCGCCGCATGGACTGGATCAGCCCTGTAAACATCCTGATCATCGCGATCAGTGGATGCATCTATTTGTGGCTTCTGCCGCACCTGGGCAATATGCTCGTGCCGGTTACATTCTATATTATAGTGATCTCCGTGATGGTGGCCGGCGCGTGGGCTGCTTTTCGTAATCCCGGGGTTCGGCGATTAGGCGCGTGGTTCATACTGGTTGGCGCAGTACTTTTCTATGTCTCCGACATCTTTGTCGCGCATCAGCGATTCGTCATGGAGCAATTCTACACTCGGCTCATCGGACTGCCGCTGTACTACACCGCCCAGTTTCTCCTGGCATTCTCAGTGGGTCTGGTAAAAAGGCCGGGGACGGAAAATCGGGATGTCCATAAAAATTGACAAAATCGATTCAAGGTAGTATATAAGTGGTATGAAAATCAAGACATCTATAACACTATCAAACGAGGTACTTAAGGCTATCGATCTGTACATCGGTGCGTACAAAAGCCGATCGGAATTCATTGAAACGGCAACGCGTAAGTTTATTGCCCAGCTGGCACGCAAAGAGACTGAGCAAAGGGATCTTGAACTCATAAATAGGCATTCGGATTCTCTCAACGCTGAAGCAGAGGATGTGCTCACTTATCAGGCCCCGCTATGAGACGGGGTGAGTTGTATAGAGTCAGGCGACCCTCGTCGCGTGATCCGAAAAATTTCCGAGTATTTGTTATTATCAGTCGCCAGATCCTAATTGATTCCCGATTCTCGACAGTTATTTGTGCCCCCGTTTACACGACTTACAAGGGCCTTTCAACCCAAGTTGCAGTCGGAATCGACGAAGGACTGAAACATAACAGTAGCATTCACTGCGATGAACTCATCAGCCTGCCGAAGTACATGTTTACAGATTACGTCGGTAAGCTCCCTTCTGAGAAGCTACATCTTCTTGAAAGATCTCTAAAAATTGCCCTGCAACTGAATGATGAATAGAAAGATCGAGCAATCGGATTAAGGCTGACGTAATAGCTCAATATGTTGCCAATCCCGCAAGATATCAAAAGCTTGCCATATGAAAATCATATTACATTAAGGCAGAAATAGAGTTACTATTCAGGTATCTCTTTTTTTAGACAGGATAACCCCGCGTTCCGCGGGGCAGGCAAAGATAAACAGGAATCTATTTTTATTAAGTCACAAACAAGCCCTTATTGTAATAATCCTGTAAATCAAATAAAAAATCCTGGTAATATACCTTACAGACAAACTCCGAATAAGGAATTTAATATAATCTCTCTGCATTTTTCTTAAATATGAAATGAATATATAAAATAACTACCGATCAATGGAGAAAGCGGGTTAAAACAGATTATAATAGAAGGGTTTCACCCAAGCAATTACACATAAAGCAAGGAACGGTCTATCAGGATATCTTAAGGATTTACAGGAATTCAAAAAAATCAAGTTAATCTATGCCTGCCCCGCGGAACGCGGGGTTATCCTGTCTAATAAATACCTGTGTAGTTACGAAATGGATGTTAAGCAATATGATGTCGGAAGTGCTTGAAACATCAAAAAAAGTGTCTGAAATGAGCCGGAATGTACGGATCGACAGGGAGGCGTTAGGGCGTTTCGTGCGTAAATTGCTTGCCGATGATATTCAGGTTCCGTGCTGGGACATTAACTATCATTTTTTTGATGGTACTGAGAAAACAGTCGCTTATTTTCTGGTCTTGGACACAATCAACTTCTGCTTCTGGCCGCCTGCTAAAATGCCCAGGTGGGAGATCGAGTACGAATCGAAAAAGCTCTCCGGGTATTATGCCTTAGCGGCCTCTCTCAAGCAGGCGATCGAATCAGGAGCGCCGATTACCAATGCCGGGTATCTTGCCGATCTTTCCATGGTTGAATTGAAAAAGATCCTGGGTGGCCAGGGAGAATTACAGCTCATTCAAGACCGGCAGCTTGCCCTCAATGAACTGGGAAACATCCTTCTCAAGGAGTATGAGGGGCATGCTCACAGACTGGTTGAAAGCGCAGAACACTCGGCTTTGAAGTTAGCCCGTTTGATAGCTAAAAAGCTCTCTTCGTTCAATGACATCGCCGAATATCAGGGACACAGGGTCTTTTTCTATAAACGGGCACAAATACTTACCGCCGACTTATACGGCGCGTTTAGAGGAAAAGATTGGGGCCGCTTTACGGATATGGATAAGATCACGGCGTTTGCCGATTACAAGCTTCCCCAGGTACTCCGTCATCTGGGCATTCTGCATTATTCCAGCGAACTGGCGCAAAAGGTGGACAACGCGACCCTGCTTGAGTCAGGCAGCCCGGAAGAGATTGAGATCAGGGCCAATACGATCCGGGCGGTTGAACTGATTCGCCGGGAACTGGATCAGGCGGGGAAAAGGTTGAGGGCGTTTGAGATTGACTGGCTCCTGTGGAACCTGGGACAGGGAAATGAATACAGGAAAAAGCCGTATCATAAAACAGTGACGATTTTTTACTAATGTTTTCGTGACTACTCACGTAGTCAGGCTGAAGGTGTTTAGACTGAAGACTGAAGGGGAAAGAGAACCGAAAGATTTCTTTTCATGGATAAAGCAGTTACAGTAATACAATAACAGGAGCCCCATTTGTACCACGTTCAGCCCTTTACTAACAGTCTTCAGCCTAAGTAACCTGAATATTCAAATGTTTTCATTCGAAATCATAGCAATTGATGGTAATGCAAGGGCGGGAAGACTGATTACCCCTCACGGCATCATTGAGACCCCATCGTTCGTCCCCGTAGCCACACAGGCAACCGTAAAATCCCTTTCACCAAGGGAACTCCGTGATATCAAAGCCCAGGTCATAATTGCCAATACCTATCATCTCCACCTCCGGCCGGGCGTGGACGTAATAGAAAAGATGGGAGGGCTGCATGGATTCATGAACTGGGACGACCCCTTAATGACCGACTCAGGCGGTTTTCAGATCTTCAGCCATGGCGCGGCAAAAGAACACGGAGTAGGAAAGATCGCCTCAATTTTTCCCGAAGAGCAGGATCGCGGCGGCCATCTCAGTTCCAAAAAGGGAAGGCCCCTGGTGACGGTGGATGAAGAAGGGGTAATGTTCTTCTCCTATCTGGACGGCTCACAACACCGCTTCACGCCTGAAAGGGTCGTGGATATCCAGAAAAAACTGGGTGCCGATATGATCCTGGTACTGGATGAGTGCACTTCGCCTTTTCATGATTACGAATATACCAAAATGGCAATGGAGCGGACCCATCGATGGGCAATGCGCTCATTAGAGGCATTCCATCGGATTTCTGACAAAAACCAGGCCCTGTTTGGAATCGTTCAGGGTGGAGCATTTCAGGATCTGAGAGAAAAAAGCGCCTCGTTTATCGCGGAACAGGGTTTTCAGGGATTTGCAATCGGCGGTTCCCTGGGCAGGTCCAAACATGACATGCACACCGTCCTTGAATGGACGACCCCGCTACTGCCGGACGACAGGCCACGGCATCTCCTGGGTATCGGTGAGATTGATGATGTCTTTGAAATAGTTAAACGCGGCATTGATCTTTTTGACTGCGTGACACCCACGCGCATGGCCCGCACGGGCACACTGTTTGCCCGCTCCGCGGATCGCTTCAGGATACACATTTCAAATGAACGGTTTAAGGAAGACCCCTGCCCCATTGAAAAAGAATGTAATTGCTACACCTGCCGGAACTACTCAAGGGCCTATCTGCGACATCTGTTTATGGCCAAAGAACTTCTGGGTATTCACTTAGCCACTATTCATAATCTTTTCTTCATGGAATCATTAATGAAACAGATCCGTGCCGCTATCATCGAGAGGAAATTTGAGGCATTCAAGGATGAATGGAAGGTGAGTAGCGTAGCTCTTCAAGCTAAGACAACAATGTCCTTGCAATAATCAGTTTTTCGATTTCCTTGGTTCCCTCATAGATTTCGATTATTTTTGCGTCACGGTAAAAGCGTTCAACCCCGTACTCGCCAATGTACCCATAGCCACCATGTATCTGAACCGTTTCTTCGGCCGCGCGAACACATGTCTCCCCGGCGAACCACTTTGCCATAGCCGTCAGTTTATGATCGGAATTGCCTTTATCGGCCTTTGAAGCCGCTTCATACACCAGGTTTCGTGCCGCCCGGATGCGGGTTGCCATCTCCGCTATTTTGAACTGGATAGACTGAAAAGAGCTTAAATATTTTCCAAATTGCACCCTTTCTTTTACATGCTTGATGGCCTTCTCCATGGCCCCTTGAGCAATGCCGACCCCTTCTGCACCCACATGAATCCTGGTCCTGTTAAAAAATTCCATGAACTGATAAAAGCCCCTGTCTTCTTCACCAATAAGGTTTTCCCGGGGAACGCGAACATCTCGAAAAACCAGTTCCGCCGTATCCGAGGCCCGTATTCCAAGCTTATTGTTAAGCTTAGTCGCTTCAAAACCCTTTCGATCACGTTCAACAAGGATCACGCTTTGCCTTTTATGCTTAGACGGGTGATCGGGATTTGTAAGACACAGCACCACAAAATAAGCGCCGACCGTCCCGTTTGTAATAAACATCTTGCTTCCGTTAATAACATAATCACTACCGTCTTTTTCCGCCATCGTGCGAATAGATGAAACATCACTGCCCGCATCAGGCTCCGTGATTGCAGAGCCCATAACAGCCTCTCCTTTGGTGACGGGAATAAGATACTTTTTCTTTTGCTCCTCCGTCCCGAATAACTCGATCATATCAGCGCCAAAGGTGGCTGAGATAAGTACGGAGCCCAAACCCGGATCAACCCGGAAAAACTCCTCACTGATAAGACACTTCTCCAAATACCCGCATCCGGCACCCCCATATTCTTCAGGAAGGTTTATCCCAATAAATCCGAGATCTGCCGCCTTTTTTACCAGATCAAACGGGTATTTTTCCTCCCGGTCACATTCTCCGGCTATCTCAGGAAATTCCCCTTCGGCAAATTCCCTGGCTGCCTTTTTTATGTCTTTCTGCTCTTTTGTTAAATCGAAATCCATATTTTCTGATTCGTGCGATCAGCCGTCAGCTTTCAGCTACTCGTAAAAATCATGTAAACCATGAAAGTCAGGCTGATTGCTGATCTTTGATTTCTGTATGAGGACTAATTTAACACGAGATATCCAGCTTGACCCAGTGCCCCATCTGACATTCATAGGTTACACCGCTGTCGCAGACCCTGCTGCTTTCAGGGAATTCGATTTCATTCCAGTAACACTGGGATTTTCTCGCATCAAGTATAAGGGTTGCCTCGCTATCCAATGAGGCTGATACCTGTGAATTTTTCTTGGCGGAGTCCATTGGGTCCACCTTTGTGATATTATCACTCATTTATCTAACCTCCGATATTGCTCCCCAGGACTTACAACATAATTATTCGTTGCCGCGCTTCATTTTGTAGAAATGCTTGAACTGCGTATTCATGCAATAAGTATATAAGCAGCCATTCACAGTTTCAGGGTAACCCCTAAACCTCTGAACCCGTGAACGATTATATATAAAATGCCCTTTAAGTGTCAATTATGAAAGCCTCCATCAAATTATACCTCAAGCGGTACGAGCCTCCCTTTTCGAATATCAGCCAGCCCCCTGTCAGTGGGACGCAGATAGGGAAGACCTGTAAAGGGCAAAGTCTGAAAAGTTAGAAGCGGGCGGGTTAGTTTAGATCCCAGTCTTCTGCACGCATCTTCCACCTTTTTCATTTCCTTAACTATATCCGGAAGGGGTTCTGGTGAAATGATCCCGCAGATTGGGAGAGGAAGCTGGGCTATCACCTCCCGTTCTTTAGCCACCACTATTCCGCCTCCTAAACTGATAAGCCGGTTGAGGGCGAAAGCCATCTCCCTATCGGAAACACCAATAACAAGCACATTATTTGTATCCCAGATAAGGCTCGTCGCAATAGCCCCCTGTCGAAGGCCAACTCCCTTTACAAATGAAAGAGATGGCCCGTTATCAGGCAGGCTCTTGTTAAAGACAGCGGTCTTCAGGATGTCTTTTTCCGGATCAGCGACCCATTTCTCCTTCACTCTTTTTATCCGGCAAATAGTTTCCCGTGTAATAGTCTCATTTTCAATTTCTACCACCCTGATCCCTGCTTCTTTTTCGTGGGCATGTATCTGGAATAAATCCGGATCGGATATAGCAATGGCAACGGAACGTCTGGCCTCTTTCGGATATTCATATTCGGGCTGATCAATATCCAGCTTTCCGTCTCTTGCCACAAGGCGACCACCCGCCCAGACCTGACTGCACTGGAAGTCTTCCAGATCATCTAATACGACCATATCTGCCAATTTGCCGGGAGCCAGGCCCCCTAAGTCCCTCAATCCAAAATATCTGGCCACATTAATCGTCACCATCTGAATAGCTTTGACCGGATCAAAACCCAGGGCAACGGCCTTTTTCAAGAGAAGGTTCATCCCGCCGGTCTGAACCAGCTCCTCCGGATCCGCCAGATCCGTAACCATCATGACGTTTTGCAAGTCAACAGGCTGCCTTGCTATCCCGGAGATAGCCTCCAGTTCCCGCCTCACATAGCCTTCCCGGATCATAACCGCAATGCCAAGCCTCAACCTCTCTAATGCTTCATCCAGGTCTGTGGCCTCATGACAGGAAGAGGTCCCTGCCGCGGCATAGGCCATAAGCCTCGTATTCCTTGCACCGGCCGCGTGACCCTCTCTTGTCTTTCCCAATATATCCGATATCTGATACTGGTTTAATGCCCGTTCTTCCAGCCCGACTATGCGGGGCCAGTAAGTCTCACCTACCCCAAGGCAGCGTTCCATCTCAAGGAGTTTACGAAAAAACGAGGAGGAAAACGGTCTGCTGGTCTCGAGTTCCGGAAAGGGAGGGACAAGCGGGGGGGCTAATACGAACACTCTTAAGGGAAGGGCTTTTGTTTCCATAAGGAAATATTCAACGCCCTTTTCCCCAAAAGCGTTTGCTATCATGGCTACTTCCGAAACAGCCGTTGTGTTTCCATAGGCCAGGGCGTATTCTAAATAAGACCTCACCTGAAAAATACTGTCTAAATGGGTGTGCCCGTCTATAAAACCGGGGACCAAAAAGCGGTCTTCAAGCTCATGGACCACAGTGTTCTCGTCAACCATCTCCGGATGAGGCTCTCCCACATGCGCAATACGATCCCCTTTAAATGCCACCCACAAATGCGGGATAATCTCCCCTGAATAGACATTAACTAATTGCCCATCAGTAAAAACCACATCAGCCTTCTCATATCCCAGAGCTGTTTTGATCAACCTTGCTCGTTGTTCCCGGGTCATGGATATCATGGGCTTTCTCTTCCTCCCTTACTATTTCTGTCGTTTTACTGAGTGCCTTACCCCTCCCACAGGGCGTGGTATCAAACAACTTCTCCTTCCCATTGTCGAAAATTTCCGCAAAAAAGCGGAAGTAGGAGGAGGATTAAGGATGCTATTCATCCCTATGCGCAGCACGGGACATTCTGGCATATTGTTGTAAATATTTCAATTTTAGGCATTTGGATGCAAAAGATTTGAGATATTGAATGTATGATTTATGATAATCTGACTAAATTGGAAAGGTTCCCGGTTTTCCGCCTTAATAGAAGTAAATATTTTTGATGCCAAAAAGAACCCTGAAAGATATCTACTTCTTAAAAAGCGCCTCTAATGCCTTTTTTGCATCCTTTGCCCTGTCCACATTTCCCTTGTGTGAACCCCTTGGGAGAAAATACTCACAGAAATTGGCCCTCTCCTTGTCCACAATTCGTTCTGCCAAGACTTCACGGCATTCATTATAGGCATGAGAATCATGGAACTTGCATTGTTTACAGCATCGAAGATCTCTGCCGCAATTGGGACATGTATCGTTTCTGCCCACTTTATCTTCCAGATTGATCTTCTCTCTGCAAAATACACAATTCATAATCACCTTCCCTCCCTCTGTATCAAATGAAATTTTGACAATATAGTTACTAACAGATAAAATTACTCTATGTATTCGGATAAGCCAGACTTCAGACTCCTTGACCACACTGCGGATATAGGTATAATTGTGCGCGGCAGTGATCCTAAAGATCTCTTTGAGGGCGCTGCCAGGTCAATGTTGCATATCATGCTCAATGGCACCTCCCGTGCTAAAGCCAAAGCCATTAAACTCCAAGTTGAAGGTGAAGATCTGCCTGATCTTATGGTCCGCTGGCTTGGAGAAATTCTTTACATCTTTGAAGCGGAAAAAAAGGTAATGACTGACGTGAAAATTGACGACATCTCATCATTACATCTTAATGCGATTCTTATGGTGGTTCCCTTTGATCCGAACCTGCATGAAATACTCTGTGAGATTAAAGCAGTCACCTACCATCAAATCGAAGTCACCGAAAAAGACAACGCATGGGAGACGAGAATAATCTTCGACTTATAAGAAGGGCGTAATTTCTCAATAGTTCACAGTCCTGGCCTCAAGCTTCCCGTCCTTATCTTCACCGGGTCAGGGCTCCTGACGTAAATGATACGTCAACACCAAAAGGTGTTAATATCGAAATAAAATTAGAAAAATTAGATGAATTCCGCTGGCTAATTCCAAAAACCGGGCCTATGCGTGTTCCCGGCCTCATTTTTTCAGATGCCCTGCTGATGAAATCGATTCAAAATGACCAAAGCCTGACCCAGGTAGCCAATGTCGCCACACTTCCGGGTATTGTAGGCCACTCCCTTGCTATGCCCGATATACACTGGGGCTACGGTTTTCCCATTGGAGGTGTCGCGGCCTTCGACCTGGATGAAGGCATAGTTTCTCCGGGCGGTGTCGGATACGATATCAACTGTGGTTGCCGGCTTATGACGACCCGGCTCCGAGCTGATGAAATCCGGCCTTTTATTAAAAACTTGATCTCGGACCTGTTCAAAAACATCCCGTCAGGCGTAGGCTCCACAGGGCCCATTCACCTATCCAAAAAAGAAGAGGCCAATGTAGCCGTTCAAGGGGCTGCCTGGGCCGTAAAAAATGGATTTGGCACCACCCAGGACCTGGAAAGAATAGAGGACCACGGCACAATGGAGGGTGCCGATCCTTCTTTGTTAAGTGACAGAGCTATAAAAAGAGGTAAAAACCAGCTTGGAACACTTGGTTCAGGAAATCATTTTCTTGAAATCCAGGTAGTCGAGCAAATATATGACACTGAAAAAGCCATAGTCTTTGGTCTTTTTGAAGGCCAGGTCACTGTTTTTATCCATACAGGTTCACGTGGATTTGGTCATCAAATATGCGACGATTTTTTAAAGGAAATGAACAAAACTGTCCTGGAAGAACCCTTCCAACTCCCTGATAGACAATTAGCGTGTGCCCGGCTGAAATCAGACCACGGACGGCGATACCTCGCGGCCATGGCTTGCGCTGCTAATTATGCCTGGGCCAACCGCCAGGTTCTAATGCACTGGACCCAGGAAACCCTTCTCGAAAGCCTTTCAATCAGCCCTCGAGAATTAGGCATGACACTCCTTTATGATGTCTGTCACAACATCGCTAAAAAAGAGCTCCACAGCGTGGATGGACACAATGTTATGCTGTGCGTTCATCGAAAAGGCGCTACCCGTTCCCTGCCGCCAGGACATCCCCTTCTGTCTGGAATTTATCGAAATGTTGGTCAGCCCGTTCTCATCCCGGGGGATATGGGCACATATTCATACGTCCTTGCAGGGGCAGAAGGCGCGATGACCCATAGTTTTGGATCAACATGCCATGGCGCAGGCCGGCTCCTGAGCCGGACAAAGGCCGTCAAAATAGCAAAAGACAGATCGATACATCGCGAATTAGAGGATAAAGGGATTTTCGTACAATCCAGAGGCAAAAGAACCCTCAAAGAGGAAATGCCAGATGCCTATAAGGACATATCCCAGGTGGTGGAAGTGGTCCACCAGGCTGGACTGGCCACTAAGGTTGCCCGTCTCAGACCACTCGGTGTCATAAAGGGTTGAAGGCCCCACATGCAGATAATTCGAATAAAAGTCCCGTATCAAACTTATGAATGAATTTAACAATTTACTCAACCGCGGTCAACACAAAAGTACAACAAAAAAAATGCCTTGTCAGGTAAAAAAAGATATTATAATTTCTTTCAATAAAAAAAAAGGAGTCGGAATATGTCTTATGAGCTTACAGAAGAACAGATTATGTTAAAAGAGACCATCGCCCGTCTGGCCAAAGAGCAGATTGCGCCCGGTGCGGCGGCACGTGATGAAAAAAATGAATTTTCCTGGGACTCGGCCGAGATTTTCCGTGAAAACGGCCTGTTTGGTGCTGATTTCCCTGAAGAATATGGCGGTTCCGAGATGGGGCTTTTATCCCTGTGCCTGATTATTGAGGAGATAGCAAAGGTCTGCGCGTCCAGTTCCATAATCCTGCTTGTTCATGAACTGGGAGCTATCCCGATATTCATTGCAGGCAATGACGACCAGAAAAGCAAATATCTGCCGAAACTGGCTACAGGTGAAAACCTGGTGGCCTTTGGGCTTACCGAGCCAAATGCCGGCTCAGATGTCTCTGGCGTAAAGACAAAGGCGGAAAAAGAAGGCGATCACTATGTCGTAAACGGCACAAAAACCTTTATATCCCACGCCGATGTGGCTGATGTTATATGCATTGCTGCAAAGACAGACACCTCCGTTCCCGCCCATAAGGGAATCAGCATGTTTATCGTTGATAAGGACACACCCGGCCTCAGCATAGGTAAACATGAAAACAAGCTCGGGATTCGTGGCTCTTCAACTGTAGAGATTATACTCGAGGACGTAAGGGTTCCGGCTTCAAATATCTTGAGCCATGAAGGCGCGGGCTTTTCCATTATCATGAAAACACTGGATCTGACTCGGGTTCCGGTTGCCGCCCAGGCATTGGGTATTGCCCAGGGAGCACTTGATTACGCCATTTCTTATACCAAGGAAAGGACCCAGTTTGGCAAACCGCTTTTCTCTTTTCAGGGTCTTCAATGGATGATGGCAGACATGGCAACCCAGATAGAAGCAGCCAGGCAGTTGACATATAAGGCTGCATCCATGTTTGAAAAAATCCCAAAAAATATGGATAGACTTCCCAAAGAAATGATCCGCTATTCAGCTATGGCAAAGCTTGCTGCTGCCGATACGGCCATGAGTGTAACCACAGACGCAGTCCAGCTACTTGGAGGCTATGGTTTTGTAAAGGAATATCCTGTAGAAAGGATGATGAGAGATGCCAAGATAACCCAGATTTACGAGGGGACCAGCCAGATTCAAAAGGTTGTAATAGCAAGCACACTCTGATTATTGCAGGCAGGGATTTTGGAGACAAAAACAAAAACAGCTTCAGTGATCCTGGCGGCCGGAAGGGGCAGCCGCATGAAGGAATTTGAGGGGAACAAAACACTTCTGCCACTGCTCGCGGGAAGAACCCCATATCAAGGACGTAGCCCCATACTGATGGAGATATTAGACAGCCTTCCGGCCGGTCCGAAAGCCGTGGTTATCAATCACAAAAAAGAAGCTGTGAAAAAGGCTGCCCGTGATCTCGGCCTTACATATTGCGAACAGCCAGTACTTAACGGAACAGGTGGGGGTCTGCTTGCAGCACAGGCATTCCTAAAAGACCAGAAATACAATCAACTAATTATAACTATGGGTGATGTCCCGTTCGTAAAAAAAGGCACATACGTCGAACTGGTCAATAGCCTGTATGATATGAGCCTGGTTGTACTTGGGTTTCGTCCCCAATCAAAGAAACAATACGGAGTATTAGACATTGATGGGCCTCATGTTCGCAGGATTATCGAGTGGAAGTATTGGAAATCCTATCCGGAAGAAAAACAACAGACATTAGCTATTTGCAATTCCGGCATTTATGCGGCAAAAAAAGGCGCTCTTCTCCCCTACCTTTCAATTCTTGCTTCCAGACCTCACAGGGTAAAGAAAGAAATTGACGGTAAATTGGAGGAAGTGGAGGAATTCTTTCTTACAGATATTATCGAATACATGCACAAAGACGGTTTGCCAGTCGGATACATAATTGCGGAGAATGAAGAAGAAGTGATGGGTATAGACGACCTTGATGCCCTTTTAAGAGCCCAGGAGATATTTATGGCCGGGAACTAATTACCGGATAATATGGATGAAAGCCTCTCAATATCATTACCACGACCAAGTGCGATCAGCGTATCCCCTGCTTCAATACGGCTTTCTGATGAAGGATTGAATTTCATTTCTGAATGCTATTTGCCGGGAAATGAACTAACAGCTTCAACTGTAAATTCACTCATATTTTCCGGCAAATTCTCAAAAACAATCATGAAAGGAATTGATGCATCGGATGACAGGTTTTGATTCTTCCTGCCCATGCCATAACGGTCTTTCACGGCTCTTTCGATTTCCTCTAATGACAGCGTCCTGATCTTTTCGTCCTTGAAAGTATTGCCGGCATAGGCTGTTTTACTCCTTACTACCTGCCCCTTACTATCCAGAATCTTTCCCTTGACCAGGATAAAACTCCGGCTTTTAGGATAGTTGTTCACTACCATTCCCCGAATTACAAAAAGTTGTCCCGACTTATTTGATTCAACGAAAACACCCGTAACTGCCTTGAATCCAAGCCGGCGGATGCCGGCATCTCTGATCTCCTGCTTTTCAGATGATTTTAAAAAAGACAAGGAATCGGGGATCAGTTCAGGAGCCCGGAAAAAAACCGCAACAGACGCACCAATAAACAATAAAATAATCACTAAAAAAACGGTAAAAAGACGAGATTTTCCGGTCATCCCCTTAACTGACAGGGCATCGGTTTCAAAGTCTTCCCCAAATATTTCCTTTTCCTGTTCTTCTATACTCGTTGAGAAAAAATCTTCCCCCATCCCGGCACTGCTGTCAAGCTTGTCCCCGGCTGTGTCTATCTTTTTAAGCTCAGGAAATATATCAACTGCTTCTTCAGAATCATTGACTGGCTCACCAAGAAACTCATCAAAATCAATTTCTTGATCAATCCTTTCTGATTCGATCACTTCATCAAGCATATCTATCTTCGAATCCAGATTTACAGTTTTATCGAGTTTATCATGAGCAAGAGCAAAAAAATCCTCCTGTTCACTTGAAATCCGTTGTGGAGGATATGCCATAAACACATGCTCGCAACGGGTACATCGAACTTTAGAACCACCTCTTTTAAGAAGGAAATCCGCGAGTCTGAACTTCGTCCCGCAGTTTTCACACTTGATTATCATTTCATCCCCTGTTTGAAATAACCGACACCTATCATTTCAAAACACAAATATCAGGTAAATGCCTGTATTTTTCATCATAGTCGAGCCCGTATCCAACGAGAAAACCTTCCTCTATTTGAAAACCGCAATAATCAATTGATACCGTCATGTCTCGCCTTTCAAGCTTGTCAATTAGGGCGCAAATCTTGAGGGACTCAACGCCTTTGTCCTTAAGCATTCTTACAATATGTGTCAGGGTAAGCCCTGTATCAACAATATCCTCAACAAGAATAACCGGTTTTCCTTTAACGGGCATTTCAACATCTTTTGTTAACCGGATCGTACCGCTGGATGTCTTTTTTGAACCATAGCTGGCTGCCCTAATAAAATCTATCATGGTGGGGATACGGATCTCTCTTACCAGATCAGCGAAGAAAAAAACGACACCATTTAATATCCCGATCAGTATTGGCTCTTTCCCCTCATAATCGGAGGATATTTGATCTGCGAGTTCCGCCACCCTCTTTTGAATGGTTTCTCTGGGGATCAGGATTTCCTTTTCCACAATTTTTTCCTTATTTACAATAATGCAAATGTCCGGCTCCTTAAACCGCACAGTGACTTTCAAGTCAAACAGAGGCTGATTCCGCCATGATCCATGCCTTTAACTACCCTTAAATTTTGAATATATTGAATTTATATTTTTTTGTCAACCGTGTGATGTGGAAGGATATGCAACCATTTTTTTGTCACTTAAGGTTTTTTAAAGAGACTTTTTTAACGGGATTGACAGGATTGACTGGATTATTTTAGTCTTGTAAATTAAAACGGTTATCCTGTTCTGTCTAATGCTTTTTTGATAGGTAAACTATTACGATAAAAGGAGTTACGCTCATGCCTCAAAATATCGTTGTTATAGGTGCCGTAGCCCTCGGGCCAAAGGCGGCCTGCTGTTTAAAAAGACTTGAACCTGATTCAAAAGTTATCATGGTGGATCGGGATAATCTTATCTCTTACGGTGGGTGCGGGATCCCTTATTTCATATCCGGTGACGTGAGCGAACCGGACCAGCTCCAGTCAACTAGTTTTCACATGCTTCGCGATAAGAAATTCTTCCTGGATACAAAAGATATTAATGTCATGACGAATACCGAGGCCATTTCAATCGACAGGGAGAAAAAAAACGTACTGGTCCAGAATTTCTCGGATGGGAAAAGGCGGGAACTCCCTTACGACAAGCTTGTTTTGGGAACCGGAAGCAGTCCCAGGCGACTGCCTGTGTCCGGGTCGGATCTCGAGGGCGTTTTTTTGGTTTCCGATCTTAACAAGGCCATTGCCATCAAAAGGGAAATTGCCGAAGGAAAAGTCGAAAAGGCGGTAATCATAGGTGCGGGCGCAATCGGCCTGGAAATCGCCGAATCCCTGGCCGATCTCTGGGGTATTGAAACCGCTGTTGTGGAGATTATGGATCAAATTCTTCCAGGGATAATAAGCCCCAACATGGCCCGGATGGCCCAATATCACCTGGAAGAAAATGACCTCTCATTTTACCTTGGAGAAAAGGTTGAGCGATTCGAGGGTAAAACCCGTATAGAAAAAGTAGTCACCAATAAGAGGACCCTGAATACGGACATGGTCATCATGGCCGTGGGTGTTACACCAAACTCTGATATTGCCAAAAAGGCAGGCCTGGAGGTCTCCGCCAATGGGGCAATCGTGGTAAACAAAAAAATGCAGACCTCTGATCCCGATATCTACGCAGGAGGTGACTGCGTTGAGATAACCAATCTGATCACAGAAAAACCCGGATACTGGCCTTTGGGTTCTTTGGCCAACAGGCAGGGACGCATCATCGGCAGAAACTTAGCAGGCGGAAATGCCGAGTTTGAAGGGGCTGTTGGAAGCTTTGTCATTAAGCTCTTCGAAATCTCTGTGGCCAGTGCGGGATTGAGTCTTGAAAGCGCAAAAAAAGAGGGCTTTGACGCTATAAGCGCCTTTGTGGTCCAGTTTGATCATGCCCACTTTTACCCTGAAAAGGATCTCATGTATTTGGAATTAGTCGTGGAAAAAGGCAGCGGACAGGTCCTGGGTATTCAGGGCCTGGGTAATACTGGCGACGGAATGATGGGCCGTATTAGCGCGGTAGCCCCCCTTTTAAAATACAAAGTCACGACCGAGGATATAAGCAACCTGGAACTCCCCTATTCACCTCCGTTTTCATCAGCCATGGATATCTTGAATGCCTTAGGCAATACGGCTGAAAATATTTTAGCCGGCAGAAACAGGGTGATCGAGGCAGATGAATTCGCGGACTGGTGGGAAAAAAGAGACAATGGCGATACCCTATTCTTAGATTGCCGGGAATGGGGAAATGCACAGCCCTTTGTTGAGAAATATCCCGAGCACTGGAAAAGCATCCCACAGGGTGAACTGAGAACCCGATTGGCGGAAGTGCCCAAAGATAAGAAGCTTGTGCTGATCTGCAATACCGGCGTCCGTTCCTATGAGGCCCAGATAACCTTAGACCAGATGGGCATACGGGATTCCTATAACCTGCAGGGAGGCATGGCCGCCCTGAAAAAGTGGGGACAGCCGATTTTGCGTATTTTGAAGAGTTGAGTTTGGAAAACTGGCATAAGTAGTCAAGAACCAGACCCACCTCAATATCAGTGCGGATAAGCTGTTATTTACCTCGGAGACTTTAGATTATGGTATCTGCGGGACAGGGAAAAGCGGGAAGTGGACCATATCATCATTTCAACCTGTTATCAGCAAAAATGACACAGCCCTGCCAAATAGACCAAGATGCTTGACATTTCATTAAATTATTAATATTAATAATAACATGAAATATGAAGACTTGGCTTTATTAATAAAAACCCCCATTTTTTCAAAAAATGATATCGTATTGGCTGGAGGAAAGATTTATGATTACCAGCTAACCCGTTGGGTGAAAAAGGGATATCTGCTGAAAATAAAAAACGGTATCTATGTGTTTAAAAGGGATTACGAGAAAATCAAAGGTGAAGAGATCGCCGCAACGATTTACCAGCCCAGCTATCTGAGTCTGGAGAGCGCCCTCTCAGCCTATGGATTTATTCCGGAAATAGTTTATTCCTATGTCAGTGTAACCGGAAAGACTAACCGAACCTTTGATAACAAATTCGGACATTTTATCTATCGTCACTTAAAAGCCGAACTATTCTGGGGATATCGGGAAATAAGAACAAGCTCCGGCCAGTATCTCATTGCTGAGCCGGAAAAGGCGATACTGGATTACCTATACCTCAATCTCTCAAAAATCAACAGCAAATCCGATTTTGAGAACCTGAGGTTCAATGAAGACAGGCTATGCGAGACCTTAAACAGGGGTAAATTTTTGCAATACCTGCAGGCATTTGAAATAAAAAAACTGAAAAGGTGGGCAAACATGTGCTTACATTAGAGCAGATCAGAGAATACTTTCAGGAGCTAGTGGTCAAAAGAAACCCGCGGGGTGTCCTGGTAGAATACCTGCAATACGAGCTTCTTGATTCTCTGTTTAAACTTAAAGAGGCCGCATCCCTCAGCTTTATAGGCGGCACGGCTATCAGGATGTTGCATCAGAGCCCCCGATTCTCCGAAGACCTTGACTTTGATAATTTCGGCTTGACATTCGGGCAATTAGAAGAATCCCTTCGAAAAGCATGCAGAGACATGGAAGCCAAGGGATTTTTAGTAGAATACAGAACCGTTGAACGAGGGGCATATCATTGTTATCTCAGGTTTCCGGAGATCCTCTACAAATCAGGAATAAGTTCTCATGCCAGCGAAAAAATACTGATAAGGATAGACACCGAACGTAAGGAAAAATTCTATCAACCCCAGATGTATCTGATGAATAAATTTGCCCTCTACCGGCAGATCCTTACGGCCCCTCCGTCAATACTATTATCCCAAAAAATGATGACAGTCCTGCAGAGAAAACGTGAAAAAGGCCGTGATTTGTTTGATGTTTCAATTTTAATGGGAGTTGCGCAACCTGATTTCGATTATATTGCCAGATACCTCAGCCTTGGGAAAAAAGAAGTAGTCGAACAATTTACCAGAAGGGTGGAAGAGCTGGATTTGAAATTTTTGGCCAGAGATGTGGAGCCCTTCCTATTTTCACCAGAACAAAAGGAACGAGTGCTAACCTTCCTAGAATATTGGCAGCAACACCAATGACCAAACGTAGGCGTTAACAGGTTCAGGGTTCAAGGTTGCCTTCCTGCCTGTGCGTCGTACGCAGACAGCTCATTCGTTGACTTTGCTTGCAGGCCAGTCCCGCTCCGGGCGGGAATAAACCGTGAATAGCGCCATGCTCTATAGTCTTTGATCCCCTTGATCATTTTGGGGATGAAAAATGAAAAGACATAAAGACCCGCAGCAAAAAAAACTTTAAAAGATACCAGTTTTCCCCAGTTGCCAGACACCCATATTTCTTTCAGGGTCCCACCGAGAAAGGTCAGGACAAAAATACCCACCAGTACGCCTAAGGCCGTCCCGAAAAAATAGTCCCAAAAACGGACTTTGGTAAGGCATATCCCGAAATTTGTGAAAGTGAAAGGGGAATTAATCAGTCGCAGATAGAGTACTGTTGTAAACCCATTTCGCTCGATAGCATCATCATATTCTGTTAATTTATCCCCCATAAGGGATCTTGTAAAATCTCTCCCCAAGGTGCGCCCTATGAAAAAGGCACCGCTGGCGCCAGCAATGGCCCCTATCCATCCATAAAGGAATCCCCAGTGGGCTCCAAAAATGGTGGCCCCCAAAAGAGCCGGAATGCTTGCAGGTACAAAAAGACATATGCTAACAGCAAAGATTAAGATAAACAGTAGCGGGCCCCAATAACCTGAGACTTCCAGGAAACGACCCAGGGTCTCCGGTGTGAGAAAGCTTTTTGCAGGTGTAATACGGAACAAACAAATCGCAAAAATGATAAAGGCAACAAGAATAAAGGCCTTCACAAATATCCGCATAGAGCTCATTTTTGTTTGATCAATAGTTCTTTCCACTTTTTCTAACCTATGCCAATGGCAGGAGAACTCATGCCGGGCTCACATCTCTTTAAAAATGTTTTCTTCGACAAACAATAAGCAAAATCGAAGCCAAAACCTCCTATTGCTGACCTTAAAAACAGAAAATTCAGAGATTTTTGGATTCGGCTGTCGATAATCCATAGGATTTCGTGCAATTTTTAA
>JAUWMR010000052.1 GCA_030613055.1 Desulfobacteraceae bacterium
GGCATCTGAGCCGTCCCGGGTACTCCCCAAATCATTGACTACTACCCTGGCTCCCTTTTTGGCCAATTCCAGGGCATACGCCTTCCCCAAACCCGCTCCAGCACCCGTCACAATCGCCACCCGGCCGTCAAAACGGATGCCCCCAAGCCTGCTCCTCTTATCCATTTCCTCTTTACTCATCCACTCCACAATACCCTGATCAATCACAACATCGCCCTTTTCAGAGTTAATGCTTCGGAAAAAGGCCCTGCCTTCTTCCTTTTTCCAGATCTGGGTCGTTATGGGAACACCGGGATAGATTGTATGGGAGAAACGCACGCGAAACCGGGTCATGCGCTCAGGTTCACCAGGGAAAAGGTGCTTAATGACCGCCCGGCAGGCGTACCCATGGGTACAAAGGCCATGCATTATCGGTTTTTTAAAACCGCTGGCCCTGGCAAACTCAGGATCTACGTGAAGCTGAAAGATGTCCCCTGAAAGTCTGTAAAGGAGTGGCTGATCTGGTGATGATGTACTCTGTTCCTCAAAATCAGGTGGCCTGTCAGGGAACTCCAATGCCTCACTGGGACCGGCATCACCACCGAAACCCCCGTCCTTCCGACAGAAGAGTGTGAAAATGTTGGTAAAGAGCTTCTGGCCCCCGGAATGGTAGGTATCGGCCTCGGCCACCACCAATGCCCCCTTACCCCGACCCTTATCATAAATATGGGTAATAGCCCCTTCTGTGGTCAGGGTCCCTTCGATGGGGATAGGGTTTTGAAAAATAATATCCTGCTCCCCGTGAAGAATGCCGGATAGGTCAGCATTGGAACTCATCCCCACCTCTGCCAGAAACTCAAACACACTGGCAATGGAGAAGCTGGGAATCACCTTGAGTTGATGTTCGTAGCAGTACTCCAACTCGTCAAAACCGGCCCCAACCCCCAGGGCATAGAGAGCCACATCTTTCCACGCGTATTCTTTTGTCACAGGGCCGATCTTCTTGCCGATGGCTTCCAGATTGAGGGCCATTCTTTCACCTCCTTAGCTAATACTTTGGTAATATTTAAAACTTTTTCAATTGATTTATTCAATCTCTTCAAAAGAGCCGTGACGGCCCGCCCCATGAGTAAACTCGAGAGCCCCTTCTAAAGCACCTTCGGCCAAGGACTTCTCTCCATGGCGAAACTCATTTGCCATGGCCTCTTCTAATGAAAGCTCCCACTGCTCGTAGGCAGACATCCGATCCCCCCGCATGCATACTTCAGGAAACGCCGCTATCTCACGAGCCAATCTCTCGGCTTCGACCCTTGCCTGTCCCTCGGGCACAATCCGGTTGGCAAGTCCCATGTCCAGCGCCTCTTTGGCATTCACGGGACGACCTGTTAGAATAAGGTCCAACGCCTTGCTCATACCGATCAGCCGCGGAAGGCGAACTGTCCCGCCGTCAATAAGCGGTACGCCCCAGCGCCTGCAGAAGACACCCATGATCGCGTTTTCTTCGACCACACGCAGATCACACCACATGGCCAATTCAAGCCCACCGGCCAATGCATAGCCTGCGATTGCCGCGATCACAGGCTTGGAGAGCACCATGCGGGACGGACCCATCGGACCGTCGCCGGACGGCTCTATGCGGTTGACGCGATCCCCCGAGGCGATGGCTTTCAGGTCGGCCCCGGCACAGAAATTTCCGTGATCCCCGAACAGTACGCCCACTTTCGCCGTCTCGTCCGCATCGAAAGCACGAAATGCGTCCGCGAGAGCCTCGGCTGTAGGACGATTCACGGCGTTGCGTACATCCGGCCGGCTCAGGATAACAGTGGTTATGGGTCCATTTCTTTCAATGCTTACACTCATTCCATTCCCTCCAATGGGTGAAAAAATTTTTCCCTGTCAGGTCAAATTGACATGCAAAAGATTTTTCATTGCCCATCCATTACAAGAGTACGGGCCAAACACAACGGAGTCAAGTTTTCCGTATCCTGCGATTTTTTTTTACAGGGTTAAAATCTTTTCTTGACTGGATGAAATATTTTCAGTTATATAAATGAGAATTATATAATTGAATAATGTTTATTTCCAGGAGAAAATATTTGGGCATTGCGGAAAGAAAAGAGCGCGAGAAGGATTTACAGCAAAAGATGCGCCGCAAACAGATCTTAGATGCCGCAAAACGGGTATTTCATAACAAAGGATTCAGCACGACGACCGTTGAGGATATATGTCAGGACGCTGAATTGAGTCCGGCAGCCTTGTATCTTTATTTTAAAAACAAAGATGACCTATATGCCTCCCTCAATCTTCAACTCTTAGAATATATGTCGGAAAAATTTGAAGGGCTTTATCGTGAGAAAGGTTTGAACGCGGAAGAGAAAGTAGAGGCCCTGAAAGACCTCCTGTATGACCTTTTCAGTTTCGATCCTTTAATTGTCATAAACTTGTTTCATCTCCAGGCAAGTGACGGTCTTATGAATTTATCCCCGGAACGTACAGCCCAACTCAATGAACTGGCGGCCAAATGTCTCAGAACATTAGGCAAGATATTTGAAGATGGCATCGCGGAAGGCCGTTTTATCGACCGCCATCCCATTGCGCTTGCAGACATCATATGGATCTTTTTCTCGGGAGCGGTTCTTTGGGAGGAAAGCAAGAGGATGATAAATCCCAGGAAAGATTACCTGAAGCAAACACTGGACCTCGCCATTGATATTTTTGGCAGGGGCATAAAGGCAGCATAACGGGTTATTAATGGCTCAGGATGAGAACAAATCTATAATAAGCGTCAATAGTATCTCGCTCAGCTTCGGCGGGCTCCAGGTCCTAAGTGACGTGAGTATTGACGTAAGGGCCGGTGAAATACTCGCCATTATCGGGCCAAATGGGGCTGGCAAGACCTCTTTTTATAACTGTGTCAACGGGTTCTATCACCCCTATAAAGGGGAGATAATATATAAAGGCAAGGACCTTACTCGCCTGAAACCCCACAAGATTGCCGCATTAGGCATTGCCAGGACATTTCAAAACATAGAGCTTTTCTCAGGCCTCAGCGCATTAGATAATTTGATGGCCGCCAGGCACATCCATATGAAGCGCGGGGCATTATCCGGCTGCCTCTTTTTTGGTCCCACCCGGCGAGAAGAGATCGCACATCGCGAGCAAATAGAAGAAATCATTGATCTTTTAGAGATGGAATCCATCAGGAAAAAGGTAGTGGGTTCACTTCCCTATGGTGAGAGAAAAAAGGTAGATCTTGCCAGGGCCCTGTGCATGGACCCGAAGGTTCTTCTCTTAGATGAACCCATGGCCGGTATGAATGTTGAGGAAAAGGAAGATATGGCCAGGTTTGTCCTCGATATCCATGAACTCAAAAAAATTCCGATTGTCCTTATCGAACATGACATGGACGTGGTCATGGATATAACCCACAGGATATCCGTGCTTGATTTTGGGCTCAAAATAGCCGAAGGACTACCCGAGGAAATAAAGAACAATGAGCGGGTCTTAAAGGCATACTTAGGTGAGGAATAGCAGGTGCAAATCGGAGTCGAGTTCTATGCCCATTGAAACATTACCCCAGGCATTGAGAGAGAATTACAAAAAATATGGTTCCCGAATTGTGGCCATGAGGGTCAAAGACAAGGGTATATGGCATGAATATACGTGGGAAGATTATTACCTGAAGGTGAAATATTTCTGTCTCGGGCTTATGAGCCTTGGGCTTCAAAGAGGGGACAAGGTCTCAATTTTGGGCGAAAATAAGCCGGAATGGTTCTGGGCCGAGCTTGCCGTTCAGTCAGCCCGGGGAGCAGCCGTCGGCATTTTCACTGACTGCCTTCCTAATGAAGTCAAATATTACGTGGAACATTCAGACTCCACCTTCGTGGTCGTCCATGACCAGGAACAAGTGGATAAACTACTTGAGATAAAGAATGATGTTCCAAAGGTCAAAAAAGTCATCTACTGGGATCCAAAAGGACTCTGGACATATACTGATCCCATACTCCTTTCCTTTGATGCGGTCATAGGGCTTGGAAAGGATTACGATAAAAAATATCCGGAGCTTTTTGAGGAGATGGTTAATCAGGGTTCCGGCAACGACATTGCCGCCTTTTGCTATAGCTCTGGAACCACAGGCCTCCCTAAAGGCGGGATGCTAAGTCAAAAGTGGCTGGTAGAATCAGTCAGGGAATGGGCTCGGTTAGATGGATGGTTTGGAAAAGACTATGAATACCTGTCTTTTATCCCACCAGCCTGGATTACAGAGCAGGGGATAGGTGTCGGGGGCAGCATTCTGGCACGTATGGTCGTTAACTTTCCGGAGGAACCGGAGACCGTCCAGGAAAACATAAGGGAAATCGGGCCGGGCATCCTTTTTTTTGGTGCCAGGTTGTGGGAAAACTTGAACAGGATGGTCCAGGCAAAGATGATAGATTCGACCTTTCTCCGACGCCTCATATATCGACTTATTCTTCCCTTAGGGCTCAAGGTAGCCGATATGAAGAGCAGAAAAAAGAAGATCGCTTTACCATGGAAGATCATATATTTTATTGCGTATCACGTCGTCTTCAGGCAGCTCAGGGACAGATTAGGGCTTTCCAATGTAGATGCCGTCTATTCTGCCGGTGCAGCCGTCAGCCCTGATATCATCAGGTACTTTAAGGCCCTTGGCATAGACATTCGCCTATTCTATGGAAGCACGGAACAGGGTGTCATGAGTATGCCCAGAGAGGGGGACATCAGGCCCGAGACCTCAGGCCCGCCTGTTCCCTGGGTAGAAATCAAGCTTTCGGATGAAGGGGAAATCCTTATTAAGAATAAGTATCCTTATTCGGGTTATTACAAAGATCATGAGGCAACAGAAGCAAAAATAAAGGATGGCTGGTTTTGTACCGGCGATTTTGGCCACATGAATAAGGATGGTCATCTTATTGTAATTGACAGGATGGACGACCTCAAGGAACTTTCCGGGGGTAAAAAATTCTCTCCCCAGTATTCGGAAATAAGGCTCAGGTTCAGTCCTTATATCAAAGATGCCTTAGTTATCGGTGGCCCGGACAAGGAATACGTCACGGTTCTCATCAATATTGATCTCGATAATGTGGGCAGATTTGCTGAAGCCCATCACATTGCCTATACCACATTTACGGATCTGTCTCAGAAAAAAGAGGCCATAGATCTGATAGGAAAGGAAATTGCCGGGGTCAATGACACTCTGCCGGAATGGACGAGGGCAAGGAGGTTTGTGAACCTCCACAAGGAATTTGATGCAGATGAAGATGAGCTGACGAGAACCAGGAAACTGAGAAGGACATTTGTTGAAGACAAATACAAGGACCTTATAGGTGCACTTTACGGCGACGAAGATAGATATAAGGTTGAAGCCGATGTGACATACCGGGACGGAAGGAAAGGGACGATTGAAACCTCAATCCATGTGAATAAAATTTGAATTAGGGTATCTTCTCAATATCTTGTGGTTATAAGTCATGGATTCCCGCCTCCGCGGGCATCCAGAAAAAAGGATACAAATGATCGAATTTTTTCAACATGCAATAACAGGCATTATGATTGGCAGCCTCTATGCCCTGGTAGCTGCCGGCATTGTCCTGGTTTATAAAGCCACCCACGTGGTCAGCCTGGCCCACGGACAGCTTGTTGCCTTTGGTGCCCTCTTTTTCTGGCTTTTCTTAGGCGGTCTGGGTCTCCCCTTCTGGCTCAGCCTTATTCCTGCTTTTGTCCTGACGGCCTTGCTTGGACTCTTAATTGAAAGGCTGGCACTCCGCCCTCTTATTGGACAACCGCTGTTTGCTGCCTTCTTGATGACCTTTGCTATCTTTATTGCATTGGAGGGTGTTTTTGTCCTGTACCTAAAAGGCCAAACGAGGACGCTACCTGCCTTCCTGCCCACAGGCAATCTTGCCGTTTACGGCCTATCAATTCCAATCAACCAGCTCATCAGTTTTTGCGTGGCAGTATTATTGTTTGCCGCCGTCTCCCTGATCTTCAAATATACTAAGCTTGGTCTGGGAATGAGGGCGACGGCCGAGGATCATCGCCTGGCCCAGAGCACGGGGATAATTGTTAAGAACATATTCTCCTATATCTGGATCCTCTCAGCCATAGTTGCAGCAGTAGCGGGCATTGCCACGGCGAATGTGATGGATATCTACTACATGCTCCCCTATATCGGGATTAGCGGCCTTATAGTGGCAATCTGCGGTGGGCTCGATTCCCTGTTAGGCGCGCTTGTCGTCGGGCTTTTATTGGGTTTTGTCGAAAATGTAGGGGCAGCTTATCTTGATCCACTTGTAGGTGGCGGCGTTAAAGATGTTGCGGCCTATGTTGTTCTTCTTATCGTGTTATTGATAAGACCTTATGGCCTGTTCGGCCTTGTAAAGATTGAAAGGATCTAATTAATGAGACCATGTGGAGTGTTTGATAAGAGTTACGGCCTGGATATCGCCATCATCAGGACATGGCAGCACTGGGTCATCCTTATATCCGCCCTGATACTTCTCTATACTTTCCCCCTGTTCGGATCCTATTATCTCGTCAGTTTTATGAATTCGCTGGCTATTACTGTTATTGTCGTATTAGGCTTGCAGATTGTCAGCGGCTATTGCGGACAGATATCCTTTGGCCAGGATGCATTCATGGCCATCGGCGCATATACCTCAGCAATACTCACCATAAAATTCGGGTTTTCATTCTGGATTGCCCTGCCGCTCTCCGGTATCATGGCCGGGATAGTGGGCATAATCGGGGGTGCCCCTTCCTTGAGAATCAAGGGTATGTATCTTGCCATGGCAACGATTGCCATTCACTTCGTGGTTATCTGGCTGATCCTTCACATGGAGATAACCGGTTCTTTTAAAGGTCTTTACCCGCCCCCGCCAAGCTTGGGTGGCTTTGAATTCGACACGGATGAGAGAATATTCTATATCATCATGACCGTCATGGTTATCATGACCTATGCTGCCAGAAACTTGGTCAGGAGCAAGGTGGGACGGGCATTTGTGGCCATCCGGGACAATGACCTTGCCGGCGAGGTGATGGGAGTAAACCTCTACTATTACAAGCTGCTTGCCTTTTTTATATCCTGTTTTTACGCGGGCATTGCCGGCTCTCTCTGGGGTCACCTGATCACGGTGGTAAACACCGAACAATTTACTCTTATGCACGCACTGGAATATGTAGGCATGCTTATCATTGGGGGTATGGGGAGCATTCCGGGCGTATTTTTCGGCGTTCTTTTTATTCGTATCCTTAACGAGCTTGTCATGTTTAGTTCGCCTGTTTTGGCAAAGGCACTGCCCTGGTTAGGGTCATCACCCGCCGCGGCTTTAGGGCTCATCGCCTTTGGCCTGGCCCTTATTATATTCCTGGTCTTTGAACCGAGGGGGCTGGCACATCGCTGGGAGATCTTTAAGTCCTCCTACAGGCTGTATCCGTTTGCACATTAGGAGCTAAAGGGCCTTACATGGGCAGAAGACAATGCACAGGAAAATATCCAGTATCCAATTCTCAATGATCAATATCAAAAAAAAAGTAACTACCCAGGTATTTATTAGACAGGATAACAGGATTAACTTGATTTTTTTTGAATTCCTGTAAATCCTTAAGATATCCTGATAGACTGTTCCTTGCTTTATGTGTAATGGCTTGGGTTAAACCATTCTATTATAATCTGGTTTAACCCACGCTCCCCATTGCTCAGAAGTTATTTTAAATATTCATTAGATATTTAAGAAAGGCACAAAGAGATTATATTAAATTCCTTATTTGGAGTTTGTCTGTAAGGTATATTACCAGGATATTTTATTTGATTTACAGGATTATTACAATGAGGGTTTGTTTGTGACTTAACAAAATTAGATACCTGAATAGTAACAAAAAAAAAACGGAACGGTAAAAAGCAGAAAATATTTTTCACATAAACCTTAACTGGCAAGAAAGGAGGTTATCATGGGAAAACGAAGTGCTATTTTTCTGTCAATCATTTTAGCTGTCTGCCTGAGCATAGCAGGATTAAGTTCATCCGCTTTTGCGAAAGAGGTGGAATACCTGAGCCTGGCAGACTACACCGGCCCTATTGCAGGCCTTAATGTGCCTGCGGATATGGGCCTTGAGGATTATCTCAAGGACATAAATGCCAAGGGCGGGGTTGATGGGGTCAAGATAAAATTAATCGGGATCGATACGAGATACGATACGGCCAGGGCCGTATCCGCGTATAAGCGATATAGAAGGTCCCCAAAACTACTGGTTGTCAACTCCATCAGCACCGGTATAGGAAAGGCCGTTGCCAGATTAATAGAAAGGGACAAGAGGCTCCAGCTTGTTCCCGGAGACGGGGAATTCCAGGCCCATATCCAGAGGACCTTTATCTGGGGTCCCGCTTATCAGGATGCCTTTGCAGCTACCTTGGACTGGGTCATGGCAGACTGGAAGAAAAAAGGAAAATCCGGGGCCCCTGTGATAGGATATCTTAGCTGGGACAATCCTTTTGGCAGGGAACTTTTGCGGGGCGGTAAGGAATACGCCAAGAAGTTAGGCATTAAACTACTTCCACCCGAGTATTTCCCGCCGGGCACACTCAAGCACGATGTGTATCTTACACGACTTGCTAAGGGTGGAGCAAACTACATTCATGCGGGCGGCGTTGATCCCACCCCCACCAATGTGATCAGAGATGCCCATTCCTTAGGTCTTACAAAGAAGATACAGATGACCTGCGGTTACTGGGGACCCACTGCCCTGGGTATCGGTGTTCATGCAAAGGCATTGGAAGGGACGGTTATTACCTCTTTTTACCAGAGGGGTGAGGAGTCAAAGGAAAACAAGGTTGTAACCGATCTCTGGAAAAAATACAGGGGTTCCATGGTTAAATTTAACGAGGTTTACGGCATGGGCATGTCATGGGGTATGACCTATGTGGCTGGTTTAAAGGCAGCCTTAAAGGCTGTAGGGTATGACAACCTCAAGCCGGACGACATGTACAAGGCATATCAAGGGATTACCGGTTTGGATAAGTATGGCGTTCAGGGAGCATGCGCCTACTCTCCCACCTCGAGGAGGGGAAGCCTGGAGGTCAAAATTTATAGGGTAAAAGGTGGTAAGATAGTCCCTATTACAGGCTGGCGGAAGGCGCCCGATGCAGTAAGCCTTCACAAATTTTAATAAAATATGGAAAGGAGGCAAAAAATGAGAATTATTAAGATTTTATTACTGTTAGCTATTATCCCGGCTCTGGTGTTAGGGGCCATATCATGCCAGACCCTACAATCATTAGTAGGGCCTAAGGCAAAGCTGGAAGTCATTCCGGCCGAGACATTTCTCTCTCCCGCCTTGATAAGGAAACCGGTGACTTTCAATGGAACCGGTTTTGGGCCAAAAGAGATGATCGCGGTTGAAATGGTTCTACCTTCCGGTATGAAGATGAAAGGGCTGGCAGAAGGAGAAGATTTAGTAGGACTTGCTGTCGGAGACACTGATGACAAAGGGAATTTTACCGCGGCCATGAAGCCCATGGCGACCTTGAACTGGTTTTTTCAAGTGGGCTGGACACCGCTCCTAAGACCAAATTTCAAAGAGGCAAGGCCAATACCGCCCGGTGTATATAAGATTAATGCCACGGGCTTGTATTCGGACAGGGTTGCCACATCGAGCCTGAAGATCGTTCCGCCACCAAAGAAGAAAAAATAGGCATGTTAACTCTAAACAACATTGAAGTCATTTACAGTGACGTAATATTGGTCCTTAAAGGGGTCTCTCTTGATGTCGAGGAAGGCAACATCGTGGCCCTTTTGGGGGCCAATGGGGCAGGCAAGACCACTGCCCTGAAGGCCATGTCAGGACTCTTAAAGACCGAATTGGGCGAGGTAACGGATGGGACGATCGAGTTTGAGGGCAAGAGAATCGACCGGAAAATCCCTGAAGAGATCGTGAGGATGGGTATTGTCCAGGTTATGGAAGGTCGGCCCCTTTTTGAACAACTGACCGTGGAAGAAAATATAAAAGTGGGCGCATATTCAAGAAATGACACGATTGAAATCAAGAAGGATATGGAAGAAGTCTACCAGTACTTTCCCATCCTCGCCAATATGCGGCACAGGGTCAGCGGTTACCTGTCCGGAGGGGAGAGGCAGATGCTGGTCATGGGAAGGGGTTTAATGGCCAGGCCTAAACTAATGCTTCTTGATGAACCCTCATTAGGGTTAAGCCCCGCCCTTGTAAAAGAAATATTCAGGATTATTGAACTCATTAATAAAGAACAAAACACATCCATCTTAGTGGTGGAACAGAACGCCTTTGTTGCCCTTTCAATCTCTGATCACGCATATGTCATGGAAAATGGCCGGATTGTATTGGACGGTCCTTCTTCCAAACTTAAAGAAAATGAAGACATCAAGGAATTTTATCTGGGTCTGAGCCAGGTCGGTAAAAGGAAAAGCTATAAGGATGTAAAACACTACAGAAGGCGAAAAAGATGGCTTTCTTAATGCCATCACTAACAGGCATCAGCCTTTCCATTTAACTGAATGAGTAAAGAATCCACGCCCATCGAAGATCCCGCTATGCGGGGAAGGACGTGGCCTTGATTTGCCCCTGGAAGGGGTTAAAACGCTATGAAGAAAAAAGTGCCTAAAATGCCTAAAGTTTGAAGTGCCTAAAGTTGTGGTACGCCTTCGGCGTGCTATTTATAAAACAACGTCTCAGGGGTTTGCTCCCTTTTGTTGGCTAATTGGTGTCATAGAGCAATTTTTTTTTAAAATAGCAGAATTCATTAACTTTAGGCATTTTAGGCACTTTAGATCACTTTAGGCACTTGTGTCCCGCCAAGGCGGGATTCAAGATGCAATCGTGAGGTATATCATGGGACTTTATGATTTTACATTTTATGACCTTATCAATCGTAACGCGATCTGCTTCAAAGATAAAGAGGCATGGCACGAGCTTGACGACAATCGTTCTTTAAATTTTTCACAGTACAAGGAAAAAGTTGAGCTTCTGGCCGCCGGGCTGCGGAAATCAGGAGTACAAAAGGGAGACCGCATTGGAGTTCTCGGAAAAAACAGCCTTGAATATTTTCTCCTCTACGGTGCTGCGGCAGCCCTCGGCGCTATTATGCTGCCCATCAATTGGCGGCTATCTGCCGAAGAGGTAAAATACAATCTGGATAATTGTGAACCCAGACTGGTGTTTGTGGACCAGGAATTTCAGGAAACAGTAGAAGGTTTAAGAGAAGGTCTTCCCTTCGTAGATAAGTTCTATAACCTTCACTCAAATACAGGTGGGTTTTCGGATTTCAACGAATTGACGGACCATGGAACGGATTTTGAACGGGCTGAAGTATGTACGGACGACGGTTTTATTATTATCCATACCGCGGCCGTGGCCGGTAGACCCAGGGGGGCCTTATTAAGTCACGGTAATATCCTGTGTGCAAATATGCATTTTTTGTATCAGATGGATTTACGGCCTCAGGATATCCAACTGAACATCCTGCCACTTTTTCATGTCGGAGGGCTTTTTATCGCAACAGCAATTTTTCATGCTGGCGCTCTGAGTCTCAATATGCGGAAATTCGATGCTGAAAGTGCCTTAGCGGCCATTCAGGAATACAGGGTTTCTGTCATGGTGGAATTCCCGCCCATACTCTCGTCCATACTTGAACAACAAGAAAAGACAGGCGCGGATATCACATCTTTAAGGGTTGCAGGCGGTCTGGATACCCCTGAAACCATAGAAAAATATCAAAAAGTGTCAGGCGGGCATTTCTATTGCTTATACGGGCAGACAGAGACCTCCTGCCTCGCCACATTTGGACGCTATAACGAAAAGCCCGGCTCAGCCGGCAGAACGATCCCTCTTTCCGAGGTCAGACTTGTGGATGACTACGATCGTCCGGTCCCTGTTGGTCAGGTGGGCGAGATTACCATGAAAGGGCCTATGGTGTTCAAGGGTTACTGGAATCTTCCTGAAGACAATGCCTATACCTTCAGGGAGGGATGGCATCATACAGGTGATATAGGTCGTTTCGATGAAGACGGTTTCTTATGGTACGCGGGCCGTAAAGCCGAGAAAGAGCTTATCAAGCCGGGAGGAGAGAACGTCTACCCTGCCGAGGTGGAAAAAGTCATACTGCAACACCCGGCCGTGGAAAGGACCGTGGTTTTTGGTGTGCCGGATCCAAAGTGGAAGGAAGGGATAAAGGCCGTTTGCCAGTTGAAAGAGGGAGAGACTATTGAGCCCCAGGAACTTATAGACTTTGTCGGGGAGCGCATAGCAAGGTTCAAGAAACCTCACTATGTGGAGTTTATCACCGACCTTCCCCTTCTTGAAGACGGCTCGCCCGACAGAGACAGGATAAAGAAAGCTTTTGGCAAATGAGTTTGATGAACTCGTAAAAAGTCATTTAAACGGCGGGAATCCAGATAAACAAGAAAATTCGACTTTTTACGAAGCCGTCAAGTTTGGAGGTAAGGTTATGGAGATTAAGGGTTCTGTAGCAGTTGTAACGGGAGGCGCTTCAGGTCTGGGAGAGGCCTGTGTCCGAAATCTGGTAGACCGGGGCGCGAAGGTTTCAATACTCGATTTTGCAAAAGACAGGGGCCAGGAAGTCGCATCGGAATTAGGCGAGGCCGTAATTTTTTGCATGACCGACATAACCGATGAAGAAAATGTCCAGGCTGCTATGGATAAAACCATTGACGCCTTTGGGGCAATTCACATTGCCGTCAATTGCGCGGGCGTGGGAATCCCTGCCAAGGTCTTAGGCAAAGAGGGTCCTATGTCCATGAATCATTTTAATAAGGTCGTACAGATCAATCTGATGGGCACAATGAACGTCATCAGACTGAGTGCGGAAAAAATGGTAGCGAATACCGCGAATGAAGATGGCGAAAAAGGGGTTATGATTAATACCGCTTCGGTTGCGGCCTTTGACGGACAGGTCGGCCAGGTTGCCTACAGCGCTTCCAAGGCCGGTGTGGCCGGCATGACACTACCTATTGCCCGCGAGTTCGCAGACTACGGGATAAGGATAATGACCATCGCACCGGGCATTTTTTATACACCGATGCTTTCAGGGCTGCCGGAAAATGTAAAAGACGCGCTTAACAAAATGATCCCTTTTCCTAAGAGACTTGGAAAACCGGATGAGTTTGCAGGCCTTGTTCAGCATATTATTGAAAACCCCATGCTCAACGGCGAAGTCATCAGACTGGATGGCGCCCTAAGAATGGCGGCAAAATAAAAAATCCACGTAACTACCCAGTTGTTTATTAGACAGGATAACAGGATTAACTTGATTTTTTTAATTCCTGTAAATCCTTAAGATATCCTGATAGACCGTACCTTGCTTTATGTGTATAATTGCTTGGGTTAAAACCTTCTATTATAATCTGGTTTAACCTGCTCTTACGATTGATCGGGCGGAAGTTATTATAAATATCCATTTCACATTTAAGAAAAGCCCAAAAAGGTTATCTTATTCCCATATTCAGAGTTTATCTGTAAGGTATTTTACTAGGATATATTATTTGATTTACAGGATTATTACAACAAAGCCTTGTTTGTGACTTATAAATAGATTCCTGTTTATCCTGTTATCCTGTCTAAAAATGAGAAGCCTGAATAGTAACGAATCTACGACTGAAAGAGAAAAACAATGAATTTCGACCTGACCGAAGAACACCAAATGATTCGGGACATGTGCAGGGACTTTGCCCGGGAAGTGATTGCTCCCCGTGCTGAGGAGATGGACAAAACCGGAGAATACCCATACGACATCATGGATCAGATGGCCGAATTGGGCATGATGGGAATCCCCTTTCCCGAGGACTGTGGTGGCAGCGGGGGCGACTGGGTAGGCATGCACGTCTGCATAGAGGAGCTATCCCGTGGTGATATGACCTTGGGTGCCCTGTTGGATGTAACCACCAGTATCGTGGCCCAGGAACTCTATGTCTTCGGAACGGAAGATCAGAAGAAAAAATGGCTGGTGCCCATTGCAAAAGGCCTTAAGATCGGCGCATTCGGGCTGACAGAACCAGATGCCGGATCGGATGCGGCATCCATCAGGACAACCGCCGTTCTCAAGGACAACGAGTGGATTCTCAATGGCAGCAAACAGTTTATTACCAACATCGGACTCCGCCATGCATCCGTTCTCTTAGCCACTGCCATAACCGAGAAGGAAAGGGGCGGGAAAAACATTATCTCCACATTTATCATTCCCAAGGATGCACCGGGCTTTCAGTTAGGAGAGCGGTATGACAAAATAGCCTGGCATGCATCTGCTACCCACGGGGTTATACTGGAAGACTGCCGCATTCCAAAAGAAAACATGCTTGGGGATTCGACCCACGGTTTTGCGCAGCATTTAGCAGTACTCGAAACCGGCCGGTTGAGTATTGCGGCCGTGTGTGTTGGAGCGGCCCAGGCCTGTCTGGATTTATCATTACGCTATGCCAAAGAACGGGCCCAGTTCGGGCAACCGATTTTCAATTTTCAGGCCATCCAGTTCAAGCTGGCGGACATGGCTGTGGCCATCGAATTAGCCAGGAACCAATATCTTAAGGCAGCATGGCTCAAGGATCAGGGCCGTAATCATACATTTGAGGCAACTGTCGCCAAGCTTTATGCCTCGGAGATGCTGGAAAAGGTCGCCAGTGATGCTGTACAGATCCATGGAGGATATGGATACATGAATGAATATCCGGTCTCCCGCATTTACAAGGCTGCCAAACTCCTCCAGATTGTTGAAGGCACCTCAGAGGTTCAGCGAATGGTTATCGGCCGGATCCTTGCGTAATAGAGACCCCCATGGCGGGAGAATAATGTAATTATTTGAAGTGACGAGTCACAAGTTATTACTCGTCACTCGTTACTCGTGACTCGTAACTAAACTTCTGCCCATCATTCCAATCCCGCTAAAGACAGGATCTTCGATTTTGCCTCCGGGGCGTAGGCCCTACGGGCCGGAGGCCACTTGGGGCGAAGCCCCTAACTTGAATACCAGGTATGGGAGGGAAGCACTATGAGACAAGTTGCAATTCTGGGTGTGGGCATGACCAAATTCGGAATATCCGAAAAAACCAATTTAGAGATGTTTGCCGAGGCTGGCCTTGACGCCATAACCCAGTCAAATATTGAGCCAAAAGATATTGAAGCCCTATATTTCGGGAACTGCTTAGGTGGCTTTGAAGAGGGTCAACTGCACATGGCGCCCTTTGCCCATTCAGAATTGGGCCTGCCCGTAGCCGCCCCTGCTACCCGTTTTGAAGCGGCATGTGCCACGGCCACCGTTGCCACCCGTCACGCAGCGCTTCTGGTTGGGGCCGGTGTATATGACGTAGTCCTTGCAGGTGGCACGGAACGGGCTACAACGATGGGCACACCCCTGGCCACCAGGACCTTTGCCATGGCGTCCCAGGCACAATACGAATGCCCCGCCGGCATAACCTTTCCCGGGGTCTTTGCCATGGCAGCCCATATGTACGCCAACAAGTACGGCATCCCGTTAAAAGAATTAAAGAGACACATGGCAGGGGTGGCTGTAAAGAACCATTACCACGGCTCCATGAATCCCAAGGCACACTTTCAAAAAGAGATTGATGTGGAGACCGTATTGGGGGGCATGATGGTCGCTGACCCTCTCCAACTTTTCGACTGCTGTCCCTTTTCCGATGGCGCGGCCGCCGTTGTGGTTGCCGAGGCCGGAAGGGCGAAAGACCTCGTAAAAAAACCGATTTATTTCGCAGGCATGGGACAGGCATCGGCAGGGCCCCTCAATCTCCAGCAGGACCTCACCCGTATCAGGGCGAGGGAAGCCTCGATTTCCCAGGCATACAGTGAATCCGGTCTGGGTCCTGATGATATTGATGTGGTGGAACTGCACGACTGTTTTACCATTGCAGAGATATTAGCCCTTGAGAGTTTTAGGTTTTATGATTTCGGAAAGGCATACGACGCCGCAACCAGAGGTGAGACCGCTTTGAAGGGTAAGATCGTTATCAATCCTTCGGGAGGGCTCAAGTCCAAAGGGCACCCAATCGGAGCCACAGGGGCAGCTCAACTGACAGAGATCGTGGAGCAGCTCAGGGGAGAAAGCGGGCCGCGCCAGGTTGAAGGGGCACGTGTCGGCCTGGTGGATACCCTGGGAGGAGACTTTGGAACCGTATGCAATATCATCCTAAGGAGTTAAAAATGGAATACAAGCTCACTTTTGATCAATACCAGCAGGGCCTTGAGCAAGAAGAATTCTCAGGACTGCAATGCAATGCCTGCAACACCCTGACATTCCCGCCACTCGGCGTATGTCGCAACTGTGGCGGCGCCGACCTTAAGGTAACCCGGATAAGCGGTAATGGAACCTTGCGTACTTTTACAGTCATCCGTGTGGCGCCGGAGGGCATGAAGCCACCCTATGTGGTTGCCATGGTAGAACTCGAAGAAGGGGCCTGGGTAACCGGTAACCTGGTGGGCATCGACCCTGATGAGGCGGATATGAGCCTTATTGAAAAAAAGGTCAAATTAGGAAGCCAGGTAGTAAAGGGCGATACATATTCAGCAGGTGATTCGCGGGTCGTTACCTTTTCACTGATAGAGTAGGTATTAGCTTTACAAACCCACACTGTGCAAAACCGCTTCGCTCGCCTGCTTTGATCCAGAGGAATGCACGGAACTAAAACAAATCCTATGTTCTGATACAGTAACAGTTCACCAGCCCGCCTGGGCTGGTGCCTTTCGATACCTGGCAAGGATTTCGGAAAATCCAAAATAGCGAGAAACTTTTCTCAATTTTCCCGCTTTTGTTTCACAAAAGACGGGATCTCCGCTTCTCTACGACAATCGTCAATTATCCAAGGTGGCATTTTCTCGGTGCTTTTTCTTAAATCATATTTTGGCGCAAATCTATCTCACTGTAACAAGAAAATCTGATTATTTTTTCCCTTGACATGTACCCCTGTTGAGGGTACACATAATATAATGAAATACGATGTTGTCATAAGAAGGAAAGTGGCAAAAAGCTTAAGAAAACTTCCGCTATGGGTGCAAAAGAAAGTGGCGGTTTTAGCCAAAGATTTAAGCGAAAAAGGACCCGAACAACCAACATGGCAAAACTACAGCAAACTCAGTCAGACAGAATACCATTGCCATATGGGAATGTCCTGGGTAGCTTGCTGGAGGCATCAGAGCCAAACAATTATTATCGAGGTGTATTATGTTGGCAGTCGTGAAAAAGCCCCGTACTGATACCAGTCTCTTCAAAATAACAGGAAATATTCCTGATGGAGTCCTGGAATATCTTCGGCGGGAATTCGGACAAAACGTTGAGGTGATCGATGACGACGAAGAACTCTTGAATATCTTTGAGATAGACTGGTACAAAGACATCAGGAAAGCGACAACTCCTGGAGATACCTTGAAAATTTACCGAGAAAATTTTGGGCTGACACAAGCGGAGTTAGGCCGGAAACTTGGCAAATTTACTCGACAAAAAATATCTGATATGGAACATAATAAGCGCAGTATCAGTAAAGATGTTGCAAAAAAATTGTCCAGGTTATTTGATGTCCCGATTGATAGGTTTCTTTAGGCCGTAAGCATACTTTATTGATAGCAGAATATAAAGAAACCTGAGGCAGCAACCGTGGCTTAAGTCTGGGCATAAGCCTCAAAATGCAAAACCTGAGAACCTGCCTTTCTCTGAGCCGGAGGCCTGCCCATAGGGCTCCTGCCCGGAAGAAGTGACGCCAGGAAAGAAGTATACCAACCAGGTCTTACGTAATCTACGACTTTTACTAATTCATCAAGCTTAACAAACTCGTAAAAAGTCTGGATACATTTTTCAGTTGCCTATAACTAATTGAAATTACTATATGCAAATTCTACTTTTTGTGTATTTTGTGCCTTTTTGCGGCTATATCAAGCTTGCTTAGCCGGAAATTCTATTGAAAAGGTGCTGCCGCCCGATGCGAAACATTCCGGTTTTTTTGTAATAAACTTACAGGCCGAAATCCTGCCCGGGCACACATCCTTATCACCGGGAATGAACCTGCAACGGTTGCTGTCAAACCCTACGGAGAACCCGTGTCTTTCAGAAAACGCCTTTACCCTGAGCAAATCCGAACCCGACCCTCCGGCATTGAATTCATAAGGCCTTTTTGATGAATAAAAGTCCGTGTCCTGGGTGTGAAAAAATCCGCCGAAGATCATTTCCTTGTTTGGGGGTGTAATTCCAACACCATAATCGCGAAATTCTATTCGTATTCCATCATCACCTGCTCCCGCGTTTATTTCTATCCTGCCTTCGTCCGGCATATTTTCTACAGCGTTCTTTAACAGGCCACTACACACTTTTTTTAAAATATTCCTGTCCATGTTCAAGACGATATCATTTTTAAAATTTCTAACAATTTCCAGATCCCTTCCACGTATAAACGAGATCGCTTCATCGCATATAGCATCTAAAAACTCATCGAGCAGGATGTCTTCCATGCGAATCTCGTCAACGCTGTACAGGGATTCTATACGTCTTAGAACAGGTTCTAATAGCTTTTCGTATTGCCTGCCATCTGTTTCGCTGAATTCCTCTACAAAACTTGCGGCATCTTCAATGATATTTACAATCCGGTCCTTTTCTTCCACTGTCTTCTGGTTGAGTATGTCGTCTATTTTGACCTGTAGTTCTATTAATCTGTTCACATTACGATTGCCTCTATTTATTGCCTTTTCCACTCCTGTAATACTCGATTCCCGGAGTTTTTTTGAAACCCTCCCTAATACGCCTGAAATGACCGCCAGCGGTGTTTTTAGTTCGTGGGACAAATGGTTGATAACCCTCTCCTTGGCCTTATCCAGGGACTTTAGATCCTCATATAGTTTCGCGTTTTCCAGCGCAATGGCCACATAATGAGATATGGCTGTAAGCAATTCCCTGTCAACATCTGTAAAATCCCCGGAATTCCTGTTAAGGGCTTGAAGTGTGCCAATACATTTACCCTTCTTGTTTATAAGGGGAATGCAAATGATGTTGTTAGTCCGGAAACCTGATTTCTTATCCACCTCAGAATAAAAACGTGGATCATTATATACATCATTGATTATCAATGGTGCCCTGTTTTTGAAAACCGAGCCTGCCACGCCATAATCCGCGGGTATGCGGATCTCGTTCTTTTTCATGCTGGTCGCAACAAGTGACCACAACTGCCCGCTCTCGTCATCATACAGAAATACCGTGCTCCTTTGAGTGTCCATGATCTGATTCGTTTGAATCATGATCACTTCGAACAGGACCTCTAAATTCATCTCAGAGGTAATGATCTGGCCAAAACTCAGAAGCTGTTTATGCCGGTATAGTAGGTCTCTTAGTAACCAGTCTTCTTTCCGCCGGCCACAAGCCCTTTCCAGGGCGTTTTGCTGGTCTAAATCAGTCATTATGATAATCTCCTCTGGTCAAATAGCCATAAAACAGACATCAATACCCGCGCCTTGTATTTATTCTCTTGATTAAGACGCCCGACATTCTGTCAGGACTCTGGAAGATATATTTTGAGATATTTCCCAACGGAACAACCTGTGAAAGGACTGTAACTCCTTGAATGTAAATCTTTTATAAAGAGAACAACAAAATCACTTTCAAGTCAAGAAGATTCATTTGCGAGGGCAGACACGTAACAGTACCAACATTACCCCTGCCCTTATTAAACCCCAACGTTGCAAAAGTCGAGGATGCCGCTCGTAGATCCCGTCTCAGCGGGGAGATCTTAGGCGGCGAGGGTGAAGTCCCGCCAATAGGCGGGACGGTATCCTCGGCTTTCCCGTCGGGTAAATAAAATGGCTGTTTTTTCCTGCTTTCAGGACGCCACCTGTGGTGTATTCCAGAAAAGCATTAAAAATGAAGATATAGCCTATGTTTGTAGTTTTTAACCTTATTTTGCCATTTTATTTATGCAACTAAGGGGTAAATTAAACACCGAACTATACTAATAGCATATATAATTACCTATTGACCTTATTATTCCAATAGTATATATAAATTTCTACTCATGATATTATACCATGAGTGAATTTACCCTAACGTTGCAAAAGTCGAAGGTGCCGCTCGTAAGATCCCGGATCTTCGGGGAGATCTAAGGCGTCCAAGGGTGAAGTCCCGCCGTGGCGGGATGCCCTTGGCTTTTGCAACGTTAGGGTTTATTTAATGGTGAAAACATGAAAAAAATTTTCGATGGTAAAAAAACGGCAAAATTAGGTACTGAAAAGAAGCCTGCTGTTGTTAATGTACAAACAAAAAAAAGATTGAAAGAAGTAGAATCAATTTTTGCTGAAAACGGTTGGAAATGTACAATTGGATTGGAACCGGATAAACCAGAGAATATTACAGATTTAGAAATATTATTGAATCCTACAAAGCCAAATATAGCTGAAAAGAAAATTGGACGCAATGAGCCCTGTCCATGTGGAAGCGGGAAAAAATATAAAAAATGCTGTGGCAAATAAGGTTTTTGCCCACTTTTCCGTTGAACCAACCTTTCATTTTCACTTGACCCTATCTGCCTTTTGCTTTAGAAATAGATTAAGCTTCAATATCCAAAAACAACCAAAATTTTTCTGTATCCTATAGCCAATTGGACAGATTTCCAAATGCCCATTCAACCCATCCAGATGGATATGTTCGATCCCTTTCAGGTTTACAGACCCGCCAAAGAGAGGGGTGACCTGTCTCATTACAGAGAGACCTTAACAAAATTGTTGTCTGAGGATTTTGATTTCCACGGGGAAAACAGTAGTTATGCCACCCATAATTTCCACGCCTTCCCTGCGAAATTCCCTCCTCAATTACCAAAAAAATTTATTAACGCTTTAACGTTTCCAGGGGAAACCGTATTGGATCCCATGTCTGGTTCCGGGACTGCGGTCCTTGAGGCTATGCTGTTAGGCCGGCGAGGAATTGGCATGGACATCGATCCTCTGGCTTTGAATCTATCCAGGGTAAAGGTTACCCACCTCGATCCCGGAAATCTCATAAGAAATGCGGAATCTATCATTGAGCGAGCCCTTCATTCATTTCAACATGAGAAACGCAGACTTAGTAAGACCCTGTCCATACGCATTGACCCGTCCACCAAGAAATTTCTTGATTATTGGTTTTTGGAAGAGACTCAACTCGAAATAATTGCCTTGGTTAGGGAGATTGAAGTGATTTCCGATCTTGATATCCGCAGGTTCTTTCAAATCGCTCTTTCATCAATAATTATAACCAAATCAGGCGGGGTTTCCATGGCATATGATCTGGCCCATACCAGACCCCACAAAATAAAGGACAAGATTCCGCGGTCTGCAATGGATGAATTCCAGAAACGCCTGAATAAAAACTTGAAGAATATTGGTCGACTGGTCTGGGGCAATGGCCAGGCAGAGCTCTTTTTCGGAAATGCCCAGGCAATTGGCCTGGCCGACAGTTCAGTTGATCTTATTATTACCTCACCACCTTATGCTTCTAATGCCATTGACTACATGCGTGCTCACAAGTTTTCTCTGGTGTGGTTCGGGTACACTATCGATTCCTTGTCAAAAAGGCGAGGAGACTATATCGGAGGAGAACGGATCAGCAATTTTCCAATGCGGGACCTACCGGATTATTCTGAGCGCATCATTTCCAGGCTCAGCAAGAAAGATCCCAAAAAAGGTAGTGTCCTGAGACGATACTACACGGAGATGCATTTGTGTCTCTCGGAGATGTGCAGGGTTCTAAAACCTGGGAAGGCCGCCATCCTGGTTGTTGGGTCTTCTACCATGCGAGGTATTGATACAGACACAGCGAAATGTCTCGGTGAGATAGGAAAAACAATTGGTTTTGATCTGGTTAATATTGCAGAACGGAAATTGGACCGCAACAAACGGATGATGCCTGCCAGGGAAACCAGAGTATCAGAAACCCAGATAGAGGAAAGGATTCATAAGGAATACATAATAGGGTTTTTCAAGCCGACTTAGCTCTGCACCGAAATGCAACAATGCACATATCTAATGTTGGATAAGTAAAACATGGACTACAGGGCACTGGGGTAAATATGACAATAACAAAGCTTCGCAGAGATTATCATAAGGAAATTTGCCAGCGTATTCTGGGTTTAAGATCCGGCGTTCCCAATTTCGCTGACGTTGGCAGCAAAACGAGCAGAATTTTAGCCCTCGGGATAGTTGAGAGAATTGGTTTTCAGCTTTGTCAACATCCACCGGTTGGCCAGACGGTTGGCACAGTATTCGCGGAAATGACAATGGACTACCTGAACAAGTCTTTCCAGTTACTCCAACACATCCGGCCGGGCAAATGGATCTTTTCTGCCAGCCAGGCATCCATTGGCATTGCCGCTTTTGATCAATATGAACATTTGGCCCTCCTTGAAGACGCTTTGAAAGCACACAAAGACCTCGCCGCTGCCCTGGGAGGGGACTATATCATCACACCTGATATTGTTATAGGCAGGGAACCTCTCTCCGATTCTGAAATCAATAAAACTAAGGACAGATTGGGTAAGGGTCCAATTTCAACTCTTACGCCATTGCGGAGAGACAACTATCCAAGCGGGAAACCCATTCTCCACGCAAGTATTTCATGTAAATGGACGATTAGAAGTGACCGCTCCCAAAACACACGAACAGAAGCTTTAAACCTAATCAGAAATCGCAAAGGAAAAACGCCTCACATTTCTTGCGTCACAGCAGAGCCCATGCCCACCAGGCTTGCATCTCTGGCAATGGGGACAGGAGATATTGACTGCGTTTACCATATGGCCCTTCCAGAATTAACCTCTTCGGTAAAAGCGAGTGGAAATGAGGATCAGGGAGACATGCTTGATACTCTGATAACAGGAAAACGGCTGCGAGACATCAGTGACCTACCTTTCGATTTAGTTTCATGAGTAAATAAAACGCCTTTTCAAGCAGAATGATACAAAAATGGGGTCACCGTTTGACTCTTTCCAAATATGAATAAGAGTCAAACGGAAACCCCATTACTTGCCGTATTAAACCTTCGAAGGCCGGATTATACTGCCAAACCGCAGTGTAATCCGTTTCGAATGCCATAATAGAGAATATAGGATTGTCCCCAATACCCATAAACCTGAGCGACACCCTCATCACCAAAATCCGTGAGGCCATTGAAAAGTTGAATGGATACAGTACAGCGGTAATTTCCGCGGCGGTAACAGGAAAGATCAATGTCAGGGAGGATGCTGCCGGATAAGCAAATGGCATGGTTTTTTATAGATTAGTGATATTGTATATCTATACAAAAAACTCTGGACGTTTTTGTATGTTTGTGTAAAATGACCCTATGGAACGAGTACAGTCATTATATCTATTTGATCCTGATGTTAATACAAACAAGATGATTTTCCTCTCCGGTCCTCGTCAGATTGGGAAAACAACTTTCGTCTTACAAAAGCTTGAATCGGTAAGGGCAACCAGCCATTTGCCCTTTTTGAAGCAAAATTAAGCGATCTGGAGCCTTCCGCTTCGGGGACCTATTTTAAAGACCGTTTGCAGATACCATATTTCCAGGTTGTTGAAAACTTCGATGGAGTGGAGGCGTGGCCGGACCAGAAGTATGTAGTCGCAGCTTCCCGGCTATTGAGCCTGCTGGGCTAAAATATGGGGCATTAAGGAATAAGAAATGATAGTAGGTGAATAGAGGACAAGCGTTTTATTCTTAAGCTTTTTTTGCAACTTCCATTGATTTTTTTTCGTCATCATGCAATTTATTAAGGAGTTATACAGAAAACTATATAATCACTTGTTGGGATATGGAAATCTCCTGGCGTTGTTGCGTACCCGCAGCTCGGCATTTCAACGCCTACCAGTCGGTGAAGGCAAATAGCATTGCTTCGCAGTTGAGTTTCTGCCAGGAATGTGGGAAGAATAGAATATGAGAGTAAGCTTCGGACAGGTCGACGGGGATGGGTGGGAGGCCTTCTGCCAGAAGATTCTCCGACTGAAGTATGACGACTACCAGGAAGTCCCATCCCAATTCAATGGTGATCTTGGGATTGAAGGATTCACTAGAGGCGGGATTGTCTTCCAATGCTACTGTCCGGACGAAGACTTGACAGGGAAGGATCTGTACGAAAATCAAAGGGATAAAATAACCCGAGACATTAAAAAGCTGATCAAGAATGCTGCAAAGATATTCGCTCTTGGAACGGGACTCATAGAGGAGTGGCACTTCCTCACGCCGCGATTCAACAACCGTCACCTTCACGATCATTGCAGAGCCAAGGAAGATACAGTGAAAGCACTGCGTCTGGAAGAAGTCTCACGCGACTTCCAAATTTTCATAAAGACAGAAGAAAATTACATCCCTGAACGGCAGATCATCTTAGGGGCCGGGCACCTGAGAATTCACCCATCAGGAGACGCGCCGGAACCAGCGGAAATCGAAGCCTTTCTTTCCTCGGGCAACGAGATTGTGTCGAATATTGCCGGCAAGCTGCGCAAGCTTCGACGACCCGCGACCGAGGGTGAACGCGCTCGGCTAACTCAGGCCCTCGTCCGCGATTTGATCGTCGGTCGCCAGGAGCTGGAAACCTTGAACGAAAAGTTCCCGGACGTCTTCCGATCAGTGTCACGGTTGAAGACCAGCAAGGAGGATCAGCTCGAAGTAACAGCTTTGACACACACAGGTGATCCTGGTGAGCTCTTAAAGGATACCCTCCAACAGTATGAACAAGCACTCAAGGCCGACTTTGGAATGCAGATGGATTCAGCTCTTATCGATAGGCTTTCGAGCGAGACCATATCGGACTGGCTTGGAAGATGCCCGTTGGATTTTCCGGAACAGGAGGGAGGCGATGTCGAGTGAGTTTCCATTTGAAGCGGTTGAAGCGCTGACGTTTGAGTCACGCCCGCAATCATTGTCAGCGACATTGCGGCCATTGTATCGTGTTTCTTTGCTCATGCTGGTTCTACGCCTAAACTGTTCACGAGGTACCGCATCCCTACTAAAGCTCCAATTCTTCAACTGGGTCATGAAGAGTGGGAATCTCCGTGACCACATCTCTCGCCTGTCTCGAACACAGAGCGTCTTTATGCTTGGAATAATACACATGGACCCTATGGTGAATCTTGCACTCAAGTATGCCTTTGCGGAAGGTTTGGTGACAGTGACGGGGAACTCGAAGTACAAACTGACGGACAAGGGACAGAAGTTCACGGAGACGATTCTCAGCGACAGCGAAGAACCCTTGGCGGCCGAGCGAGAATTCCTTGAAGATCTTGGCTCCAGAATATCTGAAGTAAAACTACAACGTGACTTAGGTTTATTATGAAATTACATCTTAATGCATTCAAGATATCTCTCTCTACCAATCGAGGCCCACACGGTGTCCAAGTCTATTTTACTGACGGGCTGAATGTTATCCGGGCCGAAAACACCAGCGGAAAATCCGCACTCCTCAATGGCATTCTCTACGCGCTGGGACTCGAAGCGCTTGTTGGGAAACGTGGCGTTGAGGCGACCAAGCCAGTACTTCACACCGGAGGCGACTACGAAGGGCAGGCCTTCAACGTCACAGAGTCATACGTCGATCTTGAATTATCGAACGGCGATGGGACCCCCATTACTATCAGGCGATGGATCAAGGGGGATCGCGACGGAAGATTGGTAGAAGTCATTCACGCCCCTGTTTTGACCAGTTCGTCGTCATCCCAGTACACGACAGAGCCCTACTTCGTTGGAATAGAAGGAGCGGCGCAGCGTGAACGAGGTTTCCATCAATTCCTTGCCGAGTTCCTGAATCTGGAACTCCCACGGGTGAAACGATCAGGTGGGCACGATATTCCTCTGTACATGGAATGTATCTTTCCCCTTATGTTCATTGAGCAAGTACGTGGTTGGAGCGGCATACAAGCATCCCTGCGCCACAGTTTTGGCATACGAAATGTCGCCAAACTTGCCGTGGAGTATGTTCTGAGACTTGATGTCATAGCGAATGAACAAAAGCGCATTGAGATCGCTGAAGAAGCAGCCAGCCTTCGGGAAGAGTGGACTGCCATATGGGAACGGCTAGGCTCGCTTGCTACTCAGGCCGAAGGGAACCTTCGCGGTGTTGCGAGATCGCCTACGACCGCGTTGACTGACGACCCCTGGATCTGTATAGCAACACCGGAAAAGGATCTGACAGTCGACGACATTCTGGTGGAACTACGTGGTGGCCTTCCTGCCGGAGATCCGGAACTCGCCTACGCATCGCCGGGCAATGAAGAACTGAATCAACAGCTGGAGGCCTGTGAGTCGGAGTTGCTGGTGGCGCAATCAGCACTATCACAAGTCCGTTCCGATATCCGTGCGGAAGAGGCAGAGCTCATCAAACTGCGGCAACGTGAAGAATTCGTGGCGGACGATATACGTCGAAACAAGGACATCAAGCGGCTTCGTGAATTTGGCATGAATAGCGAAATCCAGCTGGCCGACAATCGGTGCCCCACCTGCAGCCAGGAGATTGAGGACACTCTTGTGCCTTTGGGCTCTACGGTGATGACAATAGAAGATAACATCCATTTTCTTGAGACAGAGAAGGAAGCCATTTCTCTGCTTATCCAAGGTGGCGAAGAACGCTTAAATGGGCTTAGAGAAAGTATGGCATCACAGTCCAGCCAAGTCGCACATCTGCGCAACCTTATCCGCGATCTACGCTCAGACCTTCTTTCTTCGATGAATGTATCGACCGCCGCAATAAGAGAACATGTGCATCTCCAAGAGAAGATTGCGCGCATTGAAGTTTTACGCGATGAGTTTGTGACCCAGGTAGAAGAGCTCCAAGCGCTGGCAGTGAGATGGAATGCCAATCGTGGCAGGTATTCGGAGCTCCCTGATGATTACTTTTCCTCCTCCGACAGTGATAAACTGTCGGCACTGTCCGATTCCTTTGATAGTCTTGTCAATTCCTTTGGATACAGAAGCACAAGCAGCACTCGACTCCACATCTCACGGGAGAACTACCGCCCAATATGCGACGACTTCGAAGTATCGTTTGGCGCTTCTGCGAGTGACAATATTCGTCTCATCTGGGCTTACACGCTGGGGCTTCTGCTAACATCGCTTAGCCACAACGGCAACCACTGGGGTTTGGTGGTGTTCGACGAGCCCGAACAACAGCAAATGCGGCAGGCGAGTTCCGATGCCCTTTACGCTAGAATTGCTGAAATGGCAGATGAACAATTCCAAGTGATCGTCGCAACGAGCGCACCGGCTGAAGTGACCAGAGAGCGCCTGCGGGGAATTCCGCATAAACTCTTAGAGTTCGGAGACAAGGTGATAAGGTCGTTGTCCACCAGCTAATAAAGCAACGGGTGTCAGGCCGACACAGTTGGCAGAACGTGCCTTTCAAACTAAATGTCCCAACCATGCTCTTGCAGCGGATCGTAAAAAGCCGCGCCCGCTGAAGAGCGGCGTTAGATTTCACTATAAAATGAATAAATAGGTTAATCATGATACCAAATGTTTTTGTTAGCTCAACTATATACGACTTACAGTATTTAAGAGACGCCATTCGAGAAACAATTATTGAACTGGGCTACAATCCTGTAATGAGTGATTACGGAGACATTGGATATTTACCATCGAAATCCGCACAAGAGTCTTGCTATGCAACCATTCGTGATTGTCAGCTGGCTGTTTTGATAATTGGGAAAAGATATGGAGAAAAAACAAAAAACGGATTGAGTGTTACAAACAATGAATTCTTAACAATTCAGAAAAGAAATGTACCAATTCTAACAATCGTTGATCAAGAAGTGATCTCTTTCAAAAGAGTCTATGAGGCAAATAGGGCTACAGAAAACGCTACAAAATTTCCGGGTATGGATTCAGCTCCAGAAACTTTCAATTTCATAAAGAGCGTTATGGATTCACCTTTAAATAATGGAATTATAACGTTCACAACTGCATCTGATGCCAGAAGAAATTTAAAATCACAGTTAGCCCACTTATTTTACGATTTACTTGTAAACCAGTTTAATCCGTTGAATGTAAACATCCAGGATATACTTTCTGAGGTAAAGACTCTCAGGCATGAACTACTTAAAGATAAAGGTGAAGAACCGTTAATATACTTGAATGCAATGAAGTGGCTAATTGATGATAGATCAAGAAGTGATGATTATACAAAGTTGGCCAAGTCAATTCATGGAAGTATTGATTTGGCTGTTCCAATTATGTTGAAAAGTACTAGCTTTGAAGAATTCATTAATAAATCAAATTACAAAATAACCGTTAATGAAGAAATGCCAGATATTGACAAATTAAGGGAATCAAACACTCAGTACTCTTACACGTTATTTACTATATATCCCTACGGGGCACATGAAAGTGAAGGCAATGGTTATGTGACAATAATAGGCGGCAATCAAATATTTATGAATACTGAAGCTAAAGAATATTTTGATTACCTCCACCAAGAGTTCATGCAAGCATTGAAAATGAAAATCTAACCTGTCGCTTTACCGGACTGGCTACAAAGCCGCCAGCCGGTAAGCTTTTCGTGTGTGCCAGGCATGGCACGTAGCTAGTGGGGTGTAAGTCCTCACACCAGGTATTCGCAGAGCCGAAGGATAGGAGAAGGACAAGGGCGTCATCGTGAGATGGGGTCTGGAGGAAGTCCAATCCAAAGATGCGGGGCGACGTACAGGAACCGGATCTGAGGTGTGGCACACTCGGGACGAGCGGGCACGTGACCGCAAAGTCCTCCATCTGCAATGGGGTGTGCTTTATAAATCCGGCGTTTACGCATCGAAAGTTACGTGTCTTACCCTGGGAGGTCTGTACGGTGTCTTTCAGAAAAGACTGAGGCCGGAGTAATCCAGCCTGACCGCTGTACAGAAGTCAGCAGAAGGCATAGTAGGAGGATTGAAACAGGCATTATACTTTAGAAGCATGGACGAATTAGGAACCCGCCCTGTAATCGAAAGAGCAGGTGTCGGAAACTCTCGGCCTAAACGGAAGAAGACTTTGATGTTATGCCGCCTCTGAAGGCCCGAACGGTTCCCTGAGAAGGGATTAAATGATAGGACTGCAGGACGGAGAGACGAGTGAACATTAGACCGGCAAAACAATTGTGGTTGCCCTTTGAAATAAAGGGTGGATTGTTCACATCGAAAGCTGACACCGCTAGTCCGGTCGAGGACGAACAGATTATGGAGAAGGTTGTGGACAGGGATAATCTGTTGACAGCCCTCCGTAATGTAAAGCGGAATGGAGGCTCTCCCGGAATTGACGGTATGACGGTGGAAGAATTGCCTGAATACCTGAAAAGGAAGTGGCCAAAGATTCGCAGGCAGTTAATGAGTGGAACATATGTTCCACTTCCAGTAAGGCGAGTTGAAATACCCAAACCCGGAGGTGGGATACGACAGTTGGGTATTCCCACCGTGCTGGACAGATTTATCCAGCAGGCATTATTGCAGGTACTGCAGCAAGAATGGGATGCTACCTTTTCTGAGTTCAGCTATGGGTTCAGACCTAAAAGGAGTGCCCACCAAGCCATTAAACAATCTCAAAGATATCTCGAACAGGGGTATCGATGGGTAGTTGACATGGACCTTGAGAAGTTTTTCGACCGAGTAAATCACGATAAGCTGATGAGTGAGGTCCAAAAACGTGTTTCAGATAGAAGGGTAAACACCCTGATCCTGCGTTTTCTGCGATCCGGAATAGAGCATGAGGGCAAGCTCCTTATAACGGAAATGGGAACTCCCCAAGGGGGACCACTTTCACCGTTATTGGCAAACCTGATGCTTGATAATTTGGATCGTGAACTGGAGCATAGAGGCCATCGGTTTGTGCGATATGCAGATGACTGTAACATACATGTCAAAAGTAAACGTGCAGGATTGAGGGTCCTCCGAAGTATTAGCCTATTTCTGAGCAGTCACTTGAAGCTCTCAGTTAACGAGGCGAAAAGTGCCGTAGATCGACCCTGGAGACGTCAGTTTCTGGGGTTTACCCTCAGCTCTAGATTGAATAGGCGCATCAGTTCGAAAGCGATCAAACGTTTTAAGAGCAGGATTAGAGAAATCACCCGTCGGGTTCGAGGAAGACGCATCGAAGTAATCGTGAGGGAGCTTCGCCGGTTTATGTTAGGCTGGCAGGCGTACTTTAATTTTACGGAAGTGCGTTATATCCTTAAAGAGCTGGATTCCTGGGTCAAACGGCGTCTTCGATGCTACCTTTGGAAGCAATGGGGACGGCGGGGCTACCGGGAACTTCTGAAACGTGGAGTAAGTAGGGATCTTGCCTGGAATACAGCGAAATCGGCGCATGGTCCATGGAGGCTGAGCCGCAGTCCGGGGTTAGCTTTTGCTCTACCGGCAAAGTATTTTGCACGTTTAGGATTGCCAAGACTGTTTGTTAAACCGACTTAGTCAACCGAACCGCCGTGGTACGTGATCCGTATGCCCGGTGGTGTGGGAGGAGGGGAGTCGTGAGGCTCCCCCCTATCCCGATTATGGGTGAAAAGGAATAATATGGAAATAATTTTTGACTCAAATGTGTGGCAAATTGTTACAATTCCAGACGAATATCCGAACGAAGCTTCGCTATCTGACTTCAAGAAAATACACCAAGCTATTATTGACAAAAAAATTGAACCATACCTATCAGAAACAGTATTTACAATAGAAGCCATTAGAAAAGTTGAAAGACAAGATTTTTTTTCATCTACAAAAGTGAAAATCGATGTTAAGGAAAAAGATGGAAAAGACAATTCTGTTTCACTCGAGTTTACTGTTGGACCAAATGAAGATGATGCTATTAACTTTGATGACAGGCCAATTCTTAAAAAATACTTTGATGAAGCAATAAAATTAGGCTTTAAGATAGTAAGGCTACCAAGATTTGGTGGGTTAGTGAACCTAGAAGTTGACACTGTTAGATTCAAGCAAGAAGGTGAAAATTTATCAAAATATTTAGATACTGTTTTTGAAGTAGTACGAAAAATAGAAGAAAAAGGTGCTGGTATAACACTGATAAAGGAAATTGGTAAACAATATGGAAACCCAGTTTGGATGAAAGGATTAAAAAAGGCACCTGAATCTGACAGGAAGAAAATCGCAAAAGCTGCTGCAAAGTGGGCAGACGGTGATTCGGTTGCAATATCAATTGCTTTAGGGGGCGATTATTTTTGCACGAGAGACCAAGCAAAAGGTGCTGGTAATAAATCTGTATTAAGTCAAGAAAATTTAGCTTGGCTAAAGACTGACTATGGGTTCCAAACAATTACACCAGAAGAATTAGCCAAACTTATTTGATATTATGTTAATACAAACGGAAATATGGGAAGATGGGGACGTCCATAAGAAACTAAGAAATTAATCAAGTAGATCATATTTTTCTTTTTTGGCCATTCGTTCTCCCCGGTCAACCGAATAACCGATGGCCGGTTGTGTAAGCCCTAATAATTTTGCCATGCTTGTCATGCTCTCCCCAAGCTCCCTGACACACCAATAACAGAAAAGACTCCTGGCCTCTGATATCGGCTTTTTCCTGCTCCCCGAACATAGATCCTCTTTTTCAATATCAAACAGCGCAAGGACTTTGCTCTCCACCCTCGAAATATCGTATCCAAGATTCTTGAGTCTGTATCTCCGGTCATATTTTTCGTCCGCCTGCTCAAGTACCTCCATTACAAAATCACTATCCCCTAATATCCTTTCGTCGCCCTTAATAC
>JAUWMR010000080.1 GCA_030613055.1 Desulfobacteraceae bacterium
AGAAAAGGTCCGTGCGGAGAGAGGTGTTCTTTTATTGCGTGACAGAGTAAGTCCATTTATCGAACAGTTCCAGCATCCTATCGGGCGCTGTGCAAAATTTTATAAACTAACAGCCTACAATAATTGCAATTTCTGGTGCGAGTACTGTTATCTTTATTTGACCTTTCGAACACAGCCTGTTTCCACCCACTTTATAAATTATGAAAAGATGTATGATGAGATTATCAAATTTGACAGATTGAACATAAAAAAATCCTTAAGAGTCCTAAATCTCGGTGAACTTGGCGACCCTTTGGCTGTGGACTACATAACCGGTTTTGCAAAACAGATTATTCCCTTCATGCCCGAACATGCCCCGAAAACACGATTGCTTTTTTTAACCAAGAGTGACTGCGTGGACGAAATTCTTCCTCTTGACCATGGTGGTCAATCCATCATTTCTTTCAGTGTAAATACTGATGCTGTTTTTCAGCAGTTAGAACATAGAACCGCTTCCCCTGAGGCTCGTTTAATTGCTGCGGCTAAAGCGCAAAAAGCTGGCTATGAAATACGTTTAAGGATAGATCCTATTATATTCTATTCTACCTGGGAAAAGGACTACATTTCACTTGTAGATAAAATATTTGAATATGTTCAGCCTACGAGAATAACCATAGGTGAATATCGACCATCCAACGGACTTGCCAACCATATCAGTTCCCGGTTTCCAGATTCTCCTCTATTGAAAATCAACAGAAGTTTGGTTAAAGAAGGAAAAAAACTCCGATACCCTAAAAACCTTAGGATCAAGATGTTTAAAACAATTATAGAAGCGATAAAAAAACATAGAAGTGATATTAATATTTCTTTGTGCAAAGAACAGCCTGCAATATGGAAAGCGCTCGGTTTAGGGATGAAAGGGCTATCATGCAACTGCGTTAACTAAATGGCGAGCTGGGGATACCCAAATTTCGTGCAATAGGGAAAACAGATGGCGCTTGTTTCATCATGAAAAGTGTGAGGGAAGAGACAATATTCACATTATGAATAATTTAACCTGTTTACCTGTATTTTTGGCACGTCGAATGATATTCTATGGGTATCAACCCGGGGTTATTGCCGGCAGATTGCAGCATGATGGTGTGATTTCATTGGAATGGCGCTACAAATTGACCAGGAAATCTCAGCTCGTGGAATAGAAACAGGGGGCATATTACCAAAAATGTAACAGGATTGACTGAACTTTGTTAAAGGTCGAGACACAATCCTTAATTGTCAATTTTTTATTTTTTGTAAGAGGTTTTTAATGGGCTATTCAGCATATCTAAAACCAAGGCAAGATGCGATTTCTGAAGAGGGAATTGAAGGAATTATCGACCTGGCAAACTTGAAAGATGAATCCAAAACCAAAATCGAGGCTCGCCCGGATGATTTTTTCCAACTAACCTATCCAACTACAGATGTTATTAAGGTCCTGGATGAAATCAATGTACGGTTTTCATCTTCAAAAGATTCTTCAGGGCTTTTTCTTTTTGAGGGCCTGAAGGGCAGCGGTAAATCGCACCTGCTTTTGATAATTTACCATTTATTCAAAAACCACCAGATTGCCCGGGGATGGCTCAATGAAAATGATTTGTCATGTGAGGTTCCTCGGGATGCTGTTGTGATAATCAATAAGTTCACTGATGATCCTCATGATTCCATCTGGAATATGATCTTTGACGTACTTGGATCAGAGGCAAAGAAGGGCAAGACACATCCAAAATTAGCTGAATTTGAAAAGGCTCTTGGAGATAAAAAGGTCATCCTGATATTCGATGAGCTGGAACAGGGCATTAAGGTTATTGATGATCCGGCACTTCAAGCCCAAAACATAGCCTTTCTCCAGATGCTTTCCGAATTTAGCAACCGTTCAAGGCAGGTGACCCTGTTTGCGAGCATCTACAGCACCCAGCAAGAGCCAGGCAGTACCCTCAAGCGTGTTCCTCGATGCGTGGTTCAATTCGATAACGCCAAAGACCAGAGCCACATCATTTTGCACAGGCTCTTTGAGAACTATAAACAATTTGACAGGGCTTCTATCTTGCCGGTGCTTGAGAGTTACGTCCAACTATGGAACAGGCATGCGCCGGTTGACCAGGAAGAGCTTAAAGCCAAATTTAACGACACTTATCCTTTTTCGCCATCTCTCATGGAGATTATCCTTAAGAAAATACCGGCAAGAGGAGGTTTTCAAAATGTGCGGGGGGCTTTAGCTTTTCTTGGCAACCTGATTAGATTAACTCACGCCGAAAATGATATCATAACCCCAAGTGATGTTTCGCTTGAGGATAAGGCCACTACAATCATGTTGAAAGACCTGGACCTGAGCGGTGACCTGATCAACCGGGCTAAAGAGAATATGGAAGACCTGCTTGCCAGAGTGCCTATGTCTCGCCAAATGGCACCTACCGTTCTTCTTTATACATTGACCGGGGTTGGAGCCGATTCCGGTGTTTCCAGGGAAAATCTCATCCGCGATATTCTATCGCCTGCAACGGATATCAATGAAATTGAGCAAACATTGATGGGCTTTCAAAAATACGCTTCATATTTTCATCACCAGGAAGGCCGCTATTATTTTGATCTGGAAGAAAATTCCGAAGCCAAAGTGGAGTTTAAATCCCTTCGGTATTCGGATGATCAGGCCCGGGAGGAATTATATGAGATCCTTAAGGCAGACATATTCAGGGAAACCGTGAATACGGCCATTTTTGGCTCAATAGAACAAACCCAGGAATTATTGAAACAGTTTGATAAATCCCGTCTCCGCTACATTCTAACAGGTCGAAGGCTCACTCGAGAGGAAAGGCATCAGATTTATTATGGAATGGATGTCAGAAATATGATTCTTCTTCTGGAACCAAAGGACGATAGATTTCAAATCGCAAATGATAAGGATTTACTCAAATGGGCAAAACGATGTCTTGCCGCGAGGGACCTGGCGGAAAGCACGAAGGATGTGTCCAGACAAAATGACTATAATCGCATTGCCGGCACTGACAAAAGGTATGTCATTGAAAGAATCAAGAAAGCAGGTTTGGTCTTCATAAGCTGGGAAAAGTATGGGAGTTCAGTGGCTGAAGATCAGGTGGAGCTTGAACCTTTACCCGGTGATCTTTCAAAAGATAAGATCCGGGATATGCTAAATAAGGACTATTTCCCGATGCTCCGTTTCAAGGAACATCTCGAAGCCAGGCTCGACCAGGTCAAAAACCGTCTGGTCAAGGAGGTGGATGCCGAATACCGTGCCACACTCGGATTTCCCATCCCCTTGATGGCAAGCTCTATTTCCAACGCCATTTGCGACCTTTGCAAGCAGGGGATTATAGGCATTCAGCATACCGCAAATAACTTTTGTCATGTCAACCCAAACCTGACAGAAACCGAACTCTTCAATGCCAAGATAACTGATCCCTTTGAAGGGCCACCTAAATCAGAGCCATGCCCTAAATGCGGAAAATTCCCTTGCCAATGTCCAAAACCACCGCAGAAATGTCCTGTTTGTGGACAGTACCCATGCCAGTGCGAGAAACCCCCTGAAGTCTGTCCTAAATGCGGGAAAGATCCTTGCGAATGCCCAAAAAAAGAGACTTTTCCCATTAAAATTCCTTATCAGAACAGCATAGGAAGTCTACGAAAGGAAACAGCCTTCAGGTTGCAAGATTATGAAGATAGTGTCATTACAAAGGTCACTTACAAAATATTTCTCCAAAAAGAAAAGGTCGGCGATCTCAGTACTCTGCCCTCGGGTATAAGAGGCTCGCTCAGCGGGGAGGGTGATATAACTGCCGAGATTGTTATCTCAAAGACTGGAACATTCTCAAAATCACAGATTGAGCAGCATATTGAGTCACTTCCGGTCATTTCCGAGGCCGATTTTTCTGTAGATATGGAAGTGGAAGTTTCAAAATAAAAAATAGGTGAACAAATGGAGATTTTGGAGCAAGCTCTATTCAAGCGATTAACTGAACCAGGTTCTCGCCTCATCTGGATTATAGACTGGTTGCTGGAAGAGGTATGGAACCCTGAGCGTTATCAAAACCTCAGCCCTGTCGAGTTCCTCCGTGGGGGAGAGGAAAAGGTTAACCGTTTTGAATTATTAGTAGCCTCTGCCGCTGACAGGATTTACGGCGAGCTTCTTTCTTCTCCTGACCCCTCAAGAAAGCTGATCAATGCGCTTTCTGACCCCAATACAGCGGTTGTTGTTTTTGACGGGCTATCCATTAGAGAAGTACCGATGATTCTGACCCTTGCAGATAAATCAGGGCTTCCCGTCTCGTTGACAGGCACATCGCAGGCCGCCATACCGAGTGAAACTATTGATTTTGTTGATCGGGAACTGCCTTGTGGCCGTATTGCCCCGTCTCAGCTTCAAACCAGAAAAGAGCTCAAAGAAAAAGGAATCGTGGCGATTTACAACAGGGACATTACCCAGCCCCTTTCAGCGGAGTATGAGAATTCGCCGCTTCTTGTGTGGTCTTCTTTCCCTGATTCAACGTACAAAGACAGCGGGGCAAAATTCGAAAGCCACTTTGAGAATATCCATGTTTTGTTTGAAACAGCGTGGATGAATATTGTCCAGGCAATAAAAGGAAAGAAAAGGATCATCATCACAAGTGATCATGGCTACATTTTTTTCGGCACAGGCATGGATTTTCCCAGAAGCCCGTCAGAGACGAAAGCCTTAAATGCCTATTTTGGAAATGACAGGAATGTTCCTTTAGAAGAAAACCCTCATCCTCCTGTAAGCGATGATCTTTTTGTAGTTCAGTCGCAAAGCGTGGCCATGGTGAAAGGCCGTGTCAGGACAAAATCAACCGGGGATGCTGCAAGTAAACTCTACAGGCATGGCGGGCTTTCATTGATGGAAATGATAACGCCCTGGATTGAACTTAAGGTAAGTCAATAATGGGAAACAACATTAGAAAGGCTATTGAAGAGAGCTTCCCCGTCGTCGAGATCAACCGGCTTGCCATACCCGAAAGAAACGCCTTTAAACCCATTTACCAGATGCACAAATGGTTTGCGCGCAGGGCCTCGTGCGTATTTCGAGCAATTCTGCTCTCCGCTATGAAACCTGCTGGCACAGACATTATGGAGGAATTTTATAAGGATCACACCATTGATCCCGATACCAAGGGAGTCAAAATTTTAGACCCTTTTATGGGCGGAGGCACCACTATAGTGGAGGCCCTTCGTTTGGGTTGTAATGTCACTGGCATAGACCTAAGCCCCGTGGCGTGGTTCATTGTCAAGACAGAAGTGGAGCTGGTAGATATAGATGAGCTAAAGGCTGCCTTCAAGAGATTGGAAGAACGGTCTACCATAAGTGGAAAGCCTGTAAAAGAAGAACTGCTAAGTCATTACAAAACAGAATGTCCCTGTTGCGGGGCAGGCCGTGAAGAGGCGGATATTATCTACACCTTTTGGGTCAAATCTGCGATATGCACGAACCCCACTTGTAAAAAAGAAGTCCCTTTGTTTCCAAATTATATTATCGCCAAAAAGTCGCCTTCTATCCGCTGCTATGTTGACTGTGAGTGTCCTGAATGTAAAAAAACTTTTGATCTCGACATCGAACGAGCGTCCCTGATTGCAGAACAATCGCTAATGATCAACAATGCAAAGGATGCGGCAGGCGATAAAAGATCGAATAAACGATGGACAAATCTTGAGCCAACCGGAAATAGTTATAAGTGCCCCTGGTGTCTTCAGATCAGTCCGTTGCAGGAGCCCAAAAAGCTGAAAAAGGCGAGAAAAAAGGTCCCTCTGACAGTTTTATTGTGTCCATATTGCTATGCCGTATGGCAATACCGAGGGACTTTGCCTGAAGAGGTATCATGTCCTGTATGTACAAAGAGCTACAATTCCAATAAAGGTAACACCGAAAAAGGAAGCTTTGTTTGTCCTTCCTGTGGAACCAACGATAAGATTATTAATGCCATCCGAAAGCTTCCTGAAGATCGACTCTTTCCAACCAAACCCTATGCTATCGAAGGGTATTGCGCGGAATGCGCGGGGGAGATCAGACAGTTAAATATGTATAGCAACGAAGGGAAGCGGAAAGAAGCTGTATCTCATCTGTGTAATATCCATAATAATCGAGGCAAGTTTTTCAAAAGGATTACCCCTGCGGATCTCAAGGGTTATGTGGCAATTGAAAAAAGATGGGAGGCAGAAAAAGAAAATCTTCCATATCCAAAATCCAGAGTGCCTGAAGGTGATAAAACTAAAACTGATCTGATCGGACATCATTACAACTATTGGTTTCAATTATTTAATCCTCGACAGTTACTGTCTCTGGCTACGCTGCTAAAAGGAATTGATGCAGAGGAAGATAGCCTTTACCAAGAAATGCTACTAAGTGCGTTTTTTCAAACCTTAAGAAACCAGTGTATGCTTTGTTTTTATAATCCAGCAAGACATGAATTGGAACCGGCAATGTCGGGGCATGATTTCCGTGATCCAAACACAATCTGTGAAAATTCTGTTTGGGGTTCAAAATATGGTCGAGGGACATTCTCGAGTGTAATAGATAAAATAGTTAGAGGAAAATCATTTAACATAAATCCTTATGATAGAATTTATGATGGAACAACGAAAGAAGGTAATTACAAAACAACTAAATCAGAAAGCTTCGAAACCATTGATGGCAATCCACAGAACTGCCTGCTTTTGTCTGAGGATTCGAAAGATATTGATAGGCTTTTAGGTGAAAAGATATTTGATTGTGTCATTACTGATCCCCCCTATGCTGGGAACGTAAATTATTCCGAATTGTCGGATTTTTTCTATGTTTGGCTGCGGCTAATACTAAGAAAAAGATATAAATGTTTTGCGCCAGACTACACACCAAAGTCTGAAGAAATTATACAGAACAAGACAAGAGAAAAAGATCTTCAAGAATTTCAAAAGGGGTTGGAAGAAGTATTTTCTGAAAGCGGAAAGTTGCTAAAAAAAGACGGCTTTTTAGTATTTACTTTTCATCATGAAGCCAACGAAGCATGGGTGTCGGTTTTGGAGGCACTGTTTAGGTCTGATTTTTTTTTAGTAGCAGTGTACCCTTATGAATCGGATGCTAAAAAAGGCGGGGCATTGGGGGCACAAAAAATTGCTTATGATACTATCCATGTTTGCAAAAAGCGGGTTGTATTTTCAGAGAGTGGGCAGCGCTCATGGGCCGGGGTCAGAGAGGAGATTCGAAAAAAGGCGCGTAAAGAGATTGAGCTAATTGAAGCTGGTAGATATGGGAAAGAAAGGCTGTCTCCTGCTGATGTCAACATAGTCCTTATTGGCAAATGCCTTGAACTATACAGCAAACATTATGGAATGATCGTGGATTATAAAGGCGATGTTGTGCCTCTCGAAGAAGCCCTAACATCCATACGCATGATGGTGGAGCAGATTGTATCCACCCAGCAACCCCTCCCTTCGGAACTGGAACATATTGATCCTGTCAGTTACATATATCTCACCTGCCTCTGTGACAGGAAAGAGATCAAGAGTGATGAAGTGCATAAGACGACAAGGGGCATTATGGAGCCAGAGGTCCTTATTAAAGCTGGTGTGATTAGAAAGGGCCGGGCCAAGCGAGGCAGGACTTACGAGGTGAAGCTCCCGGTCGAGCGATATAAGGACCTGGCTAAATTGTTTAAAACCAAATCAAAGAGTTTAGACCAGTTCTTGCTTTTCCCTGAACTGGAGGAGGCCAAATTTGATAATGTAGCCCTGGTTGATGTCTTGCATTACCTTATGGGCCTTGCTGAGGCAGGGGAAAATCTGGTCCAGTGGCTAGAACAATTTAAGCCTATTATTCCCAATATCCGGGTCTCTTTCGAGTATCTGCTTGATAAAAACCCCACTTTTCAGGGTCCGGTTAATAAGGTCCTCAGTATAATTGAGGTTTGAGATGAAAGGATATGAAATCTTAGAACAGCGTTACCTGAAGATTTATAGAGAAGATGGCATTGACCCTTATGAGAAAAAGATCGGTCTTCTCGATTTTCTCAGGGAGCTTAACTCCGGGCCTGAGGGTATGGTCAGGTATTCTTCTTTCATGGTTGTGGGCATTGATGATGTACTTTATCTGACGAAACGGGAATTAAGACGGGCCATTGCACTTGATATTCATAAGGTCCTTCAATCTGCAGCTAATGACCTTGAACGGAAAAAAATTGAGGTTCAGATCGTCTGCAAAGGCAGGCTGGTTAAGGGAGACTCATTCTGGGTAGAATATCGAGGGGAAACCCTCCCTCTTGATTTCATCTTCGGCACACCCAGAAAACAGGAAATCAAAGGGTTTCCAGTTTATACTGTAAACTTTAATCTGTCGAGCTGACAGGCAGGTAGATTGAATCTTAATAATTATGTTGGGGAGATATCTAATTCCATGATATGTTTATTAATTAATAAATAAGAAACAGATGGCTTATAAAGTCATATTGTATTGAAGGGATATCAAGAGACTGCGCGAGACAGCAAAGGCCATTGCACTAAAAAAGTATTGTTTTTTTCAAGTCATATTAGCATCTGCGGTATTTTGTGGAAGCTTTTTGCCGCAGGTGAGCCGCAGTCATTAGCCCTTAATAAAAAGTGAGAGAATTGAGTATCCTGATTTGGAATGCAGTAAATATATACTAAAATGAGGTATAAACAATGTCGTCTTCTGATGAAGGACAAAAGAGCTCAATTCACGCCGCATCACAATATCTTGGTTATTCACTTCAGACGACACGCTTTTTAATGAGATTGCTTGACGCTGAACCAGAATGGACTATCAGTTTGGAGGTTTTTGAAGATGTAGGAGTTGAAACTCCTGAAGGAAACCGGATTGCCGAGCAAGACAAAAGTGTCTCAAAAAAGAACCCGGTTTCAAATCGTGCAATAGACCTCTGGAAGACTTTTGCTAATTGGGTGACTGCAGTTGAAGCGGGTGAGTTAAATCCAGAAAAAACAGTATTTGAACTATACATCTCTCAAGCCAAAACAGGAGCTATTGTCGATACATTTTCTCGTGCTCAATCGGAAACAGAGGCCGAAGTAGCGCTACAAAATGCAATCACCGAACTTTGGGGGAAGTCGCCAAATTACCCTCTCCGCCCTTCATTATCGAAATCTATTGCACCCTACGTTAAAAAAGTTTTCGAAGCAGATAAAAAAGTCGTCTGCAAGATTCTGCAGAATTTTCAACTAAGTTGTAGTGAAGGGAGTCCGCACGCCGATCTTAGAAAACGACTCAAAAAACAATGGATTCCCTCTGAGCTCGTTGATGATCTTCTGCTTTATGCATTAGGTTGGGTTAAAAAACAAACTGACGTTTTGATTGAACAACAAAAACCCGCATGCGTTTCTTCTGAGCTTTTTCGACAGACTATGATTAGCTTTATACGCAAGCACGACAACAGGACCATTCTTAGGACATACGCAAGTAAGCCCACCAAGAAAGAAATTCAAGAGGATCTTAAAATAGGTATTTATGTTCGTCAGCTTGATATTATCGAAGAAAGTGATGATGAAAAAATTAGGGCGGTAACTGACTACTTACGTGCTTCAGCTGATCGTACACATTGGAGCGCGAAGGGATTGGTTCAAAAAACAAGTTTCGAGGAATTTTACGATAACCTTGTACGAACGTGGCGGAACCTTAGAAGAAAGGCGGAAGTATCTTTATACTCACGTTCTGATGTTAAAAAAGGCCAATACCTTTATGCAGAATGTTCATCCCATCATGCTACCATAGAAGGTCTGCAGGTCCCAACTCACTTCACACCAGGCAGCTTTCACGCCCTCGCAGATGAAAAGGTTGTCGGTTGGCATCCGGACTATGCCCGCAAGTTGGGTATTGCTCATGATGAAAGGGAAAAATAGATGCCAAAACTAAGCCAAGAAACTGAATATGTGCAGAATCCTGCTCTTGGAGCTATGGCTCTTTGGCGCTTTACAGTCGGCTACGAAAAAGGGAGTAGCGAAAATAGTCCAACTCCCATCCCGCTTCTTTTCATTGTTCTTCCCGTTGTAATGCATGAAGAAACAGCTTGGTTTGTTACCTCAACCCAAGAAAAATCGGGGTTGCGAAAATTTGCAGGAAAGTTCTCCGAATCAAAATTCCGAAAAAGCGATATTCTTCTGTCAATCCATAATAGATGTGTCCGCTTGCGAAGGCTTACTATGGATTCTCTTGCAATAGCAATATCATCACAACTAATGTCGCTTGACTGTAAAGATGGTTTAGTGGTTTCTCTTTCTTCCAGCGCCCCGAAATCTGGAATTCCACTTACAATAGAGCCATTACTGAGGGCTGCAGAACGACTTGGAATTTGGTGTGCGACTGTTTCACTTCATGAAGTCTCTGTCATATTAAAAGTGGGGTTTTAAATGTATTTCCAAATAAAAGAAATTGTACTTTGGCCGAAAAATAGAGTTTACAAGCCCAGAAGGCTCTCATTCGAGAATGGGAAAGTCAACGTTATTTCAGGAACATCAAGGACAGGTAAGTCAGCTATCATTCCAATAATTGACTATTGTCTCGGGTCAGGGAAATGCCGAATACCAGTTAAAACAATACGAGACGCTTGCGATTGGTTTGGTGTAGTAATTCAAACCAGTATCGACCAAAAGTTGTATGCCCGGCGAGAGCCAGGTAGCCTTAAAGCAACAGGTGATATGTTTATCTCTGAAGGTAAAAGCATTGAAATACCCGATCATATTGAGTCAAAAAATACTACGGTTGAATCCGTTAAAAGATCCCTGGGCGATATCGCTGGACTGACAGATTTAGATTTCGACATAGAAAGAACTGGTTCGGGCTTCAAAGAACGGCCTAGTTTTAGAGATATGGGTGCCTTCATTTTCCAGCCACAGAACCTTGTCGCAAATCCAGATGTCCTGTTTTATAAGACTGAGACATACCAACACCGCGAAAAACTCCGGACAATCTTTCCTTATGTATTAAATGCGATAAATCCCGAATTAATGGCTAAACAGCATGAGCTTACAGAGTTACGTCGTTTACTCCGCAGAAAAGAGCAGGAAATTGCAACCGTACGACAAGTCTCCGACCGTTGGATGGCCGAGATACGATCAAAGGTTTCAAGGGCTATGGAGCTTGGACTCATAAGCAGTTCAATTAGTGAAACGACAAGTCGTCAAGAGCTTGTTGATCTGTTAAGGAAAGTCGTGCGCACATCAACTGACAAAATTAGGGTAACAACACAGTCGGTAAATGGAGCTGTCCAGGAGCTTGTTTCGCTTCATGAAGAAGAAACCCAAATATCAATGCATTTATCCTCTTCGCGTAGACGTTTCTCGGATATGACAGCTCTGCGTGAAAGCACTATTCATTACAAGGGCGCTTTGCACATCCAAAGGGACAGGCTAAAAATATCAGAATGGTTACGAAATACACATCAAAAAGATCATGATTGCCCACTGTGCGGTGGCTCACTATCTCAATCAACCGAAACACTTGATAATCTATACCATGCGCTTCAGAGCGTCGAAGAAGCCGTCGGTCATTTTGATGCAGTGCCTGCGGCGTTTGATCGCGAGTACAATCGTGTCAAATCAGAGATTCGAACGCTAACAGATAAGCTTCGCGGTATACAGATTCGTATCAAATCACTTGAACAGCGATCTAAGGAAGCTCGGCAGCGTCATTATGACTCACTACAAACATCCCGTTTTATAGGAAATATAGAAGAGTCTTTGCAAACTTACGCTCGCCTTGGTAAAGACAGCGAACTAAATTCTGAAATCATGGAGCTTCGGGAACGCGTCAATATTTTAACAAAAGAAATATCGAATGCATCAATACAGGCAAAAACAAAGCGCGCACTCAATGTTATCGCTTCGAATGTTGGGAAAATTCTTCCTTATTTGGATTTGGAACGTCCAAACGATCCTATTTCCCTCCTGATAGACGATCTCACGATAAAGGTTAATAGCATCGAGCGTGAAGATTTCCTTTGGGAAATTGGCAGTGGATCTAATTGGCTCTCATATCACATTGCTGTCACACTGGGGCTGCAACAGTTCTTTCTTGATTTGAGCCATAGTCCAGTCCCAAGCTTTATTGTGTATGACCAGCCGAGCCAGGTCTACTTTCCAAAGAAGCTAGTTGTCCGGGATGAAGAGGACGATTTCGACCCCGAGTACAAAGATGAGGATATTGAGGCAGTTAAAAAGGCTTTTTCTGTAATGGCTTCTGTTGTTCAAAGAAACAAAGGAAATCTACAAATTATCGTTTTAGACCATGCATCAGAAAATGTTTGGGGTAACATAGATAACGTCCATTGTGTTGAAGAATGGCGCGAGGGAAACAAGCTTATACCGATTAGCTGGTTAAATGATAAATAACGAATAGTTATAGTTAACACAAAATCGGATTGAGATACATAATTGACTTGAAACAGATCATTGACACTGCTCTGTGTTTCGCTGCCGCTCAACGCCGACAGCTCATGATCAACGATATTTACAATTATAAAAAATTCTTAATGTGAGGTATAAATTATGTCCTTGACTTCTAAAAAAATAAAGTATGAGCATGTACCTCTTAAAGAGGTATATATCGGACTTATATAGAAAATATCCAGGGAGGTGTTTTAATGCTTAATATAAAAGAACAGACCATAAAAGAACTAAATGAATTAAAGCCCGAGGCCTTAGCGAAAGTATATGACCTAATAACCGAGCTAAAGAGGACAAATCAGGCCAAAAAAAACAAAATGATCGCCGCTGATTATATAAAGGTGAGGGAGGCGTTGAAACAATGCAAAGGGTCTCTATCTGAAGATATAATACAGGAAAGAGAAGATAGGATATGAATCTATTCTTTGATACATCAGCGCTCGTGAAGTTTTTTCATGAGGAAGAAGGAACGGACATAGTCACTGAACTCATTCTTGACCGGAATAATGAAGTGTGGATTTCGGAGTTGGGACGGTTGGAATTTGTAAGCGCCGTTTTCAGGAGATTTCGCAACAAGGAGCTGGATGAAGGGCAATTGAACACTGCAGTCGAGTCTTTTGAGAATCAAATTGCCGGATTCAATATCGAACCTTTAGGACATGCTGTTCTTGATCAAGCCGAGCTTTTTATTAAAAAGTATGGAAGAACATACGGACTCAAGGCTCTGGATGCATTACATCTCGGCGCCTTTAGTCTCATATCTGAAAAGGATTGGTCTTTTGTGGTGGCTGACGACAACCTTTGCAAGGTTGCCGAAGTCATTGGCTTTACCACCATAAATCCCTTGAAGGAAAGCGCAGAATAAGCGGAGTGAACGTCTTATTTGAACCCCAAATCTCAAGCGTCATGTGCGCTATTGTCCGGGATAATTGGTATAGGCTGGATGCCGTTTTTGTCCTGATATTTCCTGCCTTCATAAACATTCCTCATATAAAATGGAAATCAAAAAAGATACAAAAGTGAAGGTTCCATATCGCTCTGACTTGGGTACCGGTTCCGTGCTTCAGGTAGAGGAAGGCCCTGGGGAAGAATACCAGGTTGATGTGGTTTTTGAAAAAGATGGTAAGAGGTTTTTAGAAACCTTCCCCCAGAGTCGCGTGGAGCCGGTTGCTGATATCTTTCAGCGGTATCAAAACAGTGAATCAGATCACCCTATGGATTTTTTCCTGAAACAATTGGCCTACCAATTACCCCTTGAAAACCTAGGTGGGGAACTCTCCAATAGCAAAACAGATCTTCTTCCTCACCAGATTCTATTAACCCATCAGATTATTAGCGCCCAGAGACGAAAATTTTTGATTGCCGATGAGGGTGGCCTTGGAAAAACCATTGAAGTGGGAATGATTATTAAGGAGCTATTGGCACGTGGAGAAGCTAAGAGGATATTAGTCATTTGCCCGGCAGGTCTTACTGTGAACTGGCAGAACGAAATGAAAGATTGCTTTCGGATTTTTTTTGACATCTTTGGTCGGGATTTTTCTGATGCTAATCCTCACGCATGGGAGCGACACAGTTTAGTAATTGTTTCCATAGACATGATCAAGAGGCCCGGGCGTTTGGAAAAAATGCTAACCGGGCCGAATTGGGACTTGATTGTTTTTGATGAAGCCCATCACTTGAGCAGGAAGAGATACGGCAAAAAGATAGATGTCACCCAGAATTACCGATTGGCAGAGAAAACCAAGGGTAAAGGACGTGATTTCCTCTTTCTGACGGCTACTCCTCACCAGGGAGATGCCTACCAATTCTGGTCATTGATTCAGCTCCTGGATGATCAACTTTTTGAAAAACCGGAGGCAATGCTGGACCACAGAGGTCTCCTTGGCAGGGTCATGTTCCGGCGCACAAAAAAGGAAGTTACAGATGCCCAGGGCAATCCGATTTTTATGCGGAGGCAGGTGCATACCCAAAAATTCCAACTCTCCATGCGTGAGCAGAGATTTTACGACAGGCTGACCGAATACCTAAGAGAAGGATACGATGCTGCCGGCGTAGGAGAAGACAAAACCACCAAACAACAACGGGCAGTCGGCTTTGTTATGGCCACCTTTCAAAAAATTATGTCCTCCAGCCCAAGGGCCATCAAACAGGCTCTTAGACGCCGGTTGATTGCTCTTTACGCCCGCAAACAAATGTCTCTCGAAAGTGGTGCCTACGGGGCCATAACCAGGCCGGAAATCTCATCCAAAATCATAAATTTTCAAGAAGAAATGCGGAAAATAGTTGCTGAGTTACTCTCCTATCGGAAGGCCGACATTGACTATACGGAAGCTGATTCATATATCACCAGACTGAAACAAAGGATTATGAAAAGGCCCCGGTTTGAGGAAGAAGTCACCCATTGGGCTCTGGATGCTATGGAGACGGGGAATGGAATCATTGAAGCCTCGGCCAATATCCCTGATGAGGAGGAAAAGATAAAAGAGCTTATAGAGCTTGTAGATGAAGGGCCTGACCGGAAATTTGACACATTAATTCGTGCCATTGAACAGATCAGGAGGGAAAATAAGAATGAAAAGATGATCATCTTTACCCAATACCTTGAAACACTCTATTTCCTTCAAGATGAGATAGGCAAATATTATGACCCCAAGAAAATAGCAATCGTTAAGGGTGGCCCGTTAGAAGATAAAATCACATCTTGCGAGTCTTTTTGGGATGAAGACGGTGCCCAGTTCCTAATCTCCACGTCCGCAGGAGGTGAGGGAATCAACCTGCAGGTTTGCCGAATTCTATTTAATTATGATCTGCCGTGGAATCCCATGGCGGTCGAACAGCGTATTGGTCGGATTCATAGATATGGCCAAACCGAAACCGTCCAAGTCTACCACCTTGTTGCAGAGGAAACCATTGAAGAGAAGGTTTACGCAATTCTCGAGGAAAAGCTTTTTGAGATAGCAATGACGATTGGTAAAGTGGATACTACCACAGGTGATGTGAGCGAAGACTTCCGGTCGGAGATACTTGGATTTTTAGGATCAAGCACAAATTATACATCTCTCTATAGGGAGGCTTTTTTAAATCGGAACTATGAAAGAACTGAACAGGAGATCTCCGAGGCCATTCAGGTAGCGAAAGATGCAAGTGAGGCCCTCCGACAACTCACTCTGGACCTGTCAACCTTCAACCTGGAATACTACAGGGAACTTGAAGGGAAGTTTACGCTGGAAGATCTGAAACGATTCACGGAAAAAGCTATTTTGCGCTTAGGAGGAAGCTTCGTCCCATCCGGTGATCTTGTTCAAATAACTGTTCCTCCGGCGCTAAAGAAATATCCGGACGTGGCATCTCGCTATGAAAACGTTACCTTTTCCAGGAAAACTGCCACCCGGAAAAGAAATGTAGATTTACTTGGAATTGGACACCCGCTCATAGATGCCTCATTGAACTTCTATAAGAGCGAATCCGTATCTGGAGAATTGTTGAATGTCAGGTGTGATAGTGCATCACCATGCCTGACGGCTCGATATCTCTTCACAATTGAATTTGAGGATGGCACCAGGCGTGAATTGTATCGGGCTTTCTTGATTGATGGAGAAGAAGAATTGGGCGATTTGGAGTTATTGCTCCGCGATGATTTCAGAAGGCATAGTTCGCCAGAGCCTTTATCCTTAATTGAGGATAAATTGAATATGTTCACCCGTAATCATGAAGCGAAAATCCGTTCAGACTATGACGGGGTTATCAATATCCGACACAAGTGCGTTGGTATCCAAGTGATTAATTGATAGAACGGGTTGCGCTGGATGACGGGTTTATCAAAGTATCTGATCCCAAAAACCGTTCCAATAAAAAGGAATACCTTCCTTTTTGGGCGTAATTTTTTATGTAACGGCCATGTAACTGCGAAGCAGCGGCAGTCGGGGACGTTGTTGACCTTGGTTAAATAAAAACAAAGTCAATTTAACTGGGCTCCGATAGCGGGACCCTCCGGAGGCGGATAAATCTACGCCCCAGTTAAATGTGCTCCGCTGTCCTTCGGAATTTCACGGGATAAACTATGCTCCGACAGGCTATGTTGAATAATTGTAAGGATAAAGGGAAAA
>JAUWMR010000061.1 GCA_030613055.1 Desulfobacteraceae bacterium
CAATATTGCCGTTTCTAAAGCATTCTCGCCAACTTCCGAATTCAGACCATTCGTTGCAAATGACATTTTTTTAATTTGACGGATTCCTATCCCAGTGGTTATAAACATTGGCGATTTTCAGCAGGTTCTGCAAAGGTCTCGCTGTATAAAATCGCCACAGCGATTTTATTTATAGCTCCGCCCCTTCGGTTACATTCCGCCGAAAAGGATAATTAAGTGGTATTTAAACCACTTGGATTAGGGTTTATAGAACTTACAAATAATAAAGAATCCACGCCCATCGAAGATCCCGCTATGCGGGGAAGAACGTGGCCTTGATTTGCCCCTAGAAGGGGTTAAAGCGCTATGAAGAAAAAAGTGCCTAAAGTTGTGGTACGCCTTCGGCGTACTATTTAATAAAACAACTCCTCAGGGGTTTGCCCCTTTTTGCCGGCTAATTGGTGTCATAGAGTAATTTTTTTTAAAAAATAGCAGAGTTCATTAACTTTAGGCACTTGTGTCCCGCCATCGCGGGGTTACACAAAATTGCACAGCAATTTTATCGAGGGATCTTTTCTAAGGCCCAGTTCTCGATCTCTACTGATACAGACCGCTGTAAAAGTTCAACTGATACCACTACTCTTTCCGATTGGACCTTGTGACGCAGGTAAAAACCAACAAGTCCTTTTAGAGGGCCCTCCATAATCATTACCCTGTCACCCTCTTTCATATATCTCTGATTTTGCACGGTACGATCTGTTCCATCCAAAATCATCAACGACGAAATCTCTTCTTCATTGGCTGGAACCGGCCTGCCCATAAAGCCCACCATACGCACAACACCGACTGTCTTTACAATATTCAGATGTTCTTCGGGCTCAAGGTCCGATAAAACAAAAACATAACCGGGTATCATAGGAACCAATATCTTTTTATGACGATCTTTGCGTCGACTCATTACCTGTATACGGGGCAGGAAACCCTGTATGGACTTGCCTTGCAGGCCATCATAAACCTTCTGCTCGAAACGGCTCCGGGTGTGCAGGGCATACCATTTGGAGGATCTATCGTTCATAGAGTAGCTATCCTGTCAGGGCTCACGCCTCTATCAATAAGACTTTCAATATCCCGCTCAGTCTCATCCAGACGCGTGAGCAGGATTGCGTCCCAGTCTTTCTGATCTAACCGATCAAAACCATGTACTTTAAAATCAAAAAAATTGCTCCCCTGTTGCCGATCATCAATAATTCCTACCAGCTTGATACCACTGAGTTGAAAATAGAGGTAGGCCAATTCGGCTACTTCTCCCGCGCCAAAAAATAGAACCGATTGGATACGGTCTTTTTCCATTTCTTTGAATTTATTCAACAGGAGACCCTTTATTTCCCTGTAAAAAATCACCGAATACCGGAGATATTCAACAGTCAGCTTGCTTTTCCTTGCCAGTCCTTTAGGGGTCAAAAAATACTTCACCCGGTTTCGCGGTATGGTCTTCGCCTTAAAATAGCCTTTGTTGACAAGTCTCTTTAGAAAGGTATTTACCAGCCCCAATGATAGATTCAAACTGCGGGATAATTCCCGCTGGCTGGAACTGCTATTCCGCTCAATTTCCCCCATTAATCGAAGGATATGGATATCTTCTTTTTCCATTAAGGTCGATAAAAATATGAAATTTAGCGTAATATCAACAAATTCATTTATCGTTCAAAATATGAACATATAAATTTCAGATACTGTTCAATAATTGAACGTATTTGTCAAGTAAAAAATACCATCATTTTTTAATGATATTTTGATAAGATACATTTTAGACATCATAAATTGCTTCAAGTTACTAAATACCTCCTATTTAGACCATATTTATGTGACATGACTCTTTAAAAATCATCTTAATCATGTTATCCTGTTAAATAATCTTGTTTAAAAGGAGCCATTATAGATGGAATGCAATCAGGAAAAAAACCTGGAAAGATGCAATTGCACTTATGAACCCTGTGAAAAAAAAGGAATCTGCTGCCAGTGTATTGTTTATCATTTGAAAATGCGAGAATTGCCCGGCTGTTGCTTCCCGGACGATGCGGAGGCCACTTTTGACCGCTCATTTGAGCATTTTGCGCGCCTTGTACAGGCCAGAAAGGTCTGATTTTGGATGAAACAGACATTGAAAAACTCTTCCGGAACGTAGCGCGGGTTTCAGTACAAAATACGGACGCCAATCGTGAAGTCTTTTCAATTTTAGTCAGGTCAACACTGAATTACAGGGATAAAATGCTTTCCTTAAAAGGCGTGGTAGTTACGGTTGAAGATGTCCGCACCGCTCTTGGCTGGCTTATTCCTGCTATTGCAACCAACAATATGCCTGAGACAGACAACAAGATCCGTCTCGGGCTTTTGCAATTATGGCTGGAACAGCTTATGAAGAAAGAGTATTAGAGAATACGTTTGCGAGGCGGATATGACCGAGATCACTGAAGAACAAAAAATGCTTTTGGAAAACCTGAGAAGGGTTGTCAAAGATAAAATAGCCCCCAATGCCGCTGAAACCGACAAAAAGGGCACGTTTAACTGGGATGTTGTATCTCTATTCTGGGATCTTGGGCTCCTTAAGATCATGCTTCCAGAGGAGTATGGTGGCTGGCCCCAGAAGCCCTGTTATACGCTCTGTCTCTCCATTGAGGAAATTGCAAAGGCATGCGCATCCTCGGCCCTTTTATTGGTTATTCAGGCTGTTGGCAGTTTCCCTTTAATATCCGCTGCCAACAAGCAGCAAAGAGAAAAATATTTCCCCAGGATTTCCCAGGGCCGTGAACTGATTGCTTACCTGGTAAGTGAACCCGGAGCAGGCTCAGATGTGCAGGCCATTTCGAGCACTGCCAGGAGATCAGGCGCGGGCTATATTATAAACGGCAGAAAGGTCTTCGCCACAAACGGATCTGTGGCCGGCCTTTACTCTGTTCTTGCAAAAACAGCTGAAAAAGAATTCTCCTTTTTTATCATGGACAGGAACACTGAAGGCATTTCAATAGGAAAGATTGAAGACAAATGTGGTTTTCGCGGCAGCAATACTGCGGAGGTGATCCTCGAGGACGTGATGGTTCCCGGGAAAGATCTTTTGGGAAGGCCTGGAGATGGGTTTTCCGTTGCAATGGCGGATTTTGATATGTCACGACCTGCTGTTGCGGCCTTAGCTTTAGGCATTGCCGAAGGCGCAATAACTTATGCCCTTGAATATGCCATGGATCGTATCACCTTCGGGAAACCCCTTGTCGATCACCAGGCCCTGCAGTTTATGTTAGCCGATGCCAGCACCCAGATAGAGGCAGGCCGCGGCCTGATGCAAAGGGCGGCGCTTTCATATGACGCGGGGAAATCAAACACACAATTGGCCTCCATGGCAAAGTGTTTTTGCAGTGACGCGGCCATGAAGATAACCACGGATATGGTCCAGATCTTAGGAGGCTATGGCTATATAAAGGATTATCCCGTGGAAAGGATGTTCAGGGATGCAAAACTTACACAGATATTTGAGGGCACCAATCAGATCCAGAGAATGATCATTGGAAGGGAAATGATAAAAAGCGGGACACTGTTTTCATACTAACAAGGAGCTGACATTATGGATTTTTCGTTGACCCGGGAACAGAAAGACATCAAGAAGGCGGCCAGAGAATTTGCCGGGGGTGAGTTCACAAGGGAAAGGGCCGTTGAATATGAAATAAACCATGAATTCCCGAAAAAATTATATAAACAGGCAGGCGAACTTGGATTTATCGGCCTGAATTACCCGAAAGAAATCGGGGGAGAAGACTTGGGCGTTACAGAGAACGTCATGGTCGTGGAAGAGTTTTGCAAGGCCGATTCGGGCATAGGTATGGCTATTCATCTGGCATACCTGCCGGCCAAGATTGTGAAATTCTTTGGTACACCCGAACAGCATAAAAAATTCCTGCAGCCTATGATACAAGGGGACTATATTTCAGCCGTATCCTTCACCGAACCAGATCATGGAAGCGACATCACGTGCATGGCCACCACTATGGATGAAAAAGAAGATCGCTTTATTATCAACGGTACCAAGATATTTACCACCAACGCCGGTTATGCGGATTTTTTCATTATCCTATGCCAGGATGATCAGGAGGCAAAGCGAGGCAAGGGAATGAGCACAGTCTTAGTGGAACGGGATCCTTCCACCTGGTTAGGTGGTGAACTCGAGATTAATGAGATACCCAATAAGATGGGATTAAGAATGACCTCCAGCGGAGAACTGGTCTTTAAAGACCTGGAGGTGCCCCGAGAGAATCTGTTGGGCGAAAAGGGTCGTGGACTTATGAACATCCTGGATTTTTTAGATGAAAGCCGTATCGAGATCGCTGCACAGTCGCTGGGAAATGCGGAAGGGGCGTTCTTACTTGCCCTGAACCATGCAAAAGGAAGAGTACAGTTTGGAAAGCCCATCATCAGATTCCAGGGTATCGGCCATAAACTGGCGAGGATGTGGAGCCAGCTTCAGTCCATTAAGTGGCTTACATACCAGTCAGCCTGGCTTTGCGACCATGAATCACGCAATATGTCCAATGCCGTTCCACTATTCACATCCATGGTCAAGCACCATGTCCCTGAGACGGCCAAATCTATTATTGATGATGCCATCACCGTGTTCGGCGGATATGGATATTTTCTGGAACAGGATGTTGAACGGAGATACAGGGATAACCGCATTGCCGAAATGTACGAAGGCACCGTTGAGGTGCAGCTTAACAATATGATCCGTATACTGGCAAAACTAAATCCCGACTTTATTAATGCCAGCCTCCTGTAGCTCAACGCTAAAGTATTACGATTATAACAGTTCACAGGGTTCAGCCTCCTTAGGGCTTCTGGTAGGTTGACCCCCTGTCCGTCACTCCCGCGAACAGTTACTATTTACCGTAATCTTCAGGACTTTTTTTGTTTCAGGTGTCACCTTGAAACGATTATCAATCCTCAGACCGCACACCCAGACTATATCATTCCGGCAAGCTAATATAGGGATGCGGCCCCTTGTCTCAGAGGGGATCTTAAGGTCAATGAAAAAATCTTTGAGCTTCTTATGTCCCTTCATGCCAAAGGGTACGAACCTGTCTCCCTCCCGGAAATTTCTGATAATGAGAGGATAATTGATGAGATCCGCATTAAAAAAGGCGGACCATGATGAACCCCCCATATCAGGAAGTTCCGTGTTTTCCATCTCCTCAAGCGAAGCAGTACAACCCAAGGTCTCAAGTTCATATATTCCCGGCCCCTTAAGAAAATAACAAACGCCCCCGTCCTGCCTGTCACGTGTTACGGTAAATACCAGTCTTTCGTAGATCCTTTTTGCGATCAGGCCGTTGGGCAAATCAACGTGTGCCTGAGATCTTTTTCCCAGTGCGACATGGTTGACTGCCGCTATATGCCGCAAGTTTATCCCGCGAAGATTCCCGCCGGTTCTCCTTAGAGCCTCCCTTATGACACGGTTCTTCAATGCCTGAGAAAGCATTTTGAATGCTGGCAAAGGAATGTAGATTTTCTTGTCTTTTTCTTTTAGCTTTTCCTCTGCCCACGATCTTGCATTAGCTGCTAACCACTCGTCATCAATCCTCATGATCTCAGCCGTCTGTCCCAACAGCTCCACAATCCGTGGCTGATATCTCTTTAGCTCGGGAAGGAGTTCCAATCGAATTCTATTCCTCAGATATTTGGTCTCGGAATTTGAAGAATCTGTCATATATTTGAGTCGCTTTTTGGAAAGGTATGACTCGATCTCGCCACGGGATATCTCGATCAACGGCCTGATTATGCCATCGCCCCTGAATGGAGGTATCCCTGCCAGGCCAGAGGGACCGCTTCCCCGCAGGAGTCTCATAAGCACTGTCTCCGCCTGATCGTTGAGAGTATGACCCATCGCTATTTTGTGGGCGGAGTGTTTCTCTTTCACCTGCTCAAGGAACTGATACCTGACCGTCCTCAACCTTTCCTCCAAAGAACCGTTTTCCCCAACAAAACTGTGCCCTACCTTTTCTGTCTCAAAAGGCAGATAAAGTGAAGCGGCAAGATATTCAACATGTTGGGTCTCATTCTCATCTTCCCCTGGCCTGAGCCCATGATTGAAATGCGCTACTATCAATTTTATACCCAGATCATCTTTAAGGTCATGCAAAACGTCTAAAAGACAGACTGAATCCGCGCCACCGGACACGGCTATTACTACAAGATCACCGCGCCTGATCATGTTGTATTTAGAAATTGTATGCCTGACCTTCTCGATCGTTTTCTTCACATCTTTCACTTGCAGCTCCAAAACCGTTCAATATGGATTTATAATAAAAAAAGGTTCTTCTCCAATTTAGTTGGAGAAAAGGGTCCAAGGATTCAAGGGGTCAAGCCTGCTCAATTCGAGATAACCCATCCATTTTGCCTTAATTAACTACAACTAATCGGGAGATGATCCTAAAAAAATAACACGATTTATACATAAACTCAATCCGCCTGAAAACGCTGGCTGAGATTCCGAGCCGATCAAGACAATGGCGCTAAAAAAAGATCGGAAATCGCCAAAAAACAATGAAAAAGCAAGCTATTTTGATAAACAGAATGTTGATTAATTTATTCACACCCAGACAAAATATAAATAACTATTTGACTTTTAAGCTAAATTTACCATGATGGTTTGCCCTTTTAAATCAATGTGTTATGGTCATTATGAAATTTCTCCTTATTTATTCCAACACTTAACCCACGTTCAAAACGTGTTTGGCGCCGTGCAAATACTTTATCTGTTCGTTCTTGACAGTATCAATAGCTTATTGTAGAAAAAATTTCTGATTAACTCTATACACCATATATAGTATTTTTATTTAGAAAATATACAATATTTAGTTGACAGCATGCTTATAATAGTGTAATGAAGGCCCAATGAATCTTCATCGCTTATAAAACTACAACAATAATAGGAGTTCAGGCATGAACAAAGTCCTGGTTATTGATGATGAAAAAATGTTAACGGATGTGCTTGGACAGATATTAACTCTGTCTGGCTATAATGTAGAAATCGCTTCCGGGGGCGCAGAAGGTGTTGAGATATTTGATAAAGGGATGTTCGATTTAGTCATTACGGATATCCGTATGCCTGGTATTGATGGCCACGGTGTACTACAACACATCCGCAATTCTGACAGACCACACACTCCAATTATTGGTGTATCGGGGACCCCGTGGCTTTTGGGTGGGAACGGATTTAATTCAACCCTCAACAAACCTTTCAGTATCAAGGCCCTTTTAAATACCATGAATGAATTAGCCCCGATTCCTTTAGATAAAGATAACGCTCAGTATCAATAGTATGATTTGATCTACCGCATGCCTGCCCCGTCTTTAGCGGGGTTGATTTTCACACCAAATATGATGGCCTCATAAAAAGTCAGTTAAAGAACTCTGTCTGTAACCTATTGATTTTGTTAAATGCGATTTTAAAATTTTGCGCTTTTTGCGCTTGCCCGCCGTTTACCCGCCGTTCTTCTGGTGAGTCCTTCTGGCGGGCCTTTTTGCGGCTTCATCAAGCTTACTCTTCAAAAACAATGCCTTTAAATATTTCATTACGACTCAGGCATATCTCTTTTTTCATATTTAATACATAATCAGGTCTTATCCCATCTTTCCATCGGGGCATACCCCCCACCCAAACGTACTTGATCAATTCCTGAAACGACTCCCTGGTGAACCCGTATACACCGATACTGGTCTTAAGCGTCCATTTCTCAATCCTAAAAGGGATCTGCCTGCTCTCGGCATACTTCCCGATTATCCCCTCCACAATAGATCTGGTTTTATGACCATCAGGCTTCTGTTTGAAATCCCCGGGTCTTTGAGGAAAAGGAAATCGCATGTATACTTCGCCGATAAAACCGGTGTGCCGGATCCCGTTGATAGCACCCATAAGATCCCCGATATCTTTTGAATCCTCGACATAATATACCTGCCAGAATATCTCCCTGAGATCCTCATTATCGCTTCCGGCGATCCCCGAAATATGCCTGCAGAATTCAGAGGCAAAAAAGAAATAATGATCGAGGAGAAGCATATCCGAATCAATATTGAAAAAACCAAAGGCTATGGTACCGTGGCTGATAGAATCAAAGGCTAAGGGCATGTTTCTATTCTCCCTGGCTTATGAAAAATATTTTATGAAATACTGTATTAACCCTAACGTTGCAAAAGTCGAGGATACCACCGATCCGTTTGACATGATCTTTTTTATGATTTAAGTTGACCAACCTGTAAAAATGATTAGTTTGTTTTGATAAATCGATCAATCAATAAATTATTTATCTTTACAGATTAAATAAAAAGATTTCTCTATTATCAAGGAGCGAAAACATGCCTCAAAACAGTCTGAGCACAGCTTTTGCCGGAGCCTCGCTGTATGTTCTGGATGATGAATTAGCCCAAATCGTAAACATTTCCATGGCAATTGAAATGCCCCTGCTTCTAAAGGGAGAACCGGGAACGGGCAAGACCATGCTGGCACATGCTATTGCGGAATCTCTAAATATGAGACTGATTGTCCTGAATGTCAAATCGAGCATGAAGCTCGTGGAGGCCCTTTACCTGTACGACACGCTCACACGCCTGAATGACAGCCGTTTCGGGGATTCCAAAAGGGATGTCAGCAATATTGAAGACTATATTAAAATGGGCAAAATAGGCCAGTCCTTTGTATCTGACAAAAGGGTAGTCCTGCTAATAGATGAGATCGACAAGGCTGATACGGATTTCCAGGACGATATGCTGGATGTGCTGGACCAGATGGAGTTCGATATTATTGAAATCGACAAAACTGTCAGTGCAAAAAACAGGCCCGTAATTATCATCACTTCCAATGCCAAAAAAGACCTCTCCGATCCCTTTCTGGGTCGCTGCAATTTCCATCATATTGCTTTTCCCGAGCCTGACATGATGAGAGAGATCATACAGGTTCATTTCTCTGATATTAGTAAAGACCTCTTGGACCATACGATAAAGGCGTTTTACCACATGAGAGACTTCAGGGAAATCGAGAAAAAACCTGCAACCCGAGAGTTGATCAACTGGATCCGGGCACTGAAGGCAGACCCCGATTTCAGGGTCAAGGACCTGGTCAAAGGAGATGTCCCGTACTTAGGTGTCCTGTTCAAAAAAAGTCCTGATTACACTGTAGCAAGGAATTTAGTTTCACGCATGAGGCTTTAATATTAGACGAGGAGCAAAGGGTCATGAAACGCCCAATGCTCTATGCTGCTCGCGCCATGCCGGGCAAAGCGATAATACTATGTTTACCAGATTTTTCTACCTCTTAAGACAGGTGGGTATTCCTGTATCACCCACCTCTTTTCTGCGCCTTCAAAAGGCCCTGAGTATGGGTCTTATCACCTCCCTTGATGACTTCTACACTGCCGCCCGCTCTATCCTGGTCAAGAGCGAAAGGTATTTTGATCTTTATGACCAGGTATTCGCACACCACTTTGAAGGGGCCGAACTAAAGGACCCGGAGGAGTTTGAGTTATCCGAGGTTGCACGGGCCATGTTAGATGAGTGGCTCAAGGATCCCAAAGGCATTGCGGATGCACTCGGGATTGATGAAGATTCACTGAGCAAACTGAGCCCCGATGAATTGCTTAAGTATTTCATGGACCGCCTGAAAGAGCAGAAAGGGGAACATCACGGCGGACACAAGTGGATTGGCACCGGAGGAACATCTCCTGTTGGACACTCAGGCTACCATCCTGGTGGAATGAGAGTCGGAGGCATTTCAAGAAACAAGTCTGCGGTTAAGGTGGCCATGGACAGGCGGTATCGTGACTACTCCCAGGAAGGCCCTCTCACCCAGGCACAGATAGGAGAAGCCCTTAAAAGACTGCGCAATATGGTGCCCGTGGGCCCAAAGGACGTGATCAATATTGATAAGACAATTTACCAGACCATGAAGAACGCGGGGGAGATAGAGATCATCTTTGACCGCGGCATGAAAGATCGCCTGAAGGTTATCTTAGCCATTGACAATGGCGGTTGGTCTATGGACCCTTACATTGAACTGGTGCAAACCCTTTTTAATTACGTCCGCGCGCAGTTTAAAGAACTCAAAACTTTTTTCTTTCATAATACGATTTATGATAGTCTCTGGGAAGATCCTGCCAGATTCAGAAAGCCGTTCAAGGTGGATGATATTGTCCGTCTTGACCCTGACACCCGGTTCATAATCGTGGGCGATGCAAGCATGGCCCCTTACGAGCTGATGGCTACGGATGGGTCCATCCACATTGAAGAGAGGACCATGAAACCCAGTTATGAAAGACTTAGGTTTATTGCCGAAACATTCCCTTATTCTGTCTGGTTGAACCCAAAGATGAGCGACGAATGGCCGTACACTCGCACTATAAGCGCCATTCGTGAGTTTTTCCCCATGTTTGAACTCACTATTGACGGGCTTGAAAACGCTGTATCCTATCTAATGCAGAACAACTGATATAAACCCTATCGTTGCAAACCTGAAAAAAATCGCGGATAAATCCGCTCCTACAGCGGCCGGTGAACAGCTATATTTTAACTAAGCAAAAAAAATGCACAAATGAGTTGACACCGAAGGGGATTACCATATATTACATAACACCTGCGCTGAAGCAGACATTCATGCCTGTATTAGTAAAATCGTATTTGCTGGTCCACTATTTGGTGGAGAGATAATAACATTCAATCAAAAGGAGAGATAAATGGCTGCCAAAAAGAAAATCAAGAAAAAGAAAGCCGTAAAAGTAAATCCCGCACTGAAAATTACGGCCGTAAAAAAACCCATGACCAAGTCGACCATTATGAAGGAGATTGCTGAGAATACAAAACTCACCAAGAAACAAGTCTCATCAGTCTTCGACGAACTGGCTATCGTTGTTGAACGCCACATCAAAAAGCGTGGACCCGGCCAGTTTACATTGCCAGGGCTCTTGAAAATTGAACTGAAAAATAAGCCTGCAACCAGGGCCCGCAAGGGTATTAATCCGTTCACTGGAGAGCAGATCATGTTCAAGGCCAAACCTGCCCGCAAGATTGTTAAGGTCCGTCCATTGAAGAAACTAAAAGATATGGTAGCTTAAGCAGGACAGCAATGTGAGGGGTTATTGAAGAAGGTGGGCTCTGCCCACCTTCTTTTGTGTTTCCAGCCTTAAAACTTCTACCAAATAAAAGCCTTCGTTACCTTCGAGGAATTGGTCAGCGGACAATGCACCTCTGGACCCAGGGATCTGCTATTGTTTTCAGGTCCATAAGTTCATCATCGTCAATTAGATATTCATTTTCCTGGAAATATTTCGGATGTAGCACCTCGGTTTTCCGAAAGCGCTGCAGGGCATACAGCATCGAACCTTTTATAATCCTGGAAATAGTCTCGATAACAGATGCATCTACCAGCGGTTTTATACATGTTGTCTTGAATTCATGGGGTAGCGAAGAATCCATTATAATCCTTACGGTCGAGAGTATCAAATCCGGATCGCAATCCCTTCCTATTACGGGAGAGTATCTAAAAGGATCTGTTTTTATGTCCATTGCAATGTAATCCACGAGCCCTTCATCAATGAGCCTCTTTACTGCCTTTGGCCGGCTCCCGTTTGTATCCAGTTTTACAGGGTAACCCATCTGCTTGATCTTCTCGCAAAGATACACAAGGTCTTTTTGAAGAGTCGGTTCTCCCCCTGAAATGACCACTCCGTCCAAAAAGTCCCTGCGCTTTTCTAAAAAGTCATAAACCGTATTCTCATCAATAAAATGAGTAGATGACAGGCTGCCTTTTGCAAGATCCGGATTGTGACAATAGGGGCAGTCAAAGTTACATCCTGAAAAAAAGAGCACGCAGCTTATCTTCCCGGGATAATCAATAAACGAGTTTTTTTCCAAACCGCCTAATACCATCGCCTCAATTCCTGTTTATCATTATCAATCTGCATGAAGCCTATCCTGTCACACCGACTGCGCGGCGAGCATAATCCATGTCATTTCCATGCGTATTACTTAATACGCTTTGTTCATCGTCCAACTCCACCTTGAATGTCTTCCTCATGGAAAATTCAGCCTGTTTGCCATTATTCCACTGTTTTGTAGGCCTTAAATAACCCACAACCCTTGCATATACTTCAGTTTCCTTATCGCAAACAGGACACCTTTCCTGCTCCCCGTTCAAGTAACCGTGGGAGGGGCATATACTGAAAGTTGGTGAAAGCGTTATATACGGGAGACGAAAATTGGACACGATCTTTTTTATCAGTCCTTTTACCACTTCAATATCGCTGACCATTTCTCCCAAGTACATATGAAGGACTGTACCGCCATTATATCTTGTCTGCAATTGATCCTGGAGCATAAGTGTCTCATAAATATCATCCGTATAATTTACAGGGAGCTGCGTGGAATTTGTATAAAACGGGGCAGCCCCTTTCTTATACTCATCCTCATTGGCACAAATGATTTCAGGGAACGCTTCTTTGTCTAACAGTGCGAGGCGGTATGACGTACCCTCCGCGGGCGTTGCCTCCAAGTTGAATATTGCGCCGGTTTCCTCCTGGATCCCCGCAAGCATATCACGGATGAAATCCATCACCTTAAGCGAAAACATTTGACCTGTTTCAGTGCCGATATCCGTTCCTAAAAAATTCAGACATGCCTCATTCATACCAATAATACCGACAGTAGAGAAATGATTCTTCCAGTAAAGCCCCGTTCCCTGTTTGATCTCCCTTAGATAGAATTTTGAGTATGGATATAGGTTCTTGTCCGTAAACCCTTCAAGAACTTTTCTCTTGATTGAAAGGCTCTCCTTTGCCAGCACCACTGTTTCTTTCAGGCGCTTAAAAAAGTCATCCTCGCTTTCAGAAAAATATCCTATACGTGGCAGGTTGATGGTAACGACCCCGATTGATCCGGTCAGAGGATTTGCACCAAAAAGCCCGCCTCCTCGCTTTAAGAGCTCCCTGTTGTCAAGACGCAGACGGCAGCACATGGACCTGGCGTCTTCCGGCGACATATCGGAGTTCACAAAATTCGAGAAATAGGGAATACCGTATTTACCGGTCATCTTCCAGATCATGTCAAGGTTTGGATTGTCCCAGTCGAAGTCGGTTGTTATGTTGTATGTTGGTATGGGAAACGTAAAGACCCTGCCCATGGCGTCGCCTTCCATCATAACCTCGGCAAACGCCCTGTTAATCATATCCATTTCCGGCTGGAACTCGGAATAGGTCTCTTTTCGCTCGATACCTCCTATGATCACGGGTTGGTCCTCTAAAATGCCCGGCACATCAAGATCCATGGTAATATTGGTAAACGGGGTCTGAAAACCGACGCGGGTGGGAATATTTATGTTAAAAACAAACTCCTGGAAGGCCTGCTTCACCTCTTTGTAATCCAGGCTGTCATGCCGGACAAATGGGGCAAGGAGGGTGTCAAAATTAGAAATAGCCTGGGCGCCGGCCGCTTCACCCTGTAATGTATAGAAAAAATTAACAATCTGCCCTAAGGCCGATCTGAGGTGATTGGGGGGGGCGCTTTCCACTTTACCTTCAACGCCCTTAAAACCCTGCTCTAAAAGATCTTTCAGGTCCCAACCGACACAGTAGACGGAAAGGAGACTGAGATCGTGTAAGTGAAGATCCCCCTTTCTGTGGGCGCGCCTGATCTCAGGAGGGTAGATACGATTCAGCCAGTATTCCGATGTTATATCTGATGAAAGATAGTTGTTAAGCCCCTGAAGAGAATAACACATGTTACTGTTTTCACTAATCTTCCAGTCCAGCTTTCTGATGTAATTTTCAACCAGGTCAACACTCGCCTTGGTTGCGATGGCCCTGATTTGGGCGTGCTGTTCCCGATACAGGATATATGCCTTGGCCGCCTTATAAAATGGAGAGTCAAGGAGCACTCTTTCTACGATGTCCTGGATACCTTCCACTTCGGGAACCGGATCTAATCGCAGCTCGTGAGCAAGGGTAAGAGCCCTGAGTGTGAGTTTTCTTGCGTCTCTTTCCTCAAACTCTTCTGCCGCCTTTCCTGCCTTGAGAATTGCCATCGTAATCTTTATAGAATCGAATTCAACAACCCTGCCATCACGCTTTTTGATACTTTCAAACATTCATTCAACCTCTTTTTGAAAACTTGAAAAAAGGTGTTACGGAAATGGATACCACCTCTGAATTATAAGTCAAAACAGCCTTGAAAAACCCTTTTGAATCAAAACCATTGACAACAGTATGCATGATTAGCACAATATATTGGTGTATGTCAAGCCTCAAATTCAATATGTTGGGTTTTTTATCACGATTCTTCTGATGGCTGCTCTCATCGTAAGCTTTCAGCGGTCAGCAATCGGCCCTCAGCAAAACCTGTAAAAACATAACACTTTCCTGTATTGAAAACAGGAAGGGAAGGCGGGCCCTACAATCAATGATTGACACTGCCTTCTTGATGTTGTTTTTTAGAGTGCATGAAATTTATCGCTGATCTCCATATACATTCCCATTTTTCCAGGGCCACATCAAAATCCCTCGATCCCGAACACATCGGCCTCTGGGCCCAGAAAAAAGGGATTACTGTGATAGGTACCGGTGATTTTACCCATCCAGGTTGGACATCTGAACTTAAGGATAAACTAATTGAGGCAGAACACGGGCTTTACCGGCTGAGGCCCGATCTCCAGAAAATTGTGGATTCACAGGTGCCTGCCTCCTGTCCCGGCCCTGCCCGGTTTCTCCTTTCAGGCGAAATAAGCTGCATTTACAAGAAAAACGGAAAGACGCGAAAGGTCCACAACCTGATACTCATGCCCGATATGGCATCAGTTCTCAGGTTAAATGAAAAATTGGACCGGATCGGCAATATCACATCTGACGGCAGGCCCATCCTGGGGCTGGACTCAAGGGACTTGCTGGAGATCACACTTGAATCTAATGACAGGGCCTTTTTTATTCCGGCCCACATCTGGACTCCATGGTTTTCAGTGTTTGGTTCCAAGTCCGGCTTTGACTCACTGGAAGAATGCTTTGAAGACCTTACCGGTCATATACATGCCCTGGAAACAGGGCTCTCTTCCGATCCGCCCATGAACAGGCTCCTTTCGGCCCTTGACGACTTTCTCCTGGTTTCCAATTCAGATGCTCATTCTCCCGGCAAATTGGGCCGGGAGGCCAATCTCTTTGACACCGCTCTCGATTATGACGACATAACCCTGGCCATGACCGAAGGAAACGGGTTTTTGGGTACAATGGAATTCTATCCCGAAGAGGGAAAATACCATTTAGACGGTCACCGCAAATGCCAGACAATGCTGCAACCGGCTGAGACCGCCAAGCTTCAAGGGGTCTGTCCCGTATGCGGAAAACCGTTGACCATAGGGGTCCTGCACCGGATACTCGATCTTGCGGACCGTGAAACCCCTGAGCTTTCAAAGGATTTTTTCAGCCTCATCCCGTTGCCCGAGATCCTTTCAGAGCTCTTGAGCTGCGGCCCTTCCACAAAAAAAGTCACGTCGGCCTATGAGGAATTACTCTATAAGCTCGGGCCGGAGCTTCAAATCCTGATGGAAATTCCACTTGGTGATATTGAAAATGCCGGCGGGCCTATTCTCGCGAAGGCAATTGACAGAATGCGGCAAAATCAGGTGATCTGTGAGGAAGGCTATGACGGCGAGTACGGGATTATTCACCTGTTTGATGATGCCGAAAAAGACGCCATTGCCGGGCAGATGGCCCTTTTTGTTCGTAGTCCGGAAAAACGCTCGCGGAAAAAACCAACTCACCAGTTAAAAAAAAAGACTCCGGCTAAAAAAAACACACCGTTTGTTCAAGGGCCGGTTTTGGAGATTGATCCTATCCTGGGCCCCCTGAATCCCGAGCAGAAATCGGCCGTTCTCCATCAAGCCGGCCATCTGATGGTGCTTGCCGGTCCAGGCACAGGAAAAACCATGACCCTCACCCACCGGATAGCCCACCTGATCCACTCTAAACTCGCGGAACCGGAACAGATCCTCGCGCTTACCTTTACAAGAAAGGCCGCGAGAGAAATGACGCAAAGGATTTCCACGCTGCTTAAAGGCCTTGAATCCGGGCAGGTACGCGTATCCACCTTTCACGCTTTTTGTGCGGATCTTTTGAGAAACGAGACGGATAAAACGGGGCTTCCCCCTGATTTCACGCTTTGCTCGGAGATAGACGCGGCTAACATTAGAAAAGAGGTGCTTGCCCAATCAGGGGCCGGGAAAAAAATAATTCAAAAATTCAAAAAAGCCCTCCCCAAAATGAAGACGATATCCGTACTTGAAGCTGCCGGAGATTTCCCTGAAAAAGAGATCTCATCGCTTTTTGAAAAATACCAGCACAGATTGAGAGACCTGGGCATGCTGGATCTCGACGATCTGGAAGTGGAGGCATTAAAACTTTTGCGGGATCACTCGAATGTCTCAAAGGCCTTAGGGAAAAAATACCCATGGATCTTTGTAGATGAATACCAGGACACAAACCCTGTTCAGGTAGAACTGTTAAAGGCCATTGTCCGTTCAGGTTCGCCTAATATGTTTATCATCGGAGATCCTGATCAGGCAATCTACGGGTTCCGTGGAGCAGATGTCAGGAATTTTCACCGGTTTACCCTGGATTTTCCGGGGGCTGAAAAAGTGATGCTTGCCAGGAATTACCGCTCTACAAATAAAATCCTTCAAGGCGCAGCCGCCCTTATGGGAAAAGAAAAACCTCTTCAATGTGAATCTTCTGAAGGGTTTCCGCTCTTTCTCGCGTCCTTAAGGACAGAATCCGAAGAGGCCGAGATGATTGTGGAACAGGTCGAAAGACTCATAGGCGGGACCACCTATTTCTCCTTTGACAGCGGCCGTGTAGCCTCATATGAGGGCGAGGAAGAACTGGGATTCGGTGATATTGGAGTGCTCTATCGTCTTAATATCCAGGGGAATGCCGTGGCAGAGGCACTGGACAGGGGGGGTATTCCCTTTGTGAGGTCCGGTGAAACGGCACTTATTAACAGATACCCTGTCAATATTCTATGGCGTTTTTTCCAGACCCTCAAATACCCTGATAACCCGTACTACGCGAGGATGTATGACGAGTTTTTTTCCGATGGCGGTGAGAGAAGAAAGCAGGCGCTTAAGGCGTTTGAAGACACCGGTTTTCTGCCGGATCTCAACACCCGGATACTGATGATGTGCGGCAAGCTCGTTGACAGGGCCGCCGCGATTCATGATTTCGACTGTTCGTCACAGGAAGCAGTGGAATCACTGAGGATACTGAAGCAACTTGCCGATAACTTTGAAGGAGATATTAAGGGTTTTCTGGATGTGCTTTCCCTGGAGAGGGGAATTGATCATTCAATACTGGCGGGTGATCGCGTGGCCCTTATGTCCCTCCATGCGGCCAAGGGGCTTGAATGGCCGGTGGTCTTTATCACCGGCTGTGAAGACCGCCTGATCCCCTGCTCTCTTTTCGGGACAAAAGACGATGAAGAGGAAAGGCGGCTTTTTTATGTGGGCATGACCCGGGCCCGCTCCCGGCTCATCCTGTCCCACGCGACCAAACGCACCATCAACAGCAGGGCACTTTCCATGACACCATCGCCGTTTCTCGACGCCCTGCCCCGCGGCCTGTGCGTCCAGCTTGATAGAAAACCGTGGGCGAGAAAGGCTAAGGCACACAAACAGCTAAAACTGTTTTAGCCTGTTTTATCAACCCTACGTCAATGTCATTAACTTAAAGGCCCGAACCGGCGCAGGGTTCTTCCAATATACTATTTCGGTTGCAGCGCTGCAAGGCGGCATCACATAGCTTCTTACGAAGCCGTCTATATTATCCCCCGTTCTTTAGCGATATTCATGTAGGTCTCCACGATATTGGCCGGCGGAATCCACCTGTCGGACTCTTCCTTTTCCCTGAGAACAATAGCACCGGTATCACATCCGATAACGCAAACACCGCATCCGATACACCTTTCCGTGTTGACTTGTGCCACGTCATCAACACTGACCGCCTCCATGGGACAGCGATCCTCACAGTTGCCGCACGCCACGCATTCCTCCTCGTTGACCTCGGCGTAATAACCGCTGCATACCACTCGGGCAGGTTTGTCCATCGTCTTGACATTCCGTAATATCTGGCAGCAACAGCTGCAGCACATGCAGATATTGAAGGGCTTTTTCGAGTTTCCCGGCTGGAGAACCAGGCCGGCTTCAATCCCCGTGTTCAGGATCTCAATGGCCTCATCCTGGGAGATATTCCGGCCCAGGCCGTTTTCTTCATAATAATAGGCACCGGTTCCAAAAACCAGGCAGTTCTCTATTGGTTTGCCACACGCCTCGCCTACCATCGCGCGTTCCGTCCTGCATATACATGGCGCGACAACAATCTTTGACTGTGATTTTATAATTTCTTCCGCCTGCTCATAGGGCATGATATTTATTTCCGCGGAAACGCTTTTTGACACGGGAATGACCCTGAGCTGCTGGGTCTTAACCTTGACCGCCTCCTTAAAAAAATAGGGCACATACTCATTAAAATCCTTAATCAACCCCTCATCCAGATCCTTTACATGAAATTCCCAGATACCGACAACAAACTGTGACGCCGTGTAGCCTTTCCGGTCGCCCTTGCCGTACCGGCCTATAAGCCCCTTTTTTGACATGCTTTCCAGGATCAGGGTCAGGTCTGACTCCGGCATGTCAAGACGCTTCGCAATCATTTCGACCGGCTCCGGCATCATGGAAAGGCCTGTCGCAATTCCGGCTTCCTGCTCCGTAAACAGCCGTTTTAGAATCCGTAATTCCACACCTGAATCCGTGGCGGGAAAACCCGCCGGAAGGCTATCAAGGTGTTTCGCTAATTTTCCGTAGACATCATCCATGGCATAACCCCTCCCATGTCCTGCCTGCCCGGCAGCCTCCTAATGTTTAAAGGCCCTCTGACCTGTAAAGACCATCGTTACCTGGGGATCGGCCTCATTACATGCCTCAATCACCTCAAAGTCCCTCATCGACCCTCCCGGCTGCACAATGGCGGTGATCCCTTCATGAATGGCAACATCGACACCGTCCCTGAATGGAAAAAAGGCATCCGAGATCATGCTGGCGCCAATAAGACCGCCCTTTGCCTGTTTCGTTTCCTGGTCAATTTCAGTGACCAGATCCCGGTCTTTCTCACCTTTATCAACCGCTAATTCCAGGTCCTTATAAGAAAGGCCGTGCCTGTTAAAGCATAAGGTGTCCGCGTATTTTGTGTATGCCTTGAAAATGGCGATCTCCGCCACACCGACCCTGTCCTGTTCACCAGTGCCGATACCCACTGTCACACCGTCTTTCACGTAGATGACCGAGTTGGAGGTGATACCCTGCTCTACCTGCCAGCCGAAAAGCATGTCATTATAATCCCTGTCAGTCGGTTTTCTTTCAATGCTATAGGTTTTCCCTTTATACTCGGAGCTGGCAAGAATAAAATCTTCCGCGGTCTTTATCCGGTTCAAAGGAGACTGTTGTACGATAAGCCCGCCATCCATCAGGCTCTTGAAATCCACAAATCTCATGCCGGTATATTCAAAGAGCTTATCCATACTGTTAATCCTTACGATCCGGAGATTTTTTCGCCTGGCCAGGACATCGATGGTCCCCTGTTCATATTCAGGTGCCGCGACCACCTCTAAATAGTTTACGGAGATCATTTCAGCGGTTGCCATATCCATAGGCCGGTTAAACAGGGCGCATCCGCCGAATGCGGCAATCCTGTCCGCCATATTGGCCTTATCATACGCCTTTGAAATACTGGACCCGTAGGCTACTCCGCAGGGGTTATTGTGCTTTACGATCACCACGGCCGGCCCGGCCGTGAGGTATTTCATGATGTTCAACGCGTTATCAACGTCCGTCATGTTTGTCTTGCCCGGATGCTTTCCGCTCTGGAGCATATCCTCCTCTGTAATGGCCGAAGCCAGCCCTCGCCCCGGACCGATAAACCGGCAGTCACCCAGGACCAGGTTACCGTTCACCAGTTCGTACAGCGCGGCTTCCTGTCCGGGATTTTCCCCGTATCGAAGACCTTTTTCTATAATATCCCCTGTCTTTTCATCCGGGATTTTCCAGGACCTCTTCCTGTATTTAAGGACCTGATCGCCAAATGAAATAGTAATCTCCGGGGGAAAATGGTCATCCATGACCGTGCGGTACATCTTTTTGAGATCATTACCCATATGTTTCCTCCTTCTATAAAATCGCTATGCTGCGGTAATACTCTATCCGATCTGAAAAAAACTCCAGATTCTATTTTTAGACAGGATAACCCCGCGGAACGCGGGGTTATCCTGTCTAAAAAATACCTGTGTAGTTACACTTTTTTGGAAATGCTTATATTATGTGCTCTTATGTTTTTCTATGTAGGCGTAGGCGTTATGATTGTGGATCGATTCAAAGTTTTCGGTTTCAACCGCGAACCAGGTGATATTGGGATCATCGTTTAATTTGATCGCGATTTCACGCACAACGTCTTCCACGAAGACCGGATTATCGAAAGCCTTTTCCGTTACATATTTTTCATCTTCCCGTTTCAGGACGGAATAAACATCGCTGGAAGCAGACTGCTCCACAAGCATGATGAGATCCTCTATCCACACAAACTTCTTAAACCTGACCTGGAGACGAACTTCTCCCCGCTGATTATGTGCTCCGTAATCGCTTATCTCTTTCGAGCAGGGACAGAGCGTAGAGATTGGAACGTGGATAATGATAGCCAGATCGCTTCCCTTGTTCAAGGAACCTTTGAAGGTGCATTTGTATTCCATAAGCCCTTCGGCGCCCGTTACAGGTGCGGCCTTTTTAATAAAGTAGGGAAAAGTTATCTCCATATGGGCGCTTTCCGCGTCAAGCCTTTGTTTCATTTCCTCTAAAATTTCAGAGAAATTTTGAAGGGATATACGCCGGCTGTGCTCATTTAAGATTTCCACAAAGCGGCTCATGTGCGTCCCCTTGTAATAGCGCGGCAGGCTGACGTACATGTTAATCTTGGCCACGGTCTGCTGTTCTCCCATGTCCTTATCAAGGACCGTAATAGGGTAACGAATACCTTTTACTCCGACCTGATCAATGTCTATGTTTCTGTAATCTTTATGATTCTGTATATCTTCCATAATTACATCTTCCAAATTAAAAGCTTTTTTCTCAGTCCTCAGTCCTTTCACCTCAGTCCTGATACCTTCTACCTTCAGCCTCCTGTTTATCTACCTGAGTAGTCACGGCAAAGTCAATATAAAGGTCTAAAAACGCATATCCCGGTTTAGTTGAGTAAACCCTGAACCGCTGAACCTGTAAACGGTTACAATATTTATTCCTCTACCAGGTAATCCTTCAGCTTGTGTGATAATGAATCGGGCCATACATCATCAAACAAAAAGGCATTTATCTCCTTTTTTGTGAGCGCCCTGATGATATCCATCGGCAGTTCCCTCAATGCCTCCATCCTGTCGGGCTTTGGTTCCTTGCCGTAGTTCTTTTTCTCCCCCATTACCTGTTCTCCTTCCTCCCCGGTTGTTTTATCCCAAATATTGATTCAAATGAGATTATATCCCGTATTTACACCTGAAATAAAATTTTGTCTATCCTGTTATCCCGTCAGAATATTTTTTTCGTTCTCCCCGATATATTGAGCTGGTACAACACGAATAACTTGAATCTCAATCCGAAAAGGCATAAATTGACTCGTTGTATTCTAATAAACGGTTCAAAAGGAGCGCTCATGAAAATAGCAATCGGTTCAGACCACGCAGGATTCCATTATAAGGAAAAGATCAAGCAATTCCTCAAGGAATCCGGCCATGATTTCCACGATTTCGGCACGCATTCCGATAAGCCTGTTGATTATCCCCTCTTTATCCGTCCGGTCGCCGAGGCAGTGGCACAAGGAAAATATGATCGGGGCATCATCCTGGGCGGTTCAGGAAACGGCGAGGCCATAGTGGCTAATAGAATCAAGGGGATCAGATGTACGCTTTGCTGGGACCTTGAATCAGCGCGTTTTGCAAGAAAGCACAACGACGCGAATATGTTATCCATAGGGGAAAGGATGGTTTCACCGGAAGAGGCTATTGAGATTGTAGACACATGGCTTAAAACCCCGTTTGACGGCGGACGCCATTTGCGAAGGATCAATCAGATTGATCAGACAGGCCCCTTGCCCGGAAAATTGGGTCCTACGTCGGAAGTCGAGGAAAATACGGAGAGCGAAAAGCAGGCCGGCCGCGATAATGGGGATGTAAAAACGAGTGCAGCAAAGCCGGATATACTTATCGCGTTCAGGTATATCAAATATATCGAAGGGAACCATTCTTTTCAATTTCAGGTTGATCCGGGGCTTAAGACCCCTACGGTTGTTCACATCCCTTCGGCTGAGACATGGAATTCTGAAGTCCCCGAATGGGCGTGGGACAGAAGAGATGAAATTCTCGATTTCGTCAAAGAAAAAAGCGCCCACATAAAGAGTGAATGGCACGAATATTGACGGCTTCGTAAAAAGCTATGTGATGCCGCACTGCGGCACTGCAACCTAAAACAACTTGATAGTATATAGAATTTCCTTTTTTTCAAACGTAGCGCAGGGCTTTAGCCCTGCCGTATTGCACGTAAAGCGTAGCGCAGGGCTTCAGCCCTGCCCCGGTTCGGGCCCTTAAGTTAATGACATTGACGATAGTGTTAAGGGCACAGGCTAACATCCGTCGGCACTCCGCTTTTTAGTAAAACAGCGCGTCTATATTTTTTCTCATCTACATAAACAGCCATTGGATAACGTTTCAACTTAAGCTCGGCGTATCGTTCAAAATCGGGAATTCTGTCGTAAACATCAGGGTGGACCTCCACAAAGACGTGCCTGCCTTTTCGCCCGAATTTTATTGGTTTGTAAATTATCTCCAGCTTGGTTCTCACCGGTACCTGTGGATAGAGCAGGCGAATGTGTTCCGGGTAACACCTTACGCAACCATGGCTCACAAGCCGCCCCACGCCCCATGGCACATGGGTTCCATGAATGGCAAAAGCCCCGGCGGAAAACTTCATCATAAATTTTCCCATTGGATTTCCGGGGCCGTGAGGCATGGATATGAGACCGCGCTCTTTCTGCAGGGATTTTGGAATGTACCAGGTGGGATTGGGCCGCTTTTCATTAATGAAAAATGTCCCTAACGGGGTCTGCCAGTCTTTGTCTCCAAGCGCTACCGGATAGGTTTGTACACGGGACCGTGACTTTTGAAAAAAATAGAGCCTGAGTTCAGGGACATTAATAACCAGTTGCTCCCACTCCGTATGTGGAAGCACCCAGGATGTGGGAAGCAGAATAGGCTTGCCGTCCGGCGGCATCCAGGGATCTGTTTTTGGATAAAGAAGAACCATTTCACTGAACCCCAGCCCGTATTCCCTGGCAATGTCAAGGAACGTGTCTTCGGTTTGCACTAAGTGCGATACCGGCTCTCCAATAACCATAAGATCATTGTGGCGATAGGGGTACGCCTTGATTCCGGTCCTGTATTCGTCTTCAGCTAATGCCTGAAACGTTATCACGACACAAGATATTAAAATAAAAATCAAGGCAAAAACCGCTCTGGCAATCATGGGCATCTTAAGCCCCCTCCCACCTCACGCCTCATACCTTCATCCTCTAACCTTCTCATACCTTCAGCCTTGCGCCTCATGCCTTGCGCCTCACGCCTCATACCTTCCGTCCTTCATCTCCACAAGACCCTTTGATACAAGCCGTTTGAGGTGTTTGTCAATCATTTGAGCTTCAAAAAACCTTAAAATAGATGGCCTGTAAGGATACTTCTGATATATCAGGGCCTGTTCCACAAAATCCTCAATAGACCTTGATGAACTTAAAAAACCCAGAATCACTTCATCCCGCTCCCGGAACACATCCAGAAATCGATCAAATTCTTCCTCAATCCCATTTCTGATCACACCCAGATGGGACGAGACAACGGTTTTTATATCATAACCCCTGATCTTTTCAATGGAATCGATAAAGGGATCAATTTCCGATTCCGGATTACCGTACCACGGGCCAAATGAAGTTAAATCAATATCGGTCGTCAGCATAATTTTTTCATGTGGGAAATAAAAGCAATAGTGGTCATCAGTGTGCCCCGGGGCATGAATCGCCTCCATGACCGTGTCGCCAAAATCAAAAACGTGTTCAGGCTCAAAATAGTTCCCCACGCTGAAATCTCTGAGTTCCGGGACCTCTGTCATAAAGGAGATCCAATCCCCTCGTATATCCTGTTCGACAAACCTCTCGGCCATACGCCGGATGTCACCAGTCGACTCTCTCGATTCCACCGGTCCCCAGAGCCTCTCCGCCGGGAAGATACTCGAACCGGCGCAGTGATCCGGATGCGCGTGGGAATAAATCACCATATCCGGTGAAAACTCCTCCTCAATCTCCTTTAATATCTCCCGACCACAGCCTGTCTCTATCAGAACAGTAATCCTGTCCCTGATCAAAACTGAATGGCAAAAGGGAAAACGCCCATTGCTTTTCCCCTCAACAAGATAAATATTCTTTGTTACCTGCTTTAACATTTGTAAGTACCCAGGTGGTTAGGCTGAAGATCCCGCGGAACGCGGGATTAGGAAAAATGGGAATACCGTACATTTTGAAGTCATGTTTGGCGAAAGAATCTACTGTTTCTCGACCACAGCGCCTCCCCGCCTCCTCCCTCAGTCCTCAGTCCTCAGTCCTTATCCTTTTCCCTTCTCCCCCCCTTCCTTGGAAATGATCCTTAATTCTAAACACTCATTTTTTGTTGATATTTTTTTAGATTTATTTTTAAATAACTCATTCTTTCCAAAATTATTCACTTCTCGGGGACCCTCTTTTGAACAAGCATGGAACTATAGCGGACTTTTAAATCAAATGGAATCTGTTTCATCGTGATTTTGTGATCTTCTACATAATATTCAAATTGAAAAGATGTGTAGTTTGAAGTATCATAAAATACATAATTTATCTTTTCAACAAATACCAATTTTTAAGATTAAACAGAAAGATTTCACGACGCCAGAAAAAAGATTTAGTTGCGGTATATTATGCGTCTATTCATGAAGGTTTGATATGGGAACATTAGACAGAATAACTTTTGACCCTTACGTCATGGGAGGAAAATAATGCATAACGAATTTACTGCCATTATCGAAAAGGACGGGGACTGGTATATATCTTATTGTCCCGAGGTTGCCGGTGCAAACGGACAAGGAAAAACGATAGAGGAATGTAAAGCGAGTTTAGCTTCGGCCATTTCTCTGATCCTTGAAGATCGGCGTGAAGATGTCATGCGTGGAGTACCCGTTGATGCTATTCGAGAGGTTGTTGCTATCTCATGAAAAGAAAAGCACTTTTGCGTTACTTACGTAGAAACGGATGTTACCTTAAAAGGGAAGGAAGCGCACACTCGTTATGGGCTAACCCATTAACAGGGGCAATGGAGGCTGTGCCGCGACACTCAGAAATCCCTGACAAGCTCGCAAGAAATATTTGCAAAGGATTAAGTCTTTCGGATTTGAACAAGTGAAATATTGGGATCAGGTCTTCATTCTTAACAGTAGCGTGATGTTATTATACATATTGCCATAAATGTATAATAACATCTGAGTTACGGAACAAGAGTATAATAAGATGCAACCATCTGATTTTACACAAACAAAGTATGGAAAATTAATCAAAGGACCTCATGGATACTGGGCT
>JAUWMR010000092.1 GCA_030613055.1 Desulfobacteraceae bacterium
AAAAGGAAAGACTGGAAAAGGAACTTTCTGAACTTAGCTCTGCACATCTTTTCCTCAAAAAGGAAAGGGATAGTCTTGAAACGGAGTTAAAAGAATTCCAGAAAAAAAACTTAGTAAATACGCTCAGGGATGAAAATTGCCAATTACAGGCAAAAGTAGAAGAATTATCAGGAGTGATAAAGGACCATCAACATGAAGTAAAATCCCTAAGAGATCAAAATAACAAGTTATTGTCAAAACTTGATAGGCAAAGGCAAATAAATAGTGATTTTAGAAAAGAAGTGGATAGGGTTGCAAACCAAATCTCCACTTTGGATCAACCAAATGATGAGCATCCATCGTTTGATCTTGGCAACAAAAGGATTCTGATTGTAGGTGGAATAATCAAGTTTGAGGCATTTTATCGAAAATTGATCGAGGAAAGGGGAGGGATTTTTGAATACCATGATGGTTATATGAATGGAGGCAGTAACGGGCTTGAGAACATGGTCAGGAGGGCAGATGTGGTACTCTGCCCGGTCAACTGCAACAGCCACAATGCCTGTTCAATGGTTAAAAGATTAAGTAAAAAGTATGAAAAGCCTGTTAATATGCTCGGCAATTCCAGTTTGAGCAGCATTTCCCAGGCATTATTTGAATATCAGAAAATGGTAAGTGTTTGATTAAACGTATAAGTCCAGCCACCAAGTCCCAAAGACACGAAGAAATGATTATGTCTCTTAGTAAAAATGATATTCAAAGAATTATATAATAATCTTGGTGTCTTACTGGCTTTGTGGCTGAAATATTACAGTTAAACAAAAGAGATTACAGAATTGAAGGAGAGGAGGAATAGAATGGTACACGAACAAAGAACACTATCATCCTTAAAGGGCTTTGGAGGTATATCAAGCTGCAGTTGCGGTCTATATCATATTCATCTTCCAGGACTTTCGGTTCATCTGAATGAAGAGGGCTTCGATCGTTTAATCCAAATGGTTCTGGAAGCAAAAGAAAGCCAAAATTTATATCATTTGAATGAAGCAGAATTCAAGAAAAATCACCTTAAGATAGTAAAAATCTAAATGAGCCTAAGGCTTATAAAAGAAAGGAGGGATACACTATGCCTAATGCAGTCGTTATCTATGCATCAGAAACAGGTAACACAGAGTCTGTGGCCAAACAGATAGCTGCAGGACTGAAAGATGAAAATATAGATGTAACCTTAAAAAATATTACTGACGCTGATGTAAAGGATCTTTCTGATTATGATCTTATCCTCCTCGGTTCATCTACGTGGGGGGATGAAGAAAAAGAGCTTCAGACAGATATGGTCGATTTTTATGAGGAGCTCGAAAACCTCGATCTAACTGACATACCAGCAGCGGCATTTGGGTGTGGAGACAGCAGTTATACTCACTTTTGTGGGGCTGTTGATCTTTTAGAGGATCGTCTTGAGCAGATCGGTGCCAGGCTGCTTGATGAGGGTTTAAGGGTTGATGATCAAGATGATGATGAGATTGATGTAAGGGCCTGGGCCAGAGAAATTGCAACAAGATTTAGCAAAGGGCTTTAACACATAAAATAGAGATAACCGTTCACGGTTGAAAAAGGTTCAGAGTTCCAGGTTGTCTGTGTGCAAGTTTGGAGATTGTTATCAGCCCCGCCTGCCGGATGGCGGGCAGCTTCAGGGGCTGCGAACACAGTGTGACAGCGACGATAAAGCCTATTGCGGGAGATCGCGAAAATGGGTTTAATAAGTTTCCGGGTGTTAGGTTTATGTAGTTTGATGTGCCGCCGTATTCGCGGAATATCGGCAAAGAGACTGAGGTCAAGACCAACTGAACCTTTGAACCGGGAACCCTGCCTGCCGGCAGGCAGGCATTGAACCTGTGAACGGGTACAAATAAAGATAAGTTAGCCAAGGAAACTCTAAGAAAAAGGAAATCCTACTCGACTACTAAATTAATCAACTGTTTAACGTAGTATTTAGTGAGGGGGAGAAATGGAATATAAAATGGGCTGGATCGTATTTATCAGCAGTGTAACAGCAATGGCCAGTTTCTTTTTAATGGTGTTACTGGGCTAATCTCCACATTTACTGTGCTGAATAATGAAACATCTTATAACAAGATCCCTAAACCTTGTTGCCTGTTTTTATGATCCATTCTTGAAACTGACCATGGATGAAGAAAAATTCAGGCAGGAAATAATCGAAACGGCTAATTTAGGGGGTGATGAAAAGATCTTAGATATTGGTTGTGGCACCGGTACGTTAGATCTTATGTTAGCTGAGACTCTCGACTCGGGCCATATCTACGCTATAGATCTGGCACCCAAGATGATAAAAGTAGCAAAGAAAAAGGCCCAAAGGAAAGGCAAGGAAATTGATTACCGGATCGGGAGTTCCTCTTCCCTACCCTATGAAGATAATAAATTTGAAGTAATATTCACCATTTTATTATTTCATCATCTAAATTTTGAAGAGAAAGGTAAAACTTTAAGAGAAATCTCCCTCGTCCTTAAAGAGGATGGTAAATATATCTCTGCTGAATTTGGCCAATTCCCCGATGATTTTTTTCATGGAATACTTTTAAAATTCTCACGTTTTTCCGGTGTATTACACGGACTATACCCAAGTGAATTAATAGGCCAAAATGGTCTATTTATCGAAAAGGAGATTAATGGTCCCATCCTTGGTGGAGACCATCAAGTAATATATAGGGTTTTGAAAAAGGGATAGCTAATATAAATTTTTTCTAAAAGGATATCGAAAATGTTCAACTTTCCCACTTTCACCATCTGGTCGCTGTGGATGATTATGGTACCGATTTGCGCCTTTGCATGGGCTATTATGGCTATTGGAGATAAGCTGCGCGGAGTCAAGATCGAGGATGTAGACCACCTTAACAAGAAGACTACTTTGTTTAGTATAATGCCATTTGGGGCACTGCTTGTCTTGACACTCTTCACGCCGATAGTCACCTCTCCACTGTTCTGGACAGGATGCATCCTCAACCTCGTGGCAGCAGTTATATACGTGTTCTCTATAGCCGCTTTTGTCAGGGCGCGGCGTGGAATCACAACTATAGGCACATATCGGTTCTCTCGGAACCCGATGTATATTAGCCTAATCTTCATACTTACGGGATTTTCATTTATGGCATTTTCGGCAAGCGTATTGATGGGGCTTTTATCTGTAATTGTGGCACTGTGGAACATATCGGTAACACACTGGATGGTGCTCGGAGAAGAACGATTTCTCGAGGGCAAGTATGGGGAGAACTATATTGCGTATAAAAAATCTGTTCCCCGGTATTTCCCCTTTATTTCCCCGTAATGAAGTCATTTCAGATCGCCCTGGTTATGAAGATGTGCAATGGAAAGGTACTGGATTTTAAAAGACGGAGGGCGATCAAGACGTAAAAAGATTACCAGGACAATCTTTCTAAAAGTTCTTAAAAAGGAGGAACGATGAAACCTATAACCAGATTCTCAATGGAGGCACAAGCGGCCATCGCCTTTATTGTGGCCCAAATTCTTTTCAAGATAATATTTGAATTTGAGGGATCAAAGATCTTTGCTGAAACGCATCCTATGCCAGCATTCACCGTCATAGTGATCTTTACTATTGCCTGGGCAGTCATCGGCCTATTGTGCCTGGCCAATTTGAGAATAGGTTACCTTATCGCCACTATAGTTGGGGTTTTAAACCTTTTTCCACTGGTGCTACTTGTGTTGGGCATTGCTCCGTTTCAAAATCGCCCATATTTCAATGGTTGGATAACTTTGTCATTAATATACTTCAGTTATCAGACCTATAAATCCCATAAGCGGAACAAGCAAAAGAAGGAGAAAGTGATGGCGTAGCTTGGATTGCGGGAAAGATCTGAGTTGCGTCTTTCTGTTTTTTATAAGCATGTGGCGTTTAAGGGGTTAAGTACATATGAAATCAAGAAATAAAAAAGACCCTAACTCCCTTGCAGATAGGGGTAACGTAAAGTTTGAGGTGTATGGCCAAGAGATGTATGTAAATATAGTGAAGCAGAGTGGCAATAGTGGCCGGGTTTACCTACCGCCGCATTGGGTTGGATGTCGTGTTAAGATTATAAGGACGGATTAGCATCAATTGAGAGAATGGCTTTCATTTGCCCCTGGGAAATTCGCCTATGGCCTGTTGAAAAGCAAGAAAGGCTTTACTGCCCCTTTCCCTACTGGGATTACCCCTGCTGGTATGGTCCTTACTGGTATTGGTGATAAAGAAAGAATCAGATTTGGCTGAAATAAGGAAAGCTATGGGAAAAATGACTCAAAGCAGTTTTACCAGGGTAGCAATGAGAGCGGCCTGGGCAACCAGCATACCTGCTACCCATCGAATGGTGCCGGCCTTCGATTCAGCAATCTCTTTTTTAACTGATTCGATATCTTTTTTGACTTCGGAGCGAAGTAACTCAATATCTTTTTTGAGCTCAGCACGGACTGACTCAATGTATTTTGTAAGATTGCTTTCAGTTGTTTTTAGATCATTGGTGAGATTGCCTTCGGTTGTTTTCAGGTCAGTTTTAGTAGCCAGATTTTCTTCGATGGTCTCCCGGAAGACCTCGGCAATCTCTTTTGCGGATTCTTCTGAAAGACCAGTAGATTTAAGGCGGCTATATATGTTTAGAGTATCAATTGCGGCTGGCATTTTACGAATTCCCTATAATTTTCGATGGGTTTGCTGAAGGGTGATAGCCAATGGGCAATAAATTTAAACATAAACTAACACACTAAGATTATTTTGTCAATCTTTCTTCAGACTCGCTTCTTTCATTCAATATCGGGACAACAAATGTATCCTTTTCAGAAAGAAATGAGAAGCGTGCAAAATCATGGTGACAAAGGATTGATCAACGATTTGAATATTTAACCGGACATTAAGGTAAACATGAACAAACAAGCATCGATGTTAGATCTCAATGCATTGAGTGAGGATTTTTTCCACAAATGGAGATTGTCGAAGCAAGTGCAACCCTTTGAAAATACGTGGTATTTTCCGAATGAAAAAGAAGGCGGAGCGGTTCATGAGATTAATCTTCAGTCCGGCCTGCAAATAGTCTTTATGGATCTCAAACCTAAAGAAAAGCTCGCAATGACACTGGAGCTTGAACATGCCCCGTTAACCTTTAATTTTTTTCTTTCGGGAAATGTTCGGTATGACATGCGTCTGTCCGGTTTCCGGAAAGATATTTTTGACCTTAGCGCTGGTCGCAGCTTGATATCTTTCATACCTATGTCAACAACCGGAATCGAAATAATGACAGGACAAGATTTCTGCATGGTAAGCATCATGGTCATTCCAGATGTATTAAGCACGTATTTTGAAGATCATTTCGATCAGATTCCAAATGATCTGCGCAGTGTGATCAATGGATGTAATGAAGATTGTTACTACCGATTGGGAGCCGTAAACATTTCTATGCAGATGACTATTCATCAGATATTCACTTGCCCTTACCATGGATTGATGAAAAGAATGTATCTTGCAAGCAAAGCTGTGGAACTGATGGCACACCTATTGGAACAATTGGTATTCGATAATACCCAGCATAAGAGTCACGCTATTTCTGGCCCGAAGGATATCGACCGTATTCGTGAAGCCAGGCATATTTTGGTCAGCAATCTTGAAAATCCGCCCACGCTATGGGAATTGGCAAGGCAAGTCGGTATAAATAGAAATAAGCTCAACCAGGGATTTCACAAGGTTTTTGGAGTTAGTGTCTTCGAATACTTGCGTAACTACAAGCTGGAACAATCCAGACAATTTCTGGAAGACAGAAGCATGAACATCGCCGAAGTGGCCTTCAGGGTGGGCTATGCCCAACCCAGCACGTTTAGCACGGCATTTAAACAATATTTCGGTGTAACCCCCAAAAGATATACTCCATAATTTGTTCTTTGTACCTATCTGTATATCGCTTTTTCCTCCCTTTTTTCCTTCCGTTTTTATTTCATCATTGAAAAAAGTTCGCAATCCAAAGAAAAATGGAAAGACATGAGTTATAAAAAATCCTCATAAGGGAGTGAAAAATAACCTAAATTGAGGAGGTCCTGTGATGAAAAACTTAAGAAGGAATTTTCCCATGGCGTGTGTTACTGCTGCAACTTTTGCAATTACAGTAGTTTTAAGTTTGTTTTCGGTGTCTTCTGCAATAGCGTAGGAGGATAAGCCGAAACAGGAAGCAGCCTAGGAGGAAAAGGTCCTGGGAGAATATGAACTGGAGACAATGACCGTTACATCCCAAAAACGAGAGGAAAACGTTCAGGACGTGCCCATGAGTATATCTGTTTTTTCTGATATTGAACTTGAGGATGCCGATATTAGAAATACCATGGAACTGACGCGTTTTACCCCGAACGTGTATATGAGACGTTCTGGCCGTGAGAATATTGTCGTCATCCGGGGTATCAGCGCCTTTTCCACGTCTATATATGCACCCTGCGGATTTTATGTGGATGATGTGAATTATCCGCTTCATGATATGCATAATCCCGGCCTCTTTGATATTGAGCGGGTTGAAGTTCTCAAAGGCCCCCAGGGAACCCTCTATGGAAAAAACAGTGAATCCGGGGTCATCAATATTATCACCAAACAGCCTGATAATGTATTGCGAGGGAAAATTTTCGGTGAATACGGCAGTTACGACACCGAACACGGCAGATCCCCCAGCTATCGGGCCGGGGGCAATATCAGCGGGCCTATAGTAAGAGACAAATTGTACTTGGGACTTTCCGGTCAGTGGGAAGACTCGGACGGTTTCTGGGAAAATGAATATAATGGCGATGACGAGGCCAGCAAAATTGACCATATAAACGGCAGAGGAACCTTTCGATGGACTCCAACAGACCGATGGGACATTTCCTTTATTGCTGATGCTATGAACACCGATGATGGTTATGCAAAATGGAGGTTTCTGGACGGTCCGTTTAAAACAGATCGCCATAAAGTTGCCTATGATGGCGAATATCGCTGGGAACAGGAAGGCAATGGCCAGACCCTGCGGGTTAAGTATGAAGGGGATGCATTCAATGTTCTGTCGGTTACCAGCAGACGTGACTATGAGAACAAACAGGCCTCGGAGTTTGATTGCACCCCTTTTCCTATGGAAAGTAGTATTTTTATATACGAAAATGACCTGTGGAGCGAAGAGCTGCGTTTGACCTCTCCTAATGACGGCGGCCCTTTTGAATGGCTAATTGGACTTTATGGATTTAATGAAGAAACCGACATAGATTTTGACTGGGCAGCGATTAAACAGATCCGAAACACAAAGATGGATATCGATGGTTACGCCGTTTTTGGACAGGGCACTTACACACTCTTTGACCGACTCCACCTGACAGCAGGGCTGCGCTATGATTATCTGGATTTAGAAGGCGAATTAGAATATGAATTTATAGATATGATGACTATGACTACGCAAACTCAAAGTTGTGATAAGGACTTTGATAATGATGAGTTTTTGCCTAAATTCTCTATCGCCTATGATTTTACCGATGACATTATGGCCTATGCTTCTGCCTCCAAAGGGTATCTTGCCGGTGGATACAGTTATGCATTTGCTACCGGACTAGAAAATTTCACCTATGACCCGGAATACACCTGGAATTACGAGATAGGATTCAAGACCTCATGGCTGGACAACAGGCTAATCGCTAATTTATCGCTCTTTTATATTGATATGGAAGACAAGCAGGTTACCGAAGCGCTTCTTGGTGTTATGGGAGTCCAACGAATTACAAATGCTGCCGAGGCGCATTCCCAGGGGGTTGAATTGGAACTCCAGGCGCGCCCCATGCGGGGTTTGGATCTATTCGCTGGCTTTGGGTACATTGAAGCAAAGATTGATGACTGGACCGCCACGGAAATGAACTGGACTACTTTCCAGTTCGAACAATACGACTACAAAGATAAAGACCTGCCAAACGTACCAGAATACACCTATAATCTTGGCATCCAGTACCGCCACCAGAGCGGTCTTTTTGGAAGGGCGGATCTCCTTGGCCTAAGCAGTTTTTATTGTAATGCAAAAAATACAGTTAAGGAAGACGCCTATGAACTTGTCAATCTTCGCCTGGGCTATGAAAGAGAACATTTTGACATTATCTTCTGGTGCAAAAATGTGTTTGACGAGGAATACGAAACAATCAAATATGATTGGGGCGGAAACGAGCTGGGCGAAGACGGTGAACCACGGATGTTTGGCGTTACTGTGAGCTATAGGTTTTGATGAAATCTTTACGTCTAAGGGGGATGGGGTTTTATGCTTCATTTCCCTTTTTCAAAAGAGAGACTTTACAAAGAGAAAAAATGTCGTGAAGGAACTACCTGAAGTTGATCTTGGCTTTGACGAATTGCTCAGGATACTCGTTGGGTCGTTACGATCGAAATTGCTTTTGACCGGCATAGAGCTCGGGGTTTTTAATCATTTGTCCGGACCCAAATCATCTGACGACGTGGCAAAGGCTTTAGGAACCCATCCTGAGAATACCAGGCTGTTTTTAGACGGCCTGGCTGCAAGCAGCCTGGTAGTGAAGAATAAGGGGCTGTATCAGAATACACCCGTCGCACAGGCCTCTCTGGTGGAAGGAAGCCCAACATTCATAGGAGAGATGTTCACCCTTATGTCGCAGATGCAAGATGCCACCATTGCCGATTTACCCAGGCTGGTAAAGGAAGGTCCCTCTCCGCCATCAAAGGGAATGGATATGGGCAGCGAAGAGGTCTGGGTTCGATATGCAGCCTCCATGGCCAACTACCAACGGGCAGGCACGGCCCAGCAGGCAGTAGAGATAGTCTCTCAACTCCCAGAGTTCCCATCGTTTCAAAAGATGCTGGATCTGGGTGGAGGCCCGGGGCTCATAGGGATCGCAATCGTGGCTGCGCATCCTAACATGAAGGGTGTCATCTTTGATAAACCATCAGTTGTTAATGTGGCAGAAAAATTCATCAAGGAGTATGAGATGGAAGACCGCATGGAGGTCATGGGGGGCGACTACACCTGTGATTCCATTGGCGAGGAATACGATCTGATCTGGGCAAGCGCTACGCTCAATTTTGCCAAATATGACCTGGATACGCCTGTAAAAAAGATTTACGATGCGCTCAATCCAGGCGGCGTATTCGTCAGCCTTTCCGATGGCCTGACCTGTGAGCGGACCCAACCTGAGAACTATGTGCTAAGCACGTTGTCATCTGCGCTGATAGGCCAGGATATGGGAATCGATCAAGGCGTTATTGCCGATGCCATGCTTCGCGTCGGGTTTAAATCGACCCGTAGCCGCACGATAGACACCCCCATGATGCCGATGGACCTCGATATCGCCCGGAAGTAGACAGCAAATAATCTATTTCAGCTTAAGGCACTGTTTTTTTAGATCTTACAGGATCTCTCTGATCGCTTTCAGTTTTTCAATGTCTTTGTTAAGTGAAATTATGGTCTTAGAATGAGTGGAATAGGATGCAAGAATGCAATCTACAATATCAATATTTAAATCTTCGTATTTCAGCAATGCTTCAAGTGTTTGCCGATACCAGGACATTGTCCTTATATCCTTACAGGGTGTATCGATAACCTTGAGTTTGAGGTAAAGCCGAAGGGCATGGATATTCAGTTAGAAAGTTTCTATCCTTATTCCAGATAGAGCAGCTAATTTGGATTGCCTCTCGTCGAAAGTAAGAAACCTGTCAGCTTTAATTGATAAAGCTGAGGCCACATGC
>JAUWMR010000059.1 GCA_030613055.1 Desulfobacteraceae bacterium
TTCGTATGACTTTTGCCATACTTTCAACTCTTTGAAATTCTTTAGCATTTTTATCCGCCTGTTCTGTGGAGGATCACTCGAACCCTTGAATCCTTGACCCCTTGTACCCTCTGGGATAAAGCCTGCTCAATTCGAGATAACGCATCCATTTTGCCTTAATTAACTACAACTAATCAGGAGATGATCCAGATTTATTAATAATTGAAACATCCGGCGACCTCGCCGACTACATGTTACCACTCAGTTGAACACTTTTCCTGTCTGTTTAAAGTCATAAGGCTCACTATTTTGATACCTGGGATTTATAATTGCTTGATCTTATTATCTTAACAAACCGAATTATCAGTGCGATATTAGTCAATATTACGGCTGCATAGGTAAGCCAGAACCACAGATAATCCAAACCTTGACCTATGTGGCCCATGGGCCAGATTAGCATGAAGTTCAGGAACAGGAATATGATAAATACAATATTAAAAACAACAGAAATTATTTTTATTGATTTCGCAATCATTGTTTCTTTTTGAATTTCGCTGGCGTAGTTGATTTGATAAGAAGTCGCTTTTTCGGGAAGGAGTGAGTTGATAAGAAGTCGCTTTTTCGGGGAGTATAGACATGTTTCGCATTTTGTGTCAAGTTTAATCCGACCGCATGATGTTGTGGGTGTATCTCGTGGGCCAAACGGGGTTAACACGGTGAATAGTGGATAGATAAGGCATTAGCAACAGGGAAAACAGGATATGATGACAAAAAAGGCAGAGCCAAACAGCGACTCTGCCTTTTAGGTTATGTTAAAATGTGTATAATCCAACCAGGCCAAAACTAAAAATTAGGCTGATAGTTTATTATCCAACCAAGTTATCCAAATTTCAGCTTCCCAAAATGCCGTTTTTTTCCGGTGCTAACCTCTTTTGATATGTTTAGGAGATGCCCCATGAAAAGATGCACGCACACTCGAGAAGCCTTTTTCAAATTGAATTATAGATATTTATACTTACATAATAACATATGTCAAGTATTTTTTTATAAATAAATTGAAATTTATTTAATCTATGCTTATATAGTAGATACAGTGAGATATTGGTACGATATATTGTATAATTTTGATCTTAGGGCTTCACCCCAATTGACCTCCGGCCCCGCTTCCAGCCCGTAGGGCTTCCAGGCCGGAGGGTAGGGCCTACGCCCCGGAGGGAATGTCGAAGATCCCGTCTTTATAGCGGGATTGGAATAATACCTGCCCGCCGTACGGCAGGCGGGATTAGGCACTTTAGATCACTCTAGGCACTTGTGTCCCGCCTTGGCGGAATAGAATTTCCGAGACGCCTAATCATTTGAGGCCTCAATAAGGGCCAGTCTCAAGGTATTGAGCCCGATCAGGGCGCCCCTTAACTGGAGCGTGGAAATATCGCCCCCCATCTCCCATGTGAAGGTTTTTTCAATTCCCTTCCCTGCTGCCGCCGCATGTCCTATGACTTTAAAATCTTCTCCTTTTTTATGAAAAACCCCCAGGATCGCAAGCCCAATATCGGCCTGGGCAATGCTTCCTGTTTTTTGAGCTACATTACGGGCCGCGCTACTTCCCTGCACCGCATTTTCCCGACCCAGCCACTTCCTCCCCAAACGTTTTTCATCAGGCATAACAGCGCTTTCTAACAAGCGTGGTGTCAGTAGACAATGAAGTCTCTGCGCGGCCAGACCGGCAGTAAAGCTCTCCATAATTGCAAGGGTCAGCCCATTTTCGGCAAGCATTGAATCAATGACCTGCTCAAGTGTGTCTTCATCTTTTCCGAAAATCCTTTTTCCCAATCGGGAGCGGATCTCTTGTTCAATAGGCCCTATGAGTTCATCCGCAGACTTCATGTCCTTAACCTTAGCAGCGATACGAATTTTGATCTCTCCCTGAGAGGCCAAAAGGCCAACCTCCGGGTTTTTCCCGTGTCCCATGAGGTCTCCAATCAAGTAGTCCACCTTGCTTTCGCCAATACCAACGGTTTTCAAGACGCGGTAAGTAATCCTGTGATCCGTCAGATGAAACCTTTGTTTGAGCCAGGGTATGACTTCACGGGTCAAAAGATACTTGAGTTCCCTGGGAACGCCGGGAAGACAGATGATCGGTTTTCCATGGACTTCCCTGATAAAAGCGGGTGCCGTGCCTACCGGGTTGGGAATGGCCTGGCTGCCTGCGGGCACAAAGGCCTGCCGCCTGTTATTTTCAGGCATATAATAGCCAAAGCGCTGAAATATCTGCTCAATCTGGTCCATAAGATCCTGTCTGAACTCCAGATCAACGCCCGCGACACGAGCAACTATTTCTCGTGTCAGGTCATCGCGGGTAGGGCCAAGGCCTCCCGTTGTAATCACCAGGTCACACCTTTTAACCGCAATATCAATCACCTGTCTCATTTCATCCGGCAAATCACTAACGGCTGTCCGGAAACAGACAGAAATCCCTGCGCGGCCTAACTCTATTGCAAGGTATGTGGTATTTGTGTCCACGACCTGTCCTAACAGGAGTTCAGTGCCGATAGTAATGATCTCGCAGGTGGGGGATTTAAATGGTATCTTTTCTGTGGGATTTGGCATAAATACGGCCTTTATCTAAAGTAACAGGGTAAGTAACCGGACGCAAGGCGCAGGGCTTTCTTTCCTTGCGCCTTGCGCCCTGTGCCTTAAGCTATGTATTCAGAAGCATAAATTGATTTGTAAAGATTTTTTATAACAAAAGACAGGTGGCAAGGTGGTATTTGACTCATGCAAACAACTCCGGGTGTCCACCCGTGTGCAGGAACAACACTGTCTGGCCGGATAACTTGCCCTGTTCGAGCCAATTCAAAAGGGCTGATGCAGCCTTGCCCGTATATACATGGTCCAGAAATATGCCTTCACGCCTGGCAAAAGTCTCGATGGCCCTTTCACCCTCAGGGGTTGGAACCGCATATCCAGGCCCGATATAGCCGTCATCTAACTTAATTGATTCACGTTCCATTTTTCCCCCTAAGATTCCGGCTGTCTCACTGGCAAGTTTGAATATCATTTTCTCAATTCCATCCCGGGCCATTGCCACGGATATCCCGTTTATCGTGCCGGGCCATCCTGTCATGTCTTTTCCAACGACCAGCCCGGCCTGGGTGCCCCCTGAACCGGTAGCATGAATAATTTGATTAAATGTTACTCCTAACCGCCTTTCATCATTAATAATTTCTAACAAAGCAGTTATGTATCCTACCACACCTACAGGCACTGATCCGCCGATAGGAATTCTAAAAACCTTTTTCCCTTGTTTATTTAATTCCCCGGTCAATTTTTCGCTTTCCGATTCCCATTTATTCCAGTCAGGAGAATCCACATACCGGATATGGGCCCCCAACAAATTGTCCAGGACCAGGTTGCCTGTTGGCTTAGGCGGTTTTTTACCTCCTAAGACTAATGAAACCGACATGCCTGCAGCCGCACCGGCAGCAGCGGTCAGGCGACAGAAATTTGACTGGATACCGCCACTTGTAACCACGGTATCACAACCGTTTTTCAGGGCCTCACCGATCAGTAGTTCCAGTTTACGGCTCTTGTTGCCCCCCATCCCAAAACCTGTCAAATCGTCCCGTTTGCAATAGATTTCCACACCATATGTATCCGAAAGGGAATTTAAGCGATGACAAGGTGTAGGAACAAGAGACAGGGGAAATTTTCGAAACTCACCAAGTTTTTTTTCCAAATAGACAATTTTTCCATTCATTACCATTTTTCAGCACCTTCCCTGATTAACTCGGTATATCATGGAGAAAAGGAAAAAGGAGAATCAAGTACCGGTTTCTCAGCATCATGAACCTTTATACTATCCCCAAGGGGTTCTATTCGGAGAAAACCTTTTTCATCATATAACCTGGCCTTGATGCGTGTCAGATATCCGTTAGCAAATGCCTGTGTTTGGACCTCAAGTAAAACATTACCTGATGAGAGCAAGATCTGGAAGCCTCCCGGTATGGACTGATGGATACATGCTTTAGGGTTTGATTGAATGCGATTCCAGTTCAACTCTACAAGCAGATTCCCTGAACCTTCCTCTAACAGCCTGCAGGAAATGCGGGGCATACTCTCCCCTGCGAGCACTTTATCAGCTAAGAAATAAAATCCACCCTGTTTATCCGGTTCACCAACAACAAAGCCGGGTGTCAGCATGTCATTTACAAGGTAATTGTGGTGTGCACTGATCTTGCTTTCTCGGTATTTGATCACAATTCCTTCCTTCTAAATCCCGAATAACTAAAGTCTTCTGCGAAGTGTCTCGATCAATATTGGCAATACAGCTGCCGCATCCGCTACAAGTCCAAGATCGACAATTCGGAAAACAGGGGCATCAGGATCGCGATTAATAGCAATAACAGTTTCAGCTCCCTGTATACCTGTAGTGAATTGAAGCGCACCTGAGGTTCCTATGGAAATAACCAGTTTGGCCTTGACACTTTTTCCTGTCTGTCCTAACAGCCTTTCCTCATCCGCCCAACCGGACAGGATAGCGGGACGAGTAGCCCCCACCTCCCCTTCAAGAAGCTCGGCCAGCTCATAAAGCAACTCAAACTGCTCTTTTGATCTCAGTCCCATGCCTCCGGCAATAACTACAGATGCATCCTCAAGACTGACTTTGCCTTTGATAGGGGGTCTGCTCCTTATAACCTTAACTCGAGGTTCCGGAAACACGTCCACATCAGGGTAGATAATACGACCAACTGCCTCTGAATTGTGTGGGAGTTCACGGAATACACCAGGGTGGACAGTGGCCATCTGCGGCCTGCGGTCAGGTGTGACTACCTCTGCTAAGAGTTCCCCGCCAAAGGCGGGGGTAGTCTGCACTAAAAGCAAGCTTTTTGGATCAACTTCAAGGTCCACACAATCAGCGCTCAGGCCGGTTCGCAGTCGTTTGGCTAATCTTGGAAAAAATTCCCGGCCAAAAGAGGTGGCGCCTGCGATAAAAATCTCGGGTCGATATGACTTTACCCATTGAGATAACAGTGTGGTGTATGTTTCTACCTCATATTCTTTCAGTTTCGGATGCTCGGCCACCATGACAGTATTCGCACCGTGGGCCACATATTCCATGGCATACTGGTGGACCTGTTCGCCTAAGAGAACCACCGTGGTCCCGGTGTTGAGCATTTCAGCCAGATCTTTTCCTTTAGCGATAAGCTGCAGTGTAATCCGGTTCTGAAAATAATCCCTGTAATCGCCGAAAATCCAAACATCACCAAATGATTTACTCATTTCAATCTTCTTCGTCTAAAATGCTCATGCTCTCAAGTTTTCGGATCAGGGCATCAACAATAGATTGTGGAGAACCAGTCACAATTCTGCCCCCCGTCCTGGCAGCAGGCTGTCGAAGCTTCCGTACATGGGTAGCAGAACCTGCAAGACCGACTTCATCCGGATGTAAGCCCAGGTCATGCGCTGCCCACCGGATTATATCTTTTTGTGTGAAGGCAGCCTCCACAGCCCCCAAAGACAAATCACTTACCGGACAAAGTTCTTTGCTGACGGTCAAAAGCGCTGGCAGGGGTGCCCGAATAGTATCTAAAAAACCTTCACTCAACCGCTTCAGAACAAGTAGATCTCCATCAACATGAATTTCATTCACCCCGCATACCTGTGGCAGGTCCAGTTCCTCTGCAATTTGTGGCCCGACATGACCTGTATCGCTGTCAATGGTCTGCATACCACACAGTAACAAATCAGGAAACGGCCGGAGCTTAGAAACGGCCCTGGCAAGAACATGGGAAGTCGCCAGGGTATCCGCACCGGCAAACGCAGAATCTGTCAACAAAATCGCCTTGTCCGCACCGGCCGCGAGGGCCTCTCTAAGCGCCTCCTCACTCTGGGGCGGACCCATGGACAGTACGGTTATGCGCCCCCCCTCTCTTTCCCGGAGTTCAAGAGCAGCTTGTAATGCAACACAATCCAGGGGGTTGATAATGCTCTCGACTCCCTCACGAATGATGGTCATGCGTTGCTCATCTATCCGAATATTAGGCACGTCAGGTACCTGTTTAATGAAAACAACGATATTCATGGATCTTGTCATTCCTTATTATTCATTGAGCAGGCTTTTCGCAATAACCATGCGTTGAACCTCAGAAGTCCCTTCATAGATCTCACAGACCTTGGCATCCCTGTAAAATCGCTCGATGGGATATGCCTTGGTGTATCCGTATCCTCCATGAATCTGTACGCCCATCCTTGCGGCAGCTACAGCTACCTCGCTCGCATAGACCTTTGCCATGGCCGATTCCCTGACATGATTTAAGCCCTTATCCTTCATATCGGAGGCTCGATAGATCAGGAGCCTTGCCGCTTCAATGCGGGTGGCTATGTCGGCAAGGAAATCCTTGATGGCACCAAATTCGGAAATACTCCTTCCGAATTGATTTCTTTCCTTTGCGTATTTTATAGATACATCAAAAGAACCCTGGGCTATCCCCAGGGCCTGAGCTGCAATGCCGATCCGGCCACCGTTGAGCGTAGTCAGGGCGATCTTGAGCCCCTCACCTTCTCCCCCCAAAAGATTTTCAAGTGGTATCCGGCAGTCATGAAGGGCAATGGGGCAGACCGGATTGCCTCTCATTCCCATAAGTTCCTCAGTCGGCCCCTTTTCAAGTCCTTCCCTTTCGGATTCAACAATACATACGGAAAATTTTTTTCCTTTTTCGCCCGTTTGAATGCCGGCAAAGATGAGGTTAATACCGGAGATTCCACCATTGGTTACAAATACTTTGTTACCATTTAGTATGTATTCGTTACCTTCACGAATGGCATTAGTTTCAAGAGAAGACGCATCAGAGCCGGCATTGGGTTCGGTGAGACAAAAGGTACCAATTTTTTTGCCCGCAGCCATAGGGACCAGAAAGAGTTCCCTTTGTTTTTCGGTCCCGAACACATAAACAGGGGATGCTGACACACCGTTATGAACGGCCACACAGAGCCCCATAGCCGCATTGACCCTTGATATTTCCTCAATAACAATGGCGTAGCTTATTGTGTCGAGGCCTGCACCACCGTATTGGGCGGGGATTTCAAGGCCGAAATACTGAAGGCCAGCCATTTCCTTCGCAATATCCCATGGAAAGCGCCCTGTCCTGTCCATTTCAATTGCAGCAGGAGCAAGCCTTTTCTCCGCGAATTTCCTGACTGTTCGCCGGATGACTGCCTGTTTCATGGAAGGTTCTAAATGCATTTATTGTGGTTTTCCAGCTATTCCTTGTGCCTGATGCAGGATGGTCGGCTATCTCTTATATTGCCCCATTAACTCCCCTTCAGCCAGGATATGACCCTCCATGGCCTTCAGCAACTGGGCCTTTGTACTCCCCGCCTGAATATCCATTTTCTTATCCAAGGCGTAGACCTTGAAATAATACCTGTGGGTTCCCCCCGGGGGACACGGTCCACCATATCCAGGCCTGCGAAAATCGTTTGTCCCATGCGTCCCACCCATGTCCAGATTCTCTTCGGCGGGTATATTCTCAGGCAGCCCGCGTGTATCCGGTGGCAGGTCAAAAATAACCCAGTGAACCCAAGTCCCCATGGGGGCGTCAGGATCATCACAGATCAGGGCAATGCTCGCGGTGCCGTCCGGCACATCCCCCCATTTCAGTGGTGGTGAAATATCCTGACCATCACATGTGTACTTAACCGGAATCATCCCTCCTGGTTCAAAGGCCGGACTTATAATCTTGATCTCCATTATTTCACTCCTGCTACTCACCCTTCTGTTTCCTTACCACCCTGATGTCAGTAATCCGGGTTTTCGGGTACTGACCATTATCATCTTTCTCAAGGTATTTCACCATATCCCAGAGCGTGTTCAAGGCCATTGTGACCCCGACAATGGCCTCCATCTCAACGCCGGTCCGTGCCTGTGCCCTGACAAGGCAACCGGCCTCAATAGATGCTCTCGTGATCCTGTAGTTTACGGTTACTGTATCAAGCGGTATCTGATGACAGTGAGGGATAAGAATATGGGTCTGCTTTGCCGCATTCATTGCCGCTATCTCGGCCGCCTGAAGCGGATCACCTTTTTTTATCTGACCGTTCTCTATCCTCTGGATTGTATCTGGGGAAAGCACTATCGTTCCCGTAGCTTCGGCCTCACGCCTGACGACCGGCTTCTCAGTTATGTCTACCATGCCCATAGCTCATCCTCTTATTTTGTCTACTTATTAGAACTTAGCTCGTTACTATTCAGGTATCTCTTTTTTTAGACAGGATAACAGGATAAACAGGAATCTATTTTTATTAAGTCACAAACAAGCCCTTATTGTAATAATCCTGTAAATCAAATAAAATATCCTGGTAATATACATTACAGATAAACTCCGAATAAGAATTTAATATAATCTCTTTGCGCCTTTCTTAAATATGAAATGATTATTTAAAATAACTACCGATCAATGGGGAGAGCGGGTTAAACCAGATTATAATAGAAGGGTTTAACCAAAGCAATTGCACATAAAGCAAGGAACAGTCTATCAGGATATCTTAAGGATTTACAGGAATTCAAAAAAAATCAAGTTAATCCTTGCCTGCCCCGCGGAACGCGGGGTTATCCTGTCTAATAAATATCTGGGTAGACCTTAGCTCTTTCAAAGCAGATACAGAATATCCAATATTGCTAAAGAGTTAAAAAAATTCCTTCTTTTTTCCGCCCTCGGCCTTCATGCGATTCACTGTTTCAATAAGTGCGGGAAATACATGGTCTCGCCTATCACCACCAACTACAACAGCCATGATTTCATCTCCCACTCTCAACCTCCCCTCAGAGACCTCGATTATGACCTGAATAATTCCCGGTAATTCTTTAATTTCCTTAATTATTTTATCAATTGCTCTTCTATCGAATTTGACATCAATTTCGCTTACCATCTTACCTGTGAGTGAGTTCTCCCTCACAACTCCCAGATGGCTCGCAATCATGCCCATTTTATGATATTCAGGATGTTCTTTAACCGTTTGAATAATTTTATTCAGATCCATTATCATGATCCAGACTAAAAAGCTTTCGTGTTACATCCAGATAGGTATTTAAAGCTGGGCTGGCCGCCTTTTTTTTTAGATAGAGAATGGGATCATTTATTATCTTCTCGGTAATAGATCTCATCAGGTTCTGAATGGCCTCGTTTTGTTCATGGTTGAGGTCTGTAAAGGCGTAACTGCTTCTTTTCATCTCGTTTTGAATAATGTATTCAGCCTTTTCCCTTAAAGAAACAATGGTCGGCACAACTGCAAGGGTCTTAATCCATTTATCAAATTTAAACACTTCTTCCTGGATAATTCGTTCTGCCTTTACGGCCTCCTGTTGCCGTTGCGCCATATTCAGCTCAATAACACCCTTAAGGTCGTCAATATCATAGACATAAACATTCTCTAGCCTGTTAACCTCAGGGTGAACATCTCTTGGTACCGCGATATCGATGAAAAAGAGGGGGCGGTTGCGCCTTTTCCGAAAAGAGTTTTTCACCTGGTCATAGGTAATAACATATTCAGGCGAGGCCGTTGATGTTACAACAATATCCACCTCCGAGAGTTGTTGCCCTATTTCCTGAAAGGAAACCGGGCGGGAATCGAATAACTCGGCTACCTGAACAGCTCGATCAAAGGTTCTATTGGCCACAACCATGGAACTTACACCATTGGCAATAAGGTGCTTGGCTGCCAGTTCGGCCATCTCTCCCGCGCCAATAAGGAGCACCTTTTTTCCATCCAGGACATGAAATATCTTTTTGGCCAGTTTTACGGCAGCGTAGCTGATTGAAACAGCGGCCTCGCAGATCTGTGTCTCTGTTCTTACCCTCTTCGCTGCGTGAAAGGCCCGGTGCATCAACCGGTTAATAATAACGCCTGACGTCTTATGCCGGGAGGCCTGGGCATATGCTTCCTTTAGCTGTCCCAAAATCTGGGGTTCCCCCACCACCATGGAGTCAAGACTTGATGCCACCCTCAGGATGTGTCTTACGGCATCTGTATCCTCAAACGTGTAAAGGCTGGATGAAAAATTTTCTTCAGGGATATTTCCAAGCCTGGACATCATAGAAATCACGAACTGTTTTGCCTCTTCAGCAGCTTCAGTTGTAATTAGGGCTTCCACGCGGTTGCAGGTAGATAAAAAAAAGCCTTCCTTGATGCATTCAAGCTCCCTCATGGCAGTAAGTGCCTTTACCAGCCCCCCAACCTCCGCTGCGAAGCACTCCCTCAACTCAACCGGAGCTGTTTCGTGGTTCATGCCTATATTAATGATTTTAATCATGTATCTATCGGCTCCCCATGCTGCTGAAGCTGTGGTAACCGCCTAACCAGAAACTGGCCCCGATAAATGTAAATATCAGGATGAAAAAACAGATGATGGAGAGGACAGCCGCCCTTCGGCCACGCCACCCTGCCGCGAGTCTTTCATGGAGAAGGGCCGCATAAAAAAGCCACGTTATCAGGGACCACACCTCCTTAGGATCCCATTGCCAGTAAGTTCCAAGGGCATATTGCGCGTAAACCGAGCCTGTAATCATCCCTACGGTCAGAAAAGGAAAGCCAGATACTAATGAATAGTGGTTGATGGAGTCGAGCGTGGCTAAGGATGGAAGCCTGTCGTAAAAGGAGCCAAATTTCTTGTGCTTAATCTGATGCTCCTGGATAAGATACATTATTGCGGCCAAAAAGGCGATGGCAAACAGGCCATTGCCCATAAATGCGGTACCCACGTGAACAGTAAGCCACAGACTCTTGAATATCGGTTTGACCTGCCCCTCAAACCAGGGCATGATGGATGAGATAATCATTAAGAAGGCTGCAAAAGGGGCAACAAATGAGCCTAAAACCATAAGCCTGAATTTTATCTGGAAAACCAGGTATGCACAGATAATACTCCAAGAAAAAAAAGAAAGGGCTGATTTGAGATCCAGGACAGGGGCCGTTCCTAATGCGCAGTAATAACAGCCCAAAAAGATAGTATGACAGATAAACCCGGCCACGAGAATCCGGTAGGAATACTTAAATACCCACTTTTGCTGCTTAATAATAAAGACAATAAACCCGCCTGTTGCGAGTAATTCAAAAAAAAGAGCAAGATTGAACCACAAAAAGGTCATAATGAATTATTCCAATAGTTTATTCTTAAAGACTATATCATTTAAATCCATTTTTCCTGTTTCAAAATCATCAGGGAGAATCCGATTGAGTATAGATATCACCTGGTCCCGGTCATTTTTTACGATGGCTTCCAGAATATCAGAATCAACGATTTCATGGAAGATCCGGCTGTTTTCTTCTTGAGAAAAACCTTTTATAAGGATCTCCTTGCGCAGGCGGCCCATCAGGCTCAGAAAAGCCCCATATTCACTGCCAAATTGTGCTTCAAATTGCCTTCTTATGGTTTTTGCCAGGGCAGGGCTTTTTCCGGATGTCGATATAGCAATCATTAAATCCCCTCTCCTGACAATGGAAGGGACAATAAAATTGCAGTCCGAAGGCTGGTCGACCGCGTTTATCAGCAACCCCTTTTCTCTGGCAGCCTGACTGATTTTGTGGTTTAGCTCTTTATCATCAGTGGCCGCGACCACTAAAAAAACACCCTTTAAATGCTCACTAATAAATTTTTTCCCAGTGCAGCGTATTTTTCCAACATCAACTAATCTCTTAAGCTTATCAGTTAATGTATTGGTAACAATACAAATTGACGCCCCAAAACCCAGCAGGGTTTCTATTTTTCTCTCTGCAACAGCTCCTCCACCTACCACAAGGGCAGTCTTGCCTTGTAAATCAAGAAATATCGGATAATAACTCATTGAACACAGTAGTTCCGTTGCAAGTTTAAAGATATATCGACGATTTGTGGAAAAATCCCTACGCAGCAAATCCCCAATCTTCAATCGTCAATCCGCCACAATAACTGCGGATAAATCATCAATCATCAATCCTTACACATATCTGTCAACCATATCCGTAATGAACTTTTCAACGCCGTGGATACCCTCTTTCGCCTGGATATCCTGTAAAAGGCTTTTAACTTTTTCATAGGTCGCAGGATCACGCGTCAGGTCATCTGTGGATCTGTATGCCCCCCCAAGACGACCAACCCTATAAATAAGGCGATCGGATTCCGGGAGTTCCTGGTACTTGCGAATCACATCTAACATCTTTTCTTTATCTTCTGGCAGCCTGCCGGAGACCTCTTCCAAGAGATTCATGATATGGTCGCTGGTTATCGTACTGGTAATCCCCTCTAATGTCTCGATAAAAAGCAGGATTTCATCTGCCAGCATATCATCTGTTTGCATGGTGAAGGTACCATCCTTCACCTTCTCATAAAGAGGAACCTTTTTGGGGACTCTGAGGCTTCGAAGACGAATAAAATGGGGGTTGATCCGGTTAAGAACCATGGCCGTCTCAACTGCATGCTCCTTCCACATCTCCTGCCCCCCCAACCCGGGCATGATATATTCCGACAGTTCCATACCTGCTTGAATTACTTTCTGCCCTGCCTCGATATGCTGGGCAGAGGTTACCCCTTTTTTTATTAGCTTCAGCACCGGATCATAGCCGCTTTCAAGCCCGATATGTATCCTGTCCAGGCCCGCTTCCCTGATCTGTTTCAAGGAATCCACCGACTTACGGACAACCGTCCGGGACCTTGAATATGTTGTAACCCGGGTAATTTCTGGAAATTTTTCCCTGAGATATTTGAGTACTTCCACCAGATCCCTGGTCTTCATAACAAGGTTGTCGGCATCCTGTAAAAAACAGGACCCTGTCCCGTAGTAAAGCCAAGCTGCAATGCTCTGATAGCCCTGGCTGTGCCCGGAAATGTTTAGTATATGGCTGATTACCTGGTCATTAATCGCGCCACTGAAACCGAGTTTCCATGAGACGGCCTTGATGTCGTCAGCCATGTCCCTGGCGGTCTGAATATCTTTTTTGATCTCATCCACAGTCCTTAAAGAAAATTTTCTATTTTTGTAGACCGGACAGAAAAGGCACTGATTCCAGGGACAATTTCGGGTAAACCTCAACAAAAGGCTTCGCGCCTCATTTGGGGGTCTGATAGGTCCCTGTTCAAAACTGAACAGATTTTCTGTCATATTTCTCCATCCATTTAGTCGTATAGATTGAGAATCGCTGGATGAAACTCAGCTTCCTGGTTGGACATTTGCCTTTCTGGAGTACGGCGGTTTCAGTCCTTTGAGCATAGGATAGTGTCTTATCTTATGAGAGTATTCTAATAATTTCGGTTAGTTCGGTTTTAATGTCTTCTAAAGTTGAGGAATCAAATTTAAGTTTTGTCTCCTTTTTCAGCTTCAGGCGCTGTTTGGCGCCCTCAATAGTCATTTTTTCTTCATGAAGCAGTCTCTTTATCTCAAGCAGGAGTTCGAGGTCCTCTCTCTGGTATGTCCTCTGGTTTGAATCGGCTCTCTTCGGCCTTATCTGGGAAAATTCACTCTCCCAGTATCTCAAGACATAAGGTTCAACACCTACTATACTACTTGCTTCACCAATACGGAAATATCGCCTGTCATCAGGAATCCGGACCATTTTTTCGGCCCTCCCTTAGCCTGCCCTCTGTCTCATTCTTAATCTTGTCAATAACAGCCTCATGCAATTTATTCATTTCACTGCCATCCAAGGTCCTGTGTTTTGAGCGGTAACAGATCTTAAAAGCCAGGGCCTTCTCGGAAGAGTCTATCTTATTACCTTCGTACAGGTCAAAGACCTGTATGCTTTCAACCAGGTCACCACCAGCCCTTTTTATAACTTCTATAATTTTGTTAGTTTCAAGCTCCCGTTTAACAATAATTGAAATGTCCCTGTAAACAGCAGGAAATTTGGCAAAGGATTGAAATATCTTTTTCCTTGAAATGTTTTCCTGAAGGGCATCGATATCGAGTTCAAAAACATAGGCATTTACCTTTTCGATGTCATATGACTCCATCACCGAATAGGATACCTGTCCTAACCGTCCGACAAGGGAACCGGCACAATAGATGCCTGACGAAATATCCGGATCGTACCCTGGAAAGACTTTTCCTTTCTCAAAAAGGAATTCTTGCACCCCCAGACCCTTTAAAACGGCCTCTGCCGCACCTTTAATATCATAAAAATCCACAAATCTCTCATCACAGTACCACTGTTTCTGACGGAATGGACCCGACATCAATGCCGCTAAGGAGATATTTTCAAAGGGTAGCTGGTCCCCCTTCTTTCGGATAAAGATCTTTCCCCATTCAAATAGCTTTAAGTCCTTTTCATTATTCAGGATATTTGTCCTTGCCGTATCCAGAAGGCCCGGCATCAGGGCGGTTCTCATAACGGACTGCTCAGTGGTAAGAGGTTTTAAAAGCTTGACAAAAGACCTCAGGGAGTCATTTTTCCCTGCGCCAAGTATGTTTACCGATTCAGGAGAGACAAAACTGTAGGTGATGATTTCGGAAAAACCAAGCCCAGCCATAATGGTCCTCGTTTGGTCCCTCAGTACAAGTTCCGGTGCATCCCCCTCTTCAGAAGGCCTTATACTTGGATAGGTGATAGGGACGTTGTCATACCCGCTAAGCCTTGCCACTTCCTCCATTAGATCAACATCCCGTGTTATGTCAACGCGGAAAGATGGCGGTTGTACTCTCAGCTCATTCTCATTTATATTCTCAACTTCCATTTCCAGCGCTTTAAAATACCCACCAATGACATCCCGCGAAATCGAGGTGCCTAAGATTCGATTGGTTTTATCCACTCTGAGATCAATACGAGGGAAAGTGATTTGTTTCGGATAGTTATCAATTAGACCTGCGGCTGTTTTTCCGCCTGCCAGGCTGTTAATAAGGGAAATAGCCCTTTTAAGTGCAGTTGTAACACCACCGATATCCGCACCCCTTTCAAAACGATAGGATGCCTCTGTAGACAGACCAAGACGCTTTGAACCCCTTCTAATTGTTATGGGATCAAAAAAAGCGCTCTCTAAAAGGACATGACGTGTCCCTGCAAAAATCTCAGAATTAAGCCCCCCCATAATTCCAGCTATGGCCACGGCCCGATCCGCATCACAAATCATTAAAATTTCTCTGTTGAGCGTGTGGGGTTCTCCGTCAAGAGTGCTGAAGATTTCTCCTTCTTCTGTACGCCTTACCACAATCCTGTTCTCCCTCAGTCGATTGTAATCAAAGGCATGCAGGGGCTGGCCCATTTCAAGCATTACATAATTTGTCACATCAACAAGGTTGTTAATGCTTCTTATTCCTGATAGATAAAGCCTATATCTAATCCAGAATGGAGACAATCCTATACGGATATCCTGTATAACACCTGCCGCGTAACGAGGGCAACCGGCCAGGTCTTCAATGGTAATGCTTGTCAGGTCATTAATATCCGGCCCGCTTTCCTTTATGACCGTCTCAGGCCACTTTACCTTTTGCCTGGTGGCCGCGGCAATTTCTCTGGCAATACCAATTACAGAAGCGCAATCAGGGCGATTGGGTGTTATGTCAATGTCAAGGACCCAGTCGGAAAGAGATGGCATAGAATCTAGTGATGCCCCGGGTGCAATGTCCGCAGGAAGGATCATAATACCTGTATGATCATCTGTCAGGCCCATTTCATCTTCTGCCAGGAGCACGCCAGTTGATGTTTTTCCCCTTATCCGGGTTTCTTTAGTGACGGTCCCATCCGGGAGTTTCACGCCCGGCAATGCTAAGGGAACCATAAAGCCTGTTTCCAGATTAGGAGCGCCACAAACCACCTGAAGCCGTTCCCCGCCCTTATCCACCTGGCAAAGGGATAGCTGATCAGCCTCCGGATGAGGCTCAATAGCTAATATTTTCGCGGCAATGATGTCTCCAAGAGATTGCCCAACAGCCTCCACGCCCTCAACCTCGAGTCCTGTCATAGTCAGGAAGTGGGCAAGCTCATCCGGTGACATTTCAATATCCACGTAATCTTTTAGCCAGTTATAACTCAGTTTCATTGACACTACTCAATAGAAAGTAACTGTTCAACAAATATAGGTAAGTGCCTTGGCATACTATATTTTCTGGATTCCAGCCTCTTCTCTCGATGGGGGCAGATACAACTTTAGTTCGCGTGAGGCACTTTAGCGCACTTTAGGCGCTTATTCTCAAAATTGTCTCAAAAACCGCATATCATTCTTAAAGAAGAGCTGGATATCATCTATTTCATACTTTAGCATGGCGATTCTCTCAATGCCCATGCCAAATGCAAATCCAGAGAAAATCTCAGGGTCATAATTGACAAACCGGTACACCTCCGGGTCCACCATGCCGGCGCCTATGATCTCCAACCAGCCGGTATGGGAGCAGGTCCGGCACCCTTCCCCACCGCACATGACACACTGGATATCTACTTCAGCGCTCGGTTCTGTAAAAGGAAAAAAACTGGGTCTAAACCTTAATGCAGTGTCGCTCCCGAACATCTGGTGGAGAAAACTTGTCAATGTTCCCTTTAGATCTCCAAAACTTACATCTCTATCAACTAAAAGCCCCTCAACCTGGTGGAACATAGGTGTGTGCGAGACGTCCGAATCCCTCCTGTAAACCTTTCCGGGCGCGATAATACTTACCGGAGGCTGTTGGGCCTCCATAACACGAACCTGGATAGGGGAGGTATGGGTCCTCAGGACCACATTTTCCGAAATATAGAAGGTATCCTGCATGTCCCTTGCAGGATGATCCTTGGGAATATTGAGGGCCTCGAAATTGTAATAATCCAGTTCAACATTGGGCCCCTTTACTATCCTGAATCCCATCCTGGAAAAGATCTGGCAAACCTCTCTTATTACCTGGGTTATTGGATGGAGATGTCCTCGAAGTGGTTCTCGGCCAGGAAGTGTTACATCAAAAAAAGAGACCCGCTTTTCCTTTTTAAGCGCCATCCTGCCACGCGCCTGATCAATGTATTCGGACAGGTTCGCTTTAATAAAGTTGGCCATCTTGCCAACTCCGGGCCGCTCATCGGGCGGCAGTGCGCCCACTTTTTTCATAAAACCCGTAAGCAGCCCCTTTTTGCCAAGATATTTTACCCTGAACTCTTCAAGTCCACCGGGGTCACCGACCGCCGCAAGTTCCTTTAGCGCCTTCTTTTCAAGTTCAAGGAGTTGTTCTTTCATTTCTCAACTTAGTCTCTTTTGTGAATAAAGCTTGATCATCTGCCCTAACTATTGACGACTGCCGTCCCTGCCCGCAGTACGGCCCCGATAGCGGGATCTACACTTCACTCCGACAGGCGGGCGGCAGGCGGGCAGGTCGAACAAGGAATTTCGAAGTAAAAAGTCTCAATTCGATTTGCAATACCTCGATATCCTACGATTCGAAAAGACATGATTATATTGATGATCTTGTTGCCGGGCCAGGCGTCCAATCGTTAGGCAGGAATAACAATCAAAGGCAGGCTATTGAATCATGCTCGCTAACTGGGAAAAGGCCGACGGGTCGTGAACAGCCATATTGGCAAGTACTCTACGATCCAGCTCTATTCCTGCCTTGTGAAGCCCGCCCAACAACTTGCTGTAGGACAAACCGTTCTCCCGTGCGGCGGCATTAATACGTATTATCCAGAGCCTGCGGAAATCCCTTTTCCTGTTCCTCCGATCCCTGTATGCATACATTCCTGCCCTGTCCACGGCAATGCTCGCGGTCCTGAACTGTTTACTATGACCGCCCCTGAACCCTTTCGCGGCTTTCAATACCTTGTTACGTCTTCTCCTTGCTTTGTAGCCCCTCTTAACCCTTGGCATCTCATAACCTCTTTTATTTCCAGACAATGATTTTCAATTTAATATTCTTAATTAACTCTTCCCTGGCAGAAATAATCACCAATTTTTCCCTGACCTTAACCGTATGGTATAAGCTTGGCTATCTGCTTTTTGTTAGTTGCGTCAACCAGACCTGATTTCCGCAGATTCCGTTTCCTTTTCGAGGCCTTTTTCGTAAGCATATGGTTTGAAAAGGCCTTGTTTCTGACAATTTTACCTGTGCCAGTGGTTTTAAACCTCTTGGCTGCTCCACGATTTGTCTTTATCTTTGGCACTTTCTACCTCCTTGCGGCAAAATGACTTGAGTGTATCCTTTTTATGAAAGAAAGGTTGCACTCTCTTGTTTCTTGCATGTTTATACGAAATGCATTATTAAAGATTCAGCTTCCTGGCAACAACGTACCAGGGATTACAGTCATCCGCTCCATTCATTTGGGGACAATGACCATGCTGATTCTATTCCTTGCTTCACGCGTAGGTTCCTGTTCAACACTGGCTTTCTCGCTCACTTCTTCTGCAACCCTTTTCAGAATATCGACGCCTGCATCCATATGGGCCATTTCCCGGCCTCTGAAAAAGACAGTCACCTTTACACGGTTTTTATTGTCCAGAAATTTATTGATATTCCTGAGCTTAAAGCCCAGATCGTGCTCTTCTGTATGCGGCCTGAGCTTTATTTCCTTAAGCTGGGAGGCCTTGCCCTTTTTTCGCGCCTCCTGGACCTTCTTACTCGTCTCATATTTAAACTTGCCATAGTCCATTATCCGGCAAACAGGTGGATCCGAATTGGGTGCCACCTCTACCAGATCCATGCCTTCATCTTGTGCCACTCTCAGGGCCTCGTGAACAGGCAGTATCCCAAGCTGTGTCCCGTCACCGGAAATTAGCCTGACCATCCTTGATTGAATCCGTTCATTTACCCTGACATCATCAGATTTTTTTCCTATGGTGATTACCTCCTTTGTTCGCATTCCTTATGAATCAGTTCAACAAACTCCACGGCGGTCATAAAAGGAAGATTTTTCCCGCTCCTCTGTCTTGGAGTTACTCCTTCATTTTCACACTCCCTGTCCCCGACTATCAGCATATAAGGAACTTTCTGCATCTGGGCCTCTCTAACCTTTAGCCCTAACTTCTCGTTTCTGAAATCGCCCTTAATCCTGATACCGGCATCGAACATGGCCTTTAACAGTTTTTCAGCATGGGGAATGTTTCTATCTGTAACCGTCATGATTACGGCCTGCAGAGGTGCAAGCCAGGTGGGGAATGCGCCTGCGTATTGCTCAATGAGTATACCGATAAACCTTTCAATTGCACCTAAAATCACTCTATGAATCATGGCCGGCCGATGTTTCTGGCCATCTTTATCAATATACACCAAATCAAATCTTTCGGGAAGCGCAAAATCACATTGGATGGTTGCGCACTGCCACTGTCTTCCCAGGGCATCTCTTAATTTAACATCGATTTTTGGACCGTAGAATGCCCCGTCTCCCTCATTAATGTCGTACTGCAAATGATTGTCCTCCATTGCCCTGATAAGGGCATTGGTAGACAATTCCCAATCTTTATCGGAACCTATGTATTTCTTCGGGCGCGTGCTGATCTCCAGATCATAATCGAACTTGAAGATATCCATAATGTCTTCCACAAAATCAAGCACACCCTTTATTTCTCCATTCAATTGTTCCGGCGTGCAGATAATATGGGCGTCGTCCTGGGTAAACTCCCTGACCCTGAAAAGCCCGTGCAAAACCCCTGAGCGTTCATGGCGATGGACCGTGCCCAATTCGAAATACCTCTTGGGCAAGTCTCTGTAACTCCTGATCCTGGAACTATAAATAAGCATATGGGCAAGACAATTCATGGGCTTGATGCCATAGGATTGTTCATCAATCTCCGTAAAATACATATTCTCACGGTAATTTTCAAAATGCCCGGACTTTTTCCACAATTCAGTCTTCAAAATCGTAGGACCCTTGACCAGTTCATATCCCCTCTTCAAATGCTCATTTATTTCAAATTCTTCTAATATATGCCGGAGCATCATTCCTTTTGGGTGCCATACGATCATGCCGGCGCCAATCTCGTTATATGTACTGAAAAGCCCAAGCTGGGGGCCAAGTTTAGCGTGGTTTCTCCGCTCGGCTTCTTCTATTTTATGAAGGTATTTCTTTAGACTCTTTTTGTCGGCAAATGCTATGCCGTATATGCGGCTTAGCATGGCCCTGTTTTCGTCGCCCCGCCAGTATGCACCTGCCACCTTGGTCAGATGAAATGCCTTGATCATTCCGGTTGATGGCACATGTGGACCCCTGCATAGATCGGTAAAGCTTCCCTGGGTATAAAGAGAAACCTCAGCCACACCCAGATCGTTTATCAATTCGATTTTATAGTCCTCGGCCTGGCCTTTGAAAAAATCAATTGCCTCGGCGCTTATCATCTCTTTTCTAACAAATGGAAGATCCTGTTTGATGATTTCATTCATTTTTCTTTCGATTTGAGGCAGGTCTTCCTTCTTGAAGGGACGTTCGTAATCAAAATCATAGTAAAAACCTTCTTTTATTGCCGGGCCGATAGTCACTTTTACTCCAGGAAAAAGCTCCTTTACAGCCATTGCCATCACATGGGATGTGCTGTGACGCAGGATTTCAAGCCCTTCCTCAGAATCCATATAAACCGGTTCCAGTTCCGAAGCGGGCTCTATCTGGCTTGAAATATCACAAATATCTCCATCAACCTTTACGGCAACAAGCCTTTCAAGCCCTTTCAATTTCAAATGGCGCATGGCTTCAAGAGAAGACAGGGATTCCGCCTGAACTTCCTGAGCAGGCTGATTTTTCAGATTGATTGTGAAGGTTTTCATTGTGTTAACCATCAAAAGAAAATAAGGCATCGGAAGTAAGTGATCTACTTACACGGATGCCTCATTTTTTTCTCTCAACAATCCAATTTACGATAAACTTCTATTCTTTTTTCCTCTAAGCAAAAAAACTCTATTTTTTCAATCAGTTAAACTCCTAAAACCCTGCCTGAACAAAATACTGTAAACCGGTTAAGCAGTAAGTAACTCTCAGGTTTAGCTCATAAGGAGTAATTTATATATAAAACGCTGCCTATTAAAGCGATTTATTCCAGAAAAGTGGTGTGTTTATAAACAATAACAGAACTAATTGCAAGTAAAAACAATACCAGAAATGACAAAAAGGGATTGTGACAATCGCCTCAATCCCTTGGCTTTCCTGGTAGGCACGAAGGGATTTGAACCCTTGACCCCTACCGTGTCAGGGTAGTGCTCTCCCCCTGAGCTACGTGCCTGTGTTTCTTCTACCTACCAATCCCTATTTTCTATGTCAAGCCGTATTCTTATTGAGACTGAGACTCCTCCCTCATCATCCCGAACCAGTAACGCATATAATGCAATCCGGAACTAATAGTCAAAAGACCGGTAACCAAAAAAACATATTCATTGATCTGTGAAAATAGATTAGGAATGGTCATTTAATCCTGCGACATATCCGATTCTACCTTGAGTAGAATTTTTCCTTCTTCAGTTTCAGAAAGACTCAATGGAAAAGGGATGTTTTCATGATTCAGCACGCAATCAAGGAACCGGTACTTATCTCCTTGAAATTCAACCGCAATTGATATGGAATTCCTCCTGACCCTGATCTGTTTAACAGATTTTACACCGGCCACATCTCTTTTTAAAAAATCCCGAAAGATCCTGAACTGCCTGTAATTATTCAATCCTATCAGTGTAATCTCTATATGTTGGGCCTTTTCATGATCCACTGCGGCCATACGAAAAATGGCCGGGGCCATTCTATCGACCAGACCGCTGACTATTTTTTCGAGTAATGTTATGATATCTTCATTGCCGTCCGGCCCTTTTTCAATCAGCTCGACCTGTAATTCCTGGGAAACCATGATGCCCTGCTTAACATCAAATGCCTTGAGGTTAATGGATACCCCCTCTTCCTCATTGATCCCTGTTTGGCCATAGATCACGACACTGGCAGTGAAGAGCTTTCCCCACCTTAAAATATCATTATCATTAAGATTAAAAGACCTCATGTCATCAGAAAATTGAGTCTCTGGAACGCCTAACGTCCGGTTGATCGGACTGAACCCCCGTCTCTGGAATACATTGTGGAGGACGAGTTCGGTTGGGCCCAGGGCTGAAGGGCTCCCCGGATCTTTCCACCAGTAAGTAACGGCCCCTCCCTTTGTCTCCGAAACAAGAAAGAGTACTTTAATGGGTGGCCCCTCAGTAAGAATAATCCCTGCCTCTCTTAACTTATCATCAATAACTTTTTCATTGATTTTAAGCCGTACGAGAACCTTATATTGATCTATAATTTGATATTCCGCCAAAATATTGAAATTTTCAATCTCTTCTTTAGCCCTCGGGATAATCTCCTGGGCAAGCCTCTGGAAGTTATTCAAAGTGTCCAGACTCCCTAATCGTCGCAGGAGATAATTTTCCACACCTTTCTTCAGTGCCTGCGATATGGCTCTTTCTTTTGCTAATGCCAGATTTCCGCCCACAACGACACTTGATCCAATAGCGAGGACTTCGTTTGGCTTTTCTCCTGTTCCGGCGAAAGACAGAGTTGTTACGATGAAGAAACACCACAGTAGAAAAAAGACAAAAAGCGATTTACCGCCCTTTATAGTCGTAATACTTTCTCTTTTTCTATTCATCTACTCACCTGAAATTTTTATTATCATAATTGACAATCTCGTAAAAAGTCTCGAAATCGTCATGCCGGACTTGATCCCCGCTGATCACGAGATCTGCGACCGGCATCCAGAACGCATTGAATTTACTGGATTCCCGCTGTAGTTTATCCCGCACTTGATGCGGGGCGGGAATGACGAAAACGTGTGCTTTCTGACTTTTTACGAGTCCATCATAATTAAATAGAAAAATATGTAATTACATGTCAAACGGTTTTAGAAAGGAATCCTTTTATCATATTTTCAACTACATTGAAATCTTCAGGTGCGACCCACATAACATCCGGATCAGCCCTGAACCATGTCAACTGTCTTTTGGCGTATTTTCTTGTATCCTTCTGAAGGTTACGTATTGTCTCTTCAAGTGACCAATCCCCTTCTAAATACTTGACCATATGTCTGTATCCAATGGCCTTCATCGGTTTCAGGCCGGGAGAATATCCATTGCCTAACAAATTTTCGGTCTCTTCCGCAAGACCTGCTTCCACCATAGCTACAGATCTCCTGTTGATACGATTGTAAAGCTCTTCCCTGTCGATTCTGAGGCAAAATTTCAGCGCGTCAAAAGGCCTGTTCCTGAAACCGTGCTCCCTTATAAGGGAGGAAGGGCGACACTTAGACATATGGATCATTTCAAGTGCTCTAATGACTCTAATCCGGTCGTTTGGATGTATCGTGTCTGCAAGCCGGGGATCCTGACGTCTTAGCCTTTCATGGAGCAGGTAGGACCCATGCGATTCACATTCCAGATGAAGCGACCTCCGCAAATCCGGATCTGCTGGAAGGAGCTCAATAAGACCTCCCAGTAAGGCCTTTATATACAGTCCGGTGCCGCCTACTATAAAAACAGTCCTCTTCTGTGAATGGATATCACCAATAATTGAAAGAGCCATAGAACGATATATGGCAGCATTGAATTCCTCGTCGGGATCTACAACATCTATAATATGATGCGGAATGCCCTTTTTTTCCTCAGCCGTAGGCTTGGCCGTACCTACGTCCATCCCTCGATAGACCTGCATGGAATCAGCGTTAATGATTTCCCCATCCAAATCCAGGGCCAGTTCCACGCCGAACCGGGTCTTTCCACTGGCAGTGGGCCCGGCAATGACAACAACTTTTGGTTTTCCGGTCATAATATATTGTATCTGTTCAATAAGTTTGGGTAAACCCCCTAATTAACACGTGATACTGGTCTCTGGCCTACGGCTCGGAGAGAAATCCCGTCTTTAATTATACTTTAAACTCCGTCTCATTTATAGATCATTCCCAGGTATCATCGTCCCCTTTCTCCAAATCAAGGTAGTCATATTTTACCCGCTCTATCCTTCCCTGGTCGTTTACAAACGAACTCAGGATCCAGTTTACAATACTTATGATCAGAGAACCAAATACTGCGGACCAGAAACCGCGAACTTCAAACCCTGAAATAACGCCTGATGCCATCATTAACAACAATGCGTTTATGACAAATGTGAAAAGGCCAAGAGATAATATATTAATAGGGAGTGTCAAAACAATCAGGATCGGACGAAAAAATACGTTCAGGATTCCTAAAACTGCTGCCGTGAAAAATGCGCATAAAAACCCGCTCACCCTGATACCATCTATAAGGTATGAAGCAAGTATGATTGCCACTGTCAGTATCAACCAACGTACAACGAGTCCTTTCATCTAAATGCCCTTCTCCTCTGGCTGCCCTATTTGTAACCACACAGGTTCAAAATTTTTCTTTGTTTTTCCAGTTATTTTTAGCGTATATCTCAGGTTTTTTCTTATCTTCTTCCGCAAGATTTTAGGGATGTTGTGAATGGGCAAGACTGAATGATTCTAAACCTGTATTCCGGTCAGGAATACACTATGACATGAAATAATCCTTATGATTAAATCGGATGAATCGCCAGGAGGCTGCATCCTTTTAAGGCTGAATGATATCAATCATCCATTGCCGACCGATTACCATTTCGCCTGGCTTTGCTCTTCTTTTGGTTCAGTTTCAGACTTCTTTGCTTCAAGTTCCGCAAGTTCTTTTTTGTATTGTTCCTGTACAAGTTCGTTAGCTGTCTCCTTTTTTTCCTTCCGTCGGGATCGCCTTGAACGCTTTTTTTTGGTTTTTGAATCAGTTTCAACCATTTTTCTGAGCTTTTTCTCATAGGCATCTTGGGCTTTCTTGTTCTCTTTTTCAACAAGGGCATTACGCGCTATGACTTCTGCATTATGGGCTTCAATTTCTTTCATCTTCTCTTCATATTCTTTCTTTAAGCGCTCGTTTTCCTTTTCTATTCCCGCATTGCGCTTTTTTACTTCCTCATTGTGCTTTTTTACTTCCTCCAGCGTCATTTGATATGCTTGCGGGGTTAATGTTTCCCCTTCTCCACCCTGCGAGACATTTTCACTGCCCTTTTCCCCTGACCCTTTTCCATATTCTTCAAGTATACGTGTATTCTGTTCCTTAATATTTGCCTTTTCTTCTTCACGATCTTTCAACTCTTTTTCAAGTTCCTTTTGATCTTTCAGCTTTTCAGGAAACCATCGCGGTTCAACTTTTTTGTCTTTCACAACTGATTTGTCTTCCAGGGAATCACTGAAGTGAACAACACCGTTTTCATCAACCCATTTGTATGCTCCCCCTGAAAATGAACTGCCTGTGTCCAGGTACAAGAAAAAAACAAAAACTGCAAAGATAGCAAGTGCTCTTTTCATAATGACTCCCTTCCTATTATGGTATCGTATTTGCGGACCTATATAATAGGGTTCATCACGTTTAGTAACAACTCAGGTATTTAGGTTAAAGACTGAAGCCTGCCCGCCGCATTTAAGAAGTCAGACCATATCTTTCACTTTGGGGATATTCTTTTGTTATCTTGTAAATGCCGAGACATAGCCGATAAGACTTTTGCCAAACCATCAATTCTTTATAATTTTAGAGCATTTCACTGGAATCCTTGAACCCTTGGCCCCTTGAATCCTCTCAGAATCACCAACCAATTTGGAGATGATCCAATAACTTTTACTAATATAAAATAATAATAAAAATCATGTACATGTCAAGAAAAACCTGTTTTATTGTTCAAGGATTGACCTGTTTGTCCGTTTGGGTTAGAAAAAAGGTTGATAAAGAAATCCTAAGTTATTAACAAGCAAACGGTGAAGAAGCGCGATGGATGACTTGATCGCAAGAGCAGCGGATATTCTGGACAACGCACAAAAGATACTGATCTTTTCCGGGGCAGGATTGAGTACCGAATCCGGCATCCCCGACTTCAGAAGCCCGGGGGGCGTCTGGGATAAATATGATCCTTCTGATTTCTATTTTCAGAAAATCCTGTCAGATGAAAAGGCACGTGAAAAATACTGGGAAATGAGCAGAGAATTCTATGGAACCATGAAGGACGCGCAACCGAATCGCGCACATATTTCCATTCGTGTTCTTGAGGAAATGGGTAAGCTCCTGGCTATCGTTACACAAAACATCGATCACCTACACCACAAAGCAGGCAACTCACCTGAAAAAATAATTGAGATTCACGGTACTGCATTCTCGGTCTCCTGTTTGAGTTGCGGGAAGAAGTATGACAGGGAGGAAATAGAAAGACGTTTGGATTCGGGAACAAAAGTGCCCTACTGTGACGATTGCTCAGGTATTCTAAAACCGGACACCATCTCATTTGGACAGGCCATGCCTGAGGACAAAATGGCAAGGGCTATCTCCCATGCGAATGAATGCGATCTCTGTATAGTTTTAGGCTCCTCACTTGTTGTCTATCCCGCAGCCTCTGTGCCGGTTCAGGCAGTACGGAGTGGGACGAAAATGATTATAATAAACAGGGATCAAACTCCACTTGATAGTGAGGCCGATCTGGTGATTCACGATTCGGTCTCAAGGGCCATGACGCAGATATTGGGATTATGACATAATTTACGGAGGATGCTATGTTACGAATCGGCTTCGTCGGGTGGAGAGGTATGGTCGGATCGGTTCTCATGGGCCGGATGATTGAGGAAAATGATTTTAAGGATTATGAATCGGTTTTTTTCACTACATCAAACATAGGGGGAAAAGGTCCCGATGTGGGGCTTGATATTCCACCATTGAAAGACGCCTATGACATTGACATTCTTTCTTCACTCGATATTGTTGTTACCTGTCAGGGCGGAGAATTTACAAAAAAGGTATATCCGGAAGTGCGAAAAATCGGCTGGAAGGGTTACTGGATTGACTCGGCTTCGACTCTCCGTATGGACCAAGAAAGCATCATTGCCCTGGACCCCGTAAACCTGCCGGTCATAGACGCCGGTCTGTCCTCTGGCATCAGGACATATGTGGGAGGCAACTGCACGGTCAGCCTTATGCTCATGGCCCTGTCAGGGCTGTTTGCCTCTGGTATTGTTGAATGGATCTCTTCAATGACCTACCAGGCCGCCTCAGGTGCGGGTGCAAAATACATGAAAGAGCTGGTTGCGCAAATGCGGGTCCTCGCTGACGCATCCGGCGCCTTTCTCGATGATCCCGCATCAACTGCAATTGCAATCGATGAGGTGGTGACAGGACAACTCAGAAACAAAACCTTTCCCGTTGACAATTTCGGAGTGCCACTTGCAGGGAGCCTTATTCCGTGGATCGACTCTGCCATGGAATCAGGGCAGACCAGGGAAGAATGGAAGGGATTCGTGGAATCCAACAAGATCCTGCAAACTGAAAAGCCAATCCCTATTGACGGTGTCTGTGTTCGCGTGGGCGCCATGCGGTGCCACAGCCAGGGGCTGACAATAAAATTAAACAGGGATGTGTCCCTTGATGAGATAGCCGGGATCATTAAAAACGGCAACCAGTGGATTCAACTGATCCCGAATGACAGGGAATCGACCCTTAAATCCTTAACCCCTGCCGCAGTTAATGGCACCCTGAGAATTCCAGTAGGTAGATTAAGAAAAATGCTGCTTGGTCCCGAATATGTCGCTGCTTTTACTGTCGGAGATCAGCTTCTATGGGGTGCGGCAGAGCCAATCCGGCGTATTTTAAATATTATAATCAATTACTTATCTTAAACAGCTAATGTTTAAAATATAAAAAAG